>JAPLYB010000013.1 GCA_026395795.1 Candidatus Pacearchaeota archaeon
CGCTTATGCCAGCAACCTTTCTTGCTTGATAAACTGTTTTTCCATCAGCTAGCTTTCTAAGTGTCTCCGTTATCTTAGATTTGTTCAATTTCATAGGGCTAACTAGAACAGCCTTATGAAATAGTTTCGGGATAATACAAAGCAGAGGGAAACCGAAAGATTTAAATATAACTAAAAGTTATATTTTATATAACTAAATATATAACAAGATTTAAACCGCAAAATATGGAAAGCCTAACAACAACAAGAAAAATTGGTGGAAGCTTAGTTGTAACTCTACCCAAAAAAATAGTTGAATCTCAGTCAATACAAGAAGGAGAGCTCATCAAGATAATAATCGAGAAAATAAAAAAAAGTGCTTTTGGAGTGCTTAAAGGAATGAGGTCCTTTAGTAAAGAAGATAAATTTATTGGACAGCTAGGGTAATAAGAATAGATTAATAAAAAAATGAGGTACGTTATAGATGCTTGGGCATGGATTGAGTATTTAATCGGAAGTAATCGTGGATCTAAAATTAAGGTTATACTCGAAAATGAAAAAAACGAAATTTTTACATGTTCTCTAACAATTGCAGAAGTAATTAGTATGATAAAAAGAGAAAAAAGAGATTATGCATTAGCATATAAGTCCATAATTTCTCTTTCTAAAATTTGTAATATTACTCCCGAATTATCAAAAGAAGCGGGGTTAATTCACCCAGATATTAAAAAGAAAATGCGAGATTTTGGTCTAGCGGATGTTTTTATTTTAGTAACAGCAAAGATGCTTGACGCCCAGATAGTTACTGGAGATGAGCACTTCAAGGACTTTAAGAACGTTGTTTTTATAAAGTAGAAGTAAATTTTGATAGACTTATTATTTACGTTGGATAAAAATGGAAAAATTAAATTCAATTACTATTCAAAAAAATGAATTGCCTGAACTTGAAAAGTGGGCTAAAGAGAAGAGTAAAATAATTTCAAAGAGGATTCACTTAAAAAATAGTGCACTTAGGGTGTTAATTGAAGGTAAATGACTTTTGTTCTATTCTTTTTAACTAACGTTCTATGTCAAATTAAACCTTTCTTTTTTTATACACACACGTGTGTATAAATTTCATAACTTTCTTAGTTAATTATGTCACTTTTTAATTATTACAAATAGAAAGCTTTATATATCCCGCTTACATTACATATGTGTAAAATTGTTACCATTCAATAGTAAATAATTGGAACAAACAAAATCACACAATAAATCAAAATCAATAAACAAAATAAATTTACAAGGAGGATAAAATGAACTTTATAAAAAAAGCTGCAATAGCAGTTGGTGTTGCATTAGGATGTGCAGGATACGCTGCAGCTGCAAACGCTCCAGCAACCGTTGGAGGTTACAGAGTTGGTGTTGAAGCATCTTTCGCAAACGCAAGAGTAAGAACAGTAGCAACCACAAGTGGAAGTTACACTTTGCAAAGTGAAGGTGGATCAAGCCTATTTGGTGTAGATGTCTATGCAAAAGATGCATTCACAGTTTCACCAGACAGCACAGGTGTATTGAAAGGAAAGAACACCTTAAGTGGAGCTGCATTCTATGGACCAGTTGGTGTTGAAGTTTCAGACATAACTGGAAAACCAGGATTTACAGCTGAAGGAGTTGTTGCAAAAACATTAGTTCAAGCAACAGCTAAGCCAGTAGAAGGTGGAGTTAACCTTGGAGCAAGAGTTGCAAGAGCAGAAACATTCGGACCAGTTACATTGGAAGCAGCTGCTTCTGGATCAAGAAGCGCAAGTGGAAAAGTAACACCTGGTGTTGAAGTTTCAGGATTTGGTGTATGCAAATTCGGGGTTCCATGTGCAGGCCTTTCAGCAGATCCAACAAACGTTGGTGGAAGCTGGAGTGGTTACGCAGGTTTCGTTCTTCCAACAATGGCTAAAGGATTGCAATTACAGCCAATGGTTGGTTTCGGAGCAAGCGGAGTAAGTGGATCTCTAGGATTGAGATACAACTTCCAGTAAACATTTAATTTTTTTATTTTATTTTTTTCTTTTTTTTCTTTTAAAAAATTCTCAGGGAGAAGAGTGATGATTAAATTGAAAACTAAAGAAAAGAAAATGGCAGAAAGGAAAAGAACTCCTTTGATAAAAAGATTATCGATGCCTGGATGGCAAGGATGGATTCTGGTAGCTGGATTAGCTCTATTCATAGCAGTTCCAGTTGTTTGCTCTTCTATTGACAATGCACAAACAAGAAGACTGAAAAGCCTTTATCAAACGACTTTGAAGCAATATGCAGATGTCGATTCCAACAGAATTATAAATCCTGATGAAGAGAAAGCATTCTTAGATTCTTTTCAAAATCATGTAAGAACAAAACCCGGTTATGAAGGATTCTCATGGGATCCAAGCAAACCAAGCACGGACTATAGTGCAAGAACTCTCATGAGTTTATTGCAGGAATATCGTCCAGTCCCCCTGCATTCTAATTAGAACACCTATTTTCTTTAACAATGCTCAAAAATCAGGAAATTTTCGGCATGCCAAAAACTATATAGTTTTTGAGCATAATCTTTATAAAACCTTAAAACCCCCACTTATTATCAAAAAAGGGTATAAAAAAATGGATGATGAAAAGATAAAGATAGCAATGATGATGGCCGCAAGCAAGGCTTTGGATTACAAGAAAATAAATCCAAAAGCAGATGACGAAGAAGTGCTTCAGTTTGTCATGAATGAGATAAAAGCAAACAGTGTTGCAAAGATAGGGGCAATGGCAGCAGCTACAAAAGCTCTAAAGTACTTGCAGCAAAGTCCTGGCGCAAAAGACAAAGAAATAATGCAAAAAGTAATGAATGAAAGCAATGACATACTCATGACAATGAGCTTGGAATAAAGGGGCAATTAAATGTTAGAATCCCTATTAACGTTCAACCAATCTTAAATACGAATGAGAAAAATGCTTGAGAAGTTTTTCTAATTAATCCCTCAAGTCAATTTTCTCAGATAATTTTTAATAATTTTTAATGATCTGATTATAAACTATGCCAATAAAGCAAGAAACGATTGATAAAATAAAATGAATAACATAAAAATAATAAAACACACTCGAAAATGGTAGAAAATGATAACATTTTCTGCATGCCAAAAACCAGAGGTTTTTGAGCATGGTAGAATACTGTAAATATTGCGGAAAACAAAGAACAGGAGAAGTCTGTCATTACTGCGGGCATAGATACGAGCCAAAAAGAATAGATGAAGTAAAGCATGAGATGAAAAGACAATTAAGAAAGACAAAAATGCGCGTTCCTCCTTTACTTGCTTTAGTCATATTCGCAGTTATATTTGCTTTGATAGTTCTTCTAGGCGTAGTCTTGTTATCCCCTCAGTCTGCAAAAAAATCAACAGTTGCACTAAATACCATTACTAATCAAGTGGTAAGCACTATATCTGCTTCTCAAACAAATCAGACAAATACGGCTGGAGGAAGTCCAAACCTTCGAGTTTTTCATCAAATGGTGAATCAGTTAGGAGGGGGAATGGGTTGTTTTGGCAGAGTTGATGGGGGCGTGACAAATTCAGGAAGTGCAGATGCCCAAAATGTTATTGTTATATGTACTGCAGAGGAATACTCTGTTGAGAAAGACTTAGGGTTTGTCAAAGCACACGACACAAAAACCTTTCAAGCCATAATCAATTACGATTGTTCTTACCAAAGAGAGGAAGAATGTTCTGTGAGTTGTGATAACTGCTAAATAATTAATCTTTATTGTTTATCATCATCAACAACAACATCGTTTCTTAGATTCATTAATAATATTATAAACACTCTCTCCCGACAACATTGTCAAGAAGTCCAGATTTATTAACAATTACATATCATAAGATTGGATTAAGAAGGATTAATTCTACTCCAGAATCGCTTTAATTCTTCTCACGCCCGCAGCAACAGCTTCTTCTTTTATAATCCTGAAATGCCCCAATGTTTTTATGTTCTCAACATGGGGGCCAGCACAGATTTCGCAGGAGAATGGACGCAAGTCCTTATCATCTTTTCCGCAGATCATGTAAACAGAAACTTTTTCTCCGTATTTTCCTTTGAAAACAGCCTGCGCTCCCAGCTTTATCGCTTCATCAACACTCATCTCTTTTCTTTCAACATCCAATCCTTCTTTTATCTTCTGGTTTACAATATCTTCAACTTCACGTAACTCCTCTTTTGTAAGTTTTCTATCGAAATTAAAATCAAATCTTAATCTCTCAGGAGTTATGTTTGAGCCTTTTTGCTGGATATCAGACCTTAGAACTTCTCTCAAAGCCTGATTTAAAATGTGCGTTGCCGTATGCAGCTTTGTTGTTGCTTCTGAATTATCCTGCAATCCAGATTTAAACTTTCCTTTAGATGATTGTCTTGAAAGTTCTTGATGTTTTCCAAGTTCCTCTTCAAATTCTTGTTCATCAACTTTCATCCTATGTTCTTGACAAAGATCTTTCACAATCTCCAAAGGAAAACCAAAACTTTGATATAAGAAAAAAGCATCTTTTCCGCTTATTTCTTTTCTTTCTCTTATCATTTTTTCAAACTCTTTAATCCCTTTTTCAAGAGTTTCATCAAACTTTATTTCTTCTTTTTCAATTTCATCTAAAATAAACTTTTCAGCTTGTGTAAGTTCTGGATAATCTCCTTTATAATAATCAATAAATATTTTTGCAACTCTCTTGCAGACTTTTCCTTCGACATTTATCTGTTTTGCAAATCTTATTGCTCTTCTTATCAATCTCCTTAAAACATATCCTTGTTCGACATTGCTTGGCACAGTCCCTTCATTTAATATAAAAACAGAAGCGCGAATATGATCGACAATAACCCTCATCGCCCTTGTATGATCCTGATTAAAACCATACCTCTTCCCAGATAAATATGCAATTTCTTCAATTGCAGGAGAAAAAACTTCAGTAAGATAATCATCTTTCAAACCATTTAATACAGTAAGTGTTCTTTCAACACCCATTCCAGTGTCTATAACCATACGATCAGTGTGTTCAAATTTGCCTTCTTTTGTTTTGTTGTACTGAACAAAAACATCATTCCATATCTCACACCAGTTCTTATCATCTTTTTCAGGATTGCTGTTTGCTTTAGGTTTTCCAGTTCCAACATAATAGAACATTTCAGTGTCTGGTCCGCAAGGTCCTGTCTTGCCTGCAGGGCCCCACCAATTATCATCTTTCCCAAGAAAGACAATCCTTTCTTTAGGCATCCCAAGTTTCATCCATATTTCACTGCTTTCTTCATCTTTGAAAGCATCGCTGTCTCCTTTAAAACAAGAAACAGCAAGTTTATCAAGAGGCAACTTTAACACTTCTGTCAAGAAATCAAAACTCATTTTGATAGCTTCTTCCTTCCAGTAATCTCCTAAACTCCAGTTTCCCAGCATCTCAAAAAAAGTGTGATGAAAAGCATCGCCAACCTCTTCTATATCGCCTGTTCTGATGCATCTTTGAATGCTTACAAGTCTTGTTCCTAGGGGGTGTTTTTGTCCTAAAATATAAGGAACTAATGGATGCATGCCAGCTGTTGTAAACAAAACAGTTGGATCATTCTCAGGGATAAGGCTTGCATTAGGAAGAATAGCATGTTTCTTAATCTTAAAGAAATTCAAGTATTGTGAAATCAGCTCTTTTCTTGTTATTTTCATATAAACTGAATCAAATCCCATATTTAAAGATTTTCAAATTATTTTAAAAGAAAAGTTCTTTTCTTGTAACGCTCAAAAAACCCTCTTTATTTTTTAAGATTAAACCTGTTTCAAAAACTTTTCACAAATATCAATTAAAATAGGTTTAATTTTTTCTTTAAACTCTTCAAACTCTTTTGGATTATATTTAGCTACTGTCAATGCTTCTATTTTCTCCTCACTTTCAAAAAATTTATCTTTTTGCAAAAGAGCAAGTTTCTCGCTAATCAAACTTGCTAGGTCTTTTTTGATAAGAGCAGAATTTCTTATTTTTTCTACAATCTCAGATACATCTGCCTTAAGAGAATCCTTAATTAAGAATAAATCAAACAAATCTCTAGTTTGAAGATTTTTTCTAGTTAGGACTGCCCTATATTTTTCCAGGGTAATTTCTTTTAAAGTATAGCTTTCAACTTTAAAGTTGGAGTAAGACAAATTTAAATCGCTCATTAATTTTTTAGAATCAAAGAAATCTGTTATTGCTCTTACTGAAACTTCTTTAGGACTATCAAATACTTTTTCTATGAAATTTATCTCTATTTTAATATATTGAGTTGCCGAATAATATATCTTAAAAGTGTATACTGTTCTTCCGCTTAACATCCTGCAATATCTTTTATTACTTCTATCTGTGCTAAAATCAAGCCCAAGTATATCTGTAACTTCTTTTAATTTAGGAACAAAAATATCGAGAAACGCCTTGACTTTTCTTTCTCTTGCATGTCTTGGTAATCCTCTTATAGAGTTTGAGTCTTTGAAGACAAAATCCAAGTCTTCAGAGAAACGATGATAATTCAAATAGTTTCTAGAAAGCAAAGTTCCACCCTTAAATATAAGCTCTTTTCCAAGACCAGCTTTTTCAAGCTCCGCCAATATAAAAGTTAAGATTAGATCTTTTTCAACTATTTCATCTGAGAGTTTTATGTTTAGACTTTTCTGGACTTCTGCGGAATATTTTCTAATATTTATTTCTTGCCAACCCATTTTGGATACCTCTTTAAGTATGTTTGAGTATTCTTCACACTAGTTAAATGCCTTACTTCTTTAAAGTAGACTCTGTCTATATAAGTTTTTGCAGGATCTGAATAAAAGTATTCTGTGCCTTTATCTGTCTTCATCTTTTTCAATCCAAAAAAGAAGATTTCTTTTGTTTTAAAGAATTTTACATTAAGCCCAAATATTTTTTTTAATCCGCTGAATTTTGTATTTACTATGGATATTCTGTTAGGAGTTTGCCAGGTTTTACCTTGTAAATATATTGCAGACTCTAGCCCGACATACCATTTAATTTTTAGTTTATTTAATACTCTGAACAAAATCTCTTTATCTTCTAATTCAAAGAAGTTTCTTGTTCTTTCATCAAAAGAGTTAATGTAATAAAATCCCTCAAAAATTCTTCGGATATATTTATGCCGAGATAAATATTTTAATAATTCCTTATATGATTTAATTCCAAATTTTTCTTCATATTCTTTTGCGAGTCTAACTATCTCTGCTCCTGAGAGAATCTTTCCCCGATTAAGCAGTGCTTCAAATATTGTATTTTTTATTGCCATAAATAGTAAAAATAACACCGATATATAAATCTTTCTCTTATTTAGAGAAGTGTCATTTTATGACACTTTTAGAAACATGGCAATATGCGAACTTATTCGTCTCATTTTAAAAACAGACACTTTTTGACTGTTTCTGGAAACTATAAAGCTCCTCGAGAACTAATTTTTCTGTGTATTCTTTCCAGTTTTTATTGTCTATATACTTCTTTCCCCATCTTTTTTCATTTACCATTATACGTATATTTAAATATACGTAACAATATTTATATATTGTTGTTCTCTAGTATATACATGAAAAAGATTTCAATTCTGAAGTACGATCTCAAGAGAGTACCCGTTACAAAAAAGACACTTATCCATAGGGCACTTTATGGATATATCGACCATTCAAATAAGGGAAATTATACTTACACAAGAAAAGGTGCACTTAGCACCTTAAAATATACTAAGATTGGCAATAGCGTTCTTATGATAAACACTAAAGACGTTGAATCCATAATCCCCCTATTCAAGAAATATAAGATTAAGGTTCACATTATGGGTCTCATAATGCCTTAATCATACAACACAGCACTGTACCATAGTCTTGTAGAACCATGCCCTTTATACATCAAGGTCTTGCTAGGAATAAGGTCTGTTAAATGTGTAACTTTCACTCCATTCTCATATAAAAAAGAGACTCCTGCAGAATCATGAACAGTAGGTAAGCAATCTAAAATTCCATAAACCACATCCTCAATTCCATTTTCTAAAATCTGTTGACAGCATGATCTCACTCGTGTAGGAAATTCATCAATTGGGCAGCAAGGTTCAAGTGTTGTGACTAATACTGCTCCTGCAGTTCTTCCTATACCTGCGTCCATTAATGCAACAAGTTCAGCATGCATTTCCAAATCCAAAGTAAGGTCATATTTTTTCTTGCCTCTGCCTACTATATGATTCTTATTAACGACCACTGCGCCGACATGAGGTCTATTTACATTTAAAGGATTATCAACTGCAAGTTTAATGCATTCTTGCATAAATCTTGTTAAATCCAATTCTGAATAATAAAACATTTTTCCCAATAAACCTCTACCAACACACCTTTTTAAAGATTTTTAAAATTATTGATTTAAAGATAAGCAAGAATGCAGAAAAAGAGAAAATAGAAAGATAAAAATAAAAAAAATAAAAAGAAAAAATAAAAAATTAAAGTTTTTACTTGAACAAGGCTGCTATATCTTTATCAATTGCTAGAAGGTAAAATATTCCACCGTTTATCACTAAATCAATAATAGCCATTACTGGACTGCTTACTATAGATGCTAGCGATCCGATGAATCCTATTGCTGCTAACACAATCATGACTATTCTTGCCCAGTTATGATGTTTTGCTAGATTCAATGCTACTATGAACTCAAATATCCCTATAACAATCGTGATAATTGCAGCTACTACAAATATCGCCCCAATAGATCCTCCGAGCATCGTACTAAATTGAGGTATAGATCCTAGAATTGACTTACCAACAAGCATTAAAATTCCAACGATAGCTAGCGCCACGGCGCTTATATATCCCAAAATAGCAATAACCTTCACCCAAGTTTCTGCTGATGATTTACTCATTTTTCAACCTCCTTTCATTTCTTATAATTTATAAGATAAACTTAACTTATTTCTTGACGTTGACTTTTCTCAACATCATCCAATAATTTTATCATTAATCTTACTTCTTTTTCTTTCTTTCCGCTTTCTTAGGAACTTTCTTTCCTTTAATCTTTTTTACAGTTCCTAAAATCTTTTTTCCGATATACTTTTGCAAGACAGTCGGAACTTTAACAGTCCCGTCTTTTTGCTGATTATTTTCCAAAATAGCAACCATAATTCTAGATGTTGCAATAGCAGTGTTATTCAAGGTATGTAAGAAGTATTTTTCTCCATTTTTATCAATCCCCTTAATCTTTAGGTCCATTGATTGATACGATCCACAATTTGAAACAGACATTGTTTCCCCATACTCTTTCAAAGTTGGCCTATAAACTTCTATATCAGCACTCCTTATCTTCCAAATGCTAAGATCTCCTGTACACATCTCTAAAACACGGTAAGGCAATTGTAGTTTCTTCATCATACCTTCCGTATTTGCAAGTAATTCATCATAATATTCCTCAGAATCTTTAGGTTTACAAAAAACAAACTGTTCAACCTTATTAAATTGATGTGTTCTCCACAATCCTTTTTCGTTTATCCCATGAGCTCCTATTTCTTTTCTGAAAGACATAGAGTATCCGAACAATTTTAGTGGCAGCTTGCCTTCTGGAATTGTTTTGTCTCTTAACATTCCTAACAATGCATGTTCTGCAGTAGGAATCAGATAAAGATCTTCTCCTTCAATTTTGTATAGTGCATCCTTAAAAGCATTCAAATCTCCTGCAGCAGCAACAATATCTTTCCTGATCATTAATGGCGGCTCAATATATTCATACTTCTTGCTGCGCATAAAATCAATTGCAAATCTGAGTAACGCCTGATTTAATAATGCTAAATCCCCTTTAAGATAATAAAATCCCTTTCCAGATGTTTCAGCAGAAGCATCAAAATCTGCAATTCCAAGAGATTCAGCAAGTTCAACATGAGTCTTAACATTAAAACTAAACTTTGGAATTTTTCCCCATTTTCTCAAAACCTTATTTCCAGAAGGATCTTTCCCCCTAGGAACGTTCTTATCAAGAATATTAGGAATCTTTGCCACAAGTATCACAATTTCTTCTTCAAGCTGTTTCAATTCTTTTTCAATCGAAGCAAGTTGTTCTGGTATTTTTCTGGCTTTTTCAATTATTGGCTTAACATCTTGATTTTTCTTTTTTGCTTCATTAATTTTTTCAGAAATAACATTTCTTTCATGTCTGAGAGAGTCAACCTCTTCTTTTAAGTCGCGATATCTTTTGTCTTTTTCAAGAACATCTTTCAAAACATTAATGTCTAGATCTCTACGACTCATGGAATCTTTTATCTCTTTTTCATGCTCTCTTATGAACTTAAGGTCAAACATATTTAATTAAGTTCTAACACTTATTTAAAGATTACTAGAATTTGTTTTTCAGCAGCTTTTAGTATATTAGTTACTAACTAATAGTAACAAAACCAAAAGATTTATAAATCTGCGGTGTTGCACAATTCACTTAAATCTCCAATTATTTTCTAGAGAGAATATTTTTTAGCTATCTTTTCTTCGGCATATCTTTTTATGGTCTGATATGCCCAAAATCTTCTATGCACTTCCGCACACTTATTTTCTATGCTTTTTGCTCTAACTCTCTCGCTGTAAATCATTTTTACAGCAGAAAAAATTCCCTCTGTTCCAGTCCATCTTCTTCCGTATCTTTTTTCTTTTGCCCATTTTTTATAGCCCAGTTTTTTATACTTTTTTATTTCCATATTTCTTTTCCAAGATCCATCCTCGTTGACAACTGCATTTTTTCTTATTTTGATTTTGGGGTCAATTTTTTTCATATCACAAAAATCAAAAAGTTTATGCGTATCCAGCAATCCATCTCCAAAAAATTCATTGATTTCTTGTCCTTCGTTGATAAGCTCTTGCATATGTTTCTGCGCAATATCTGGCTCAGAATCTCCTTCGCCCTCAAGAGAAACTTCAACTTTCAATGCATCTTTGTTGTAAGGGTCTCCGCTTACAACAACTTTGATGAATTTTCTTCTTCCATCTCCATACTTATCTTCAAGATATTCTCCAGTCATGCCAATTTTCATTCCTGTCCCGTCGGTAGAAACAGAAATTTCTTTTGATTTTGGGGCAGGCAGTTTTGTTTCTAATTTGATTACTCTCCTAAAAATCGTCGAGTAATCATTTGAGCAGGGCAAATTAGCAAACTCAACTAAACAAATCGTCATGCCTTCTGCAACACGATAGCTATGATACTGCGTCCAAATTGCTTGAAGGTTTATCAATGAATTTGGAAATTTGAACGGAGCCCCCCTTTTTCCTTTATTCATTTCTTCAAGTTCTTTATCCCAATTTTCTACCCATTCAAGATCTAGCAAATAAATTCCTCGTTGGACATAGGTTTCATTGACCTTTGTCCAATTGCGGATGTATTCTACTTTCTTCCCCCATCTTTCTCCTTTTTTTAACATTTTTTGCAAACCTCCTTTACTTTATTAAAACCGAAAGGTTTATATAGTTATCTATAGTTATCTTAATATGAGAATAATTAAGTTAAATAAAGGAAAGTTGATATTGAAGGATGAAGATGTAGAAGGTTTTTTGGAAAGAGTTGTAACGCCGATAGGGACATCAGCTAAAGCAGATGTTCCTAGAAGATATTTGGGAAAAAGAGTTTATGTTATAATTACAAAGAAAAAAGGCAAGTAATGAATTACAACTTATTTCATTTCCAAAAAGAAGATTTATTTATGCAACACCGCA
>JAPLYB010000015.1 GCA_026395795.1 Candidatus Pacearchaeota archaeon
AAAATATCATCCACAAAAAATCCTTACAGATAACAATCCCTTCAAAGAAAATTGGAAAAACTGGTGTTCAGAGAATAAAATTGAAGCAGTTTTTGCTCATCCTTACTATCCTCAAGATAAAGGAAAAGTAGAAAGAACAAATAGGAATATTGCTGAAGAGCTTGTGAATATAATCACAATCTTTCACAAGCTTTTGAAAAATGAAGAAGTTGAGAAATGGACGAAGTGGTTCAATGAAAAGAGATTTAACAATGGGATTAAAGATTTTCCTGCAAATCTTTATGTTAAGTATTAAGGTTTACTTAACATGTTTACTCCCCTAGTAAGAAGTATTATAAACTAGAGCACCTCTGTTTTGTATGAATAAAACACTTTTAATTATAGGGGTTATAGTCTTAGTTTTAGGAATTTTAGCACAAATTTATTCTGTAACAACCACTGAAGATTATGTTTTTGGTTTGTTCACAAAGTCGATTACTTCTCAACCATATGATTATCTTGCAATTCCTTTGATTGTCGGGGGAGCTGTTCTAATTATTGTTGGACTTGCAGTACGTGGAAATTCTGAGAAGAGATAGGTTTTTCTTTAGAAAAAAAGTGTTGTTCCAATTCAATCAGACAACTTAGAAAAAAATTGAATTTATTCAGATTCGTTTAAACCAAGACTCTTTCTCAATTTTTCTAATCTTTCTCTGTAAATCGAGACAGAATCATCATTTTCTATTCCCAAGATTTTAATCTTGATTTCTAATGCTTTTAATAAACTTTTATCAATCTCTTTAATATGATACCGCCCTAAATTGATATTGTCTTTCAGAATATCCTTCTCTATTTTCTTAAAATGTTCTTCTATTTCTTTTTTTAGACTTTCAGCTCCTCTTTCTATTCTTTTAGCTCTTTTAACCATTTTTCAGATAATTCTAATATATCCATTAATTCGTCTGGAAGAAGATTATCCAACTCTTTTTCATCTCTTTTTATTCTTAAATAAGCTGAATAAGCTTTGTCTCCTGCCAGTTCTAAAAAATCTTTTTTATGGTAATTTTTGTTTGAAAGAAGGCATTTTATCAGGTATAATTCTCTCAGCCTTAAAACAATAGAATAAACAATGCCATCTGGAATATTCATGATCTTCTCTTTACACAGATCTACAGCATCTTTGTTTATCTTAAAAATCTTATTGATCTCCAACAGATTTTTTTTAAAATTAAATTTGTATCTCTTAAGCCTGTATTTTTCAATTAATTCTTTATTGAGAATGACTTTTGCCTCTTTTAGGATGCTCAAGTAATTCAGACTATTTGGCAGGTTCTTTGAAAAAGAACTCTCTGAAACTAGGAGCATCTCGTAATTATTGTGATTGATGAGCCTATTTGTTTTTTCTGTTATGATTAGAACATCTATATCACTGTTGAAATCAAAATCTGATCTTGAATAACTGCCAAATAAATAAATCCCTTTTATTTCCTCATTTAAATCCTTTTCAAACAGGCAGGTTATTATGTCCTGGAGAATTTTCTCTTTTGAAGGATTAAAAAGAGTTACAACCACCTGTTTGTTTAGCCAGCTTCTAGGCAATAAAACTCCGGCAGATGTTCCAACTTCTCTTGCTTGTTTTACTATTGTTTCCATGTTTCTGTTTTCGTGCTTTAATCTTATTCAGGGGGGTTAGTATTATAATATATTATAATGCATCTATTTAAATCTTTCTTTTAAAATCGTTACCTTTTTGGCAGGAATTATTTTTGGGGTTGTAAGAAGTGAGCCGCTTCGCTGCGATGAGCAGGATGCGACTGAGCGCAAAAATCGGAAAAGAGCCGGAGGCGCGAAGGCGCCGAAAGATCTTTAATCTAAATCAAAGAGGATTATTCTAATCCTCTGAGTTTCTTCCAGTTTGGATCATAATCGAACTCTGGCCTAAGAAGACATCTATCCTCTCTTTTTGTAACACTGTCATTTAATTCTAAAAAAATTGCTGTTCCCCAATTTCTGTCAAAATCTGCTTTGTAGCATCTTTGATTAATTTTGAGAATTTCTTCTTTTGTTAGTCCTTCTGTTCTTCCTTTTTCAGATTCAGCAATTATTGCAACAAGTACATTACAAGCATATAACAGAGTCATGATTTTCAATATCAATTAAAGTTTTTAAAAACTATTGTACTCGAAAAACAAGAGTTTTTCGGCACCCTAAAAAACCCGCCGGTTTTTGGGTTGCCGGAAACAGAAGTTTCTGGACACACTAAAAACTGAAAGTTTTTTAGTGCAGTAGAAAGGATTTTATAGATGTGTGGCTGGTAAGAAGATATGGAAGAAGATGGTGAAGAAATTAATAGGATAATTATTCTAGAAAAGAACATTATAGGAGATTTAAGCAGATGCAAAATCTGTAACATTAATTTTACCGCAATACAACCCTGTATTATTTGCCAATTAATCATAGAAAAAGAGCAAAAACTTGGAAGAAAACTAACCAAACAGGAATTCCAAGATGCTATAAAGGGGTTTAAGTGAAAAAAAGGCGTAAGCGATTAGCGACCTTCCCAACCAATCATCCACATAAATTGTTGGTCAGTTTGAATCATGAAAAATGCAAAGCATTTTTGTGATGCTCGAAAATTGAACAAATTTTCGGTTAAACCGAAACCTTTAAGTAGTTATAACTTGTTATAACATTATGGAATTAATCAAAAACACGATTAGGGTTGGAAATTCTGCGGGAGTTCTTTTACCTAAAGAATGGCTGAATACTCAGGTAAGAGTAGTTTTACAGCCCTTGAATATTGAGAGAGAAGTTTTGGAAATTTTAATAGAAGAAAAGCTGTTAAAAAATCTGATGGGGGTCTATATAGTTGGAAGTTATGCAAGAAATGAGCAGACCATAGACAGTGATATTGATATTTTAGTTATAACAGACTCCATTGATAAAAGGATTAAAAAAGGAAAGTATGAAATTATATTCATTTCTAAGGAAAATGTAGAAAAACAGCTTAAAAACAATATTTTACCTTTGCTTCCAATGATTAAAGAAGCTAAAACATTGCTTAATCCTACTTTCCTTGAATCTTATAAAGAAGCCAGATTAACAATAAAAAATCTTAAATGGCATATTGACACTACAAAATCTGCAATGAGGGTTGTTGATGCAAGTATTAAATTAGCTGAAGAATCTAACATCAAGATAGGGGATGGTTATGCTTATTCATTGATTCTTAGGCTTAGAACCACATATATTATTGATTGCTTAAAAAAAGGCGGATTATGGACAAAAAAAGAATTTTTAGATTTAATAAAAAAAATAAGCGGTTCCTTAACTGCTTATGAAAGATATATCAGCTCAAAAAACAAAGACACCCTTGAATGCAAGCTTCCAATAGAAGAAGCAAAAAGATTAATGGGTTATGTTAATAAAAAAAATAAAGAGGCGGAAAAATGGCTAAAGGAGAAAAAAGATCAAGAAAGAAAAGAGTGATTAGACAAATAGGAAGTTTGTTAAAAAGGGCAGAAGAACATAGAATAAAAGCCGAGACTATGCCAGGAGAAAAAGATACAACTCCTGCTTATTGGATTGAGGAAGCAGAAAGATTTGAGCAGCAGGCAAAAGAAAGAGAAGATATATTAAAAAGATTAGAAAAGAAAAAAGTAATGGAAAGAAAAAAATAAGAGTGCCTGTGGGCTTCAGTTGAAACATTATTGTAAGTATGCCCTTCTGGACTTGGTCAAAGCCCACCAGACGAACTCCTTACCTTGGGTATATTCTTATATGTTATCTGTTGATTTAAATCTTTTTCTTAACCAAAACTCTTTTATATCTCTCATCTCTAAGCATTTCATGAAAAAGAGTTTTAGAAGATAAAATGGAAACATTAATGCTAATAATAATACTTGTAATATTTCTTATAGCAATCATCATGGCTTATGTGATAGGAAGTGGGGCTGGATCGTATAAAAAACAAAAAGAGTGGGGAGAACAACTTCCTGATTTAAGGAAAGAGGCCATAATGAAGTCGAGGGCTGTTCTTGGAGGACAATTTTCAGAACAACTAGCACCTTTCCTGCCTGATTTCAAACATCTTCCAACAGAATGCAAGTTTTTAGGCAAGCCAATTGACTTTATTTGTTTTAAAGGGATGGATGAGAAAGAAATAAATGAGATTGTTTTTGTTGAAATCAAGAGTGGAAAAGCAACACTTAACTCTCAAGAAAAATCGCTTAAAAACACAATTGAAAAAAAGAAAGTAAGGTGGGAAGAGTATAGGATTCCTGAAGAGATAACTAAGAAAGCAGATGTGGAAGAAAAAGAGGAAAAATGATAAAAGCAATTCTTTTTGATCTGGACAACACACTCCTAGATTTCATGACTATGAAACATAAGTGCTGCGAAGCTGCTATTGAGGCAATGATAGGAGCAGGACTTGATATGAAAAAAGACAGGGCATTGAAGATTCTGTTTGAATTGTATGATCAGTATGGAATAGAATATCAGAAGATTTTTGGGAAGTTCCTTATGAAAGTTGAAGGCAAAGTAGATTACAGGATAATGGTCCATGGCATTCTTGCTTATAGGAAAGTCAGGGATTCTTATCTTAGGCCTTATCCTAATGTGATGTCTACACTTCTTCAGTTAAGAAAAAGATACAAGCTTGCGATAATAAGCGATGCTCCAAGAATTGAGGCATGGCTCAGGCTTGTTACAATGAATATGGAAGCTTTTTTTGATGTTGTCGTAACAGCAGGTGATGTCAGGAAACAAAAAACTTCTCTAACCCCTTTCAAGGCTGCATTAAAAGCATTAAAAATAAAGCCAGAAGAAGCTTTGATGGTTGGCGACAGGATCCCCAGAGACATAAACACAGCTAAAAAGCTCGGCATAAAAACGTGCTACGCAAGGTATGGTGATATGAAACCAGCGCCAAGGGGGAAAAGCGGAGCTGACTTTGAGATAGGGGATGTAAAGGAATTGATGGGGTTGGGAATTTAGTGGATAAGAAAGAAGAATAGAATGATTTTCTTTGAACGAAAGAATTTTATAGACTTGTAACTAAAGAAGTTTATGGCCAAAGACCACGAAACAAATGTTCATGAATTAAAAGAAAAAATCAAAACTTTCTGTGAAGCAAGAGATTGGGATAAATTTCATAATGCAAAAGACCTTGCTATTGCTATCATTATAGAATCCGCAGAACTTCTTGAACCTTTCAGGTGGAAATCGGAACAAGAAGTAAAAGAATTATTTGAAAATCCACAAAAGAAGGAACATATAGAAGAAGAAATGGCAGACATTTTATACTTCTTATTAAGACTGGCTCAAAGATACAACATTGATTTATCAGAAGCTCTAGAAAAAAAGATTGAAAAGAATAATAAAAAATATCCTATTGAGAAAGCCAAGGGATCTAATAAAAAGTATAATGAGTTGTAAAGATGAGATTATATGAAGGAACAGTTCAAGAATTTAAAAAAGATATTGTAAATAATTCTATTGCTGAAAAAATAGCAGATAAATTCAGAGAATATTACAAGAAATCAGCCAATGAATCTGAATTTAGATCGTGGGATAATTCTTTAAGAGTCTTAAAAGATGTTTTAGAGCAATCTAAATTACTCAAAAATAAGATAGTTATTGAATATGAATTACCTTATTCTGCAAAAAGGATAGATGTCATTCTTTTTGGTGTTGATAAAGGGGGCTCGGATAACATAATTGTTATAGAATTAAAGCAATGGTCGAATAATAATGTCAAGGATTCTGAAAATGAGGGTAATGTCTTGGTTAAGTTTGGTAGATTTAAGGAAACTCCCCATCCTTCTCTTCAAGTAGAAGGCTATTACTATTATCTTAAAGATTTTATGAGTGTTTTTGAAGAAACTCCAAAAATATCTCTTAGCGCATGTGCATATTGTCATAATTATAAAAAAGGTGAAAAAGAAGTTCTTTATTCAACTAAATTTCATAAAGCCATTGAAAAGTATCCTTTATTTTCTCGAGAGGATATAAACGAATTGGGAAAGTATTTTAAAGAAAAATTAGGTAAGGGGGATGGTTTAGAAGTTTTTGGCAGGTTTACACATAGTATACTGAGGCCTTCTAAAAGATTGTTAGACCATACAAGGGATATGATTCAAAAACAACAAATTTTTAATTTAATTGATGAGCAGATAACACCATATAATACGATCATGCATAAAGCAAGAAAACTATCTAAACTGAGTGAAAAATCAATAATAATTGTTAAAGGTGGACCAGGAACCGGGAAATCGGTTATTGCACTAGAAGTTATGGGGGAATTGTTAAGAAAGGGTAAAAAGGTTTATCATGCAACAGGTTCTTCTGCATTTACAAACACCTTAAGAAAAATATTGGGCATAAGATCTTCTAGTTTATTTAAATTTTTTAATAGTTTTACAAACCACCAAGAGAATGAAATAGAAGTTTTAATCTGTGATGAAGCACATAGGATAAGAAAAACTAGCGAAAGCAGATATACCCCAAAAATTCAAAGAACAGAAACTCCACAAATTGAGGAATTAATTAAAGCCGCACAACTTTTAATTTTCTTTATTGATGAACATCAGATTGTGAGACCAAAAGAAATAGGGAATATAAAATTAATAAGAGAAACTGCTGAAAGATTAGGAGTTAAAGAAAACAATATCTTTGAATATGAGTTAAAAACGCAATTCAGATGCGGTGGTTCTGATTCTTATCTTCAATGGCTGGAAGATGTTTTGGAAATAAATGAAAGCAAGAATATTCTTCTTCAAAAAGAAGAAAAAATGAAATTTAACATTCTTTCTGATCCAAATGAATTAAGGAAAATTATAGATGAAAAGAATAAGCAAAAGAAGAATTGTGCTAGAATTGTTACGGGTTTTTGCTGGCCTTGGAGTGCTCCGAGAATGGATGGAACTTTAGTAAATGATGTTAAAATAGGAAATTTTGAAATGCCTTGGGAAAAGAAAGACGAATTTTGGAAATGGGCAACAGACGATTCTGGAATGCAACAAGTTGGAACAGTTTATACTGTCCAAGGATTCGAATTTGATTATATCGGAGTAATTTTTGGAAAAGATTTGGTTTATAACAAAGAAAAAGAAAGCTGGGAAGCTAAACCAGAAAATTCTTATGATGGTGAAGTAAAAAGGAATAATCCAGAATTACTAAAACACTTAAAAAATGTATACCGGGTTTTATTGTCTCGAGCACACAAAGGAGTTTATGTTTATTTTATGGATAAAGATACTGAAAATTATTTTAGAAATAAAAATTGTTGAGGAAAGTAAGAAAAGTATTTAATGAAGGATTAATAAGATGAAACTCATAAAAACAATAAACTATAAATTAACAGAAGAAACACTCGAGAAAGATATTGATAAATTTATTGAATTAGCAAAAAAAGGGCATTATCATATGGATAAAATGTATCAAAATGAGGGATTAAAAATAATAAAACAATACTTCAAGATATTAAATGAAAAATTTAAAAATAATGAATTAGAAGAATGCAAAAGATGCTACCATAAATTAATCCTTTTTTTACTAATAGCGTCTAGTGGAGAAGATGATTTATTTGATTACAACGACCTTTTAGCAAAAATTAGCAATGACTTTGATCATCATATCCAAAATTATTTTATTTGTCTTGTAAAAACCTGCGATATCGATGAGCTGACAGATAAAATCTCTGAATATGCCGCCTCACTAGATATTTACGGATTTGATTCTGATAAAGAAATTTTGTTAGAAAGTTTAAGTAAGGAGCAGTTAGATAAACTTGAGGAGAAAATGCTTGCAAAAACTCTGGGCATGACTAAAAAAGATGAAGATAAACAGGGGGTTGTTTATTTTTTAATGAATATAGCAGAAGTACGAGAAGATAAAGAAAAATATCTTAAGCTATGTGAGAGATTTAAGGGAGTTTTGACTGATAAAGAACTTGAATATTTGAGAGGAGAATATGAAGAAAACAAGATAATAGCTGAAAGATTAAAAATGTTGGGGAAAGTGTAAAATGAAATCAATTAAATTTACAGATTCTGAATTGAAATTCATTTATCAACTGATAAAATCTTTTGAAGAAGAGATGGTTCAAAATCCCTCGGAATCTTGGGAAATGGACTATTACGATGAACCTCTTATTGATAGAAAACCATTAAAAAGCATATTGAAAAAGGTGGAAAAGTCCTTGCCTAAAAACAAAAAGGAAGAGATCTTAAAATCTTTTTTAAGAAGAAAGTATAGCACATTCAATAATGAAATTGATGAAAAGGTTTATTCTATTTTAGAAAAAGCATTCATGCAATTAAAAACAGTTGAAATAAAGTATTTTAATACTGAAAGTGCTGAGTTTAGCAAGAGAAAAATTGACATTTATTATAAATCAAGGAAACATATCATCGCTTATTGCCATTTAAGAAAAAGTATAAGAAAATTTAGAACAAGTAGAATAGCATACGCTAAATTAACAGATGAAAAGTATAAAATACCAGACGATTTTGATAAAAATAAATATTGATAAGATAAAGAATTAAAAAATGAAAATGGATAAAGAAGCAATGAAAAAAGAAGGGACAAGGGGCATGAAAGAATTTGATTTGGCTTGGAAAGAATTTTTTAAAAACAAGCTCCATCCGAAAAATGACGAGGAAGAAAAGAAAGAATTAGAAGAATTTGGTCATTGGTATAATTATGTTAGAAAACAAAGTGATACTGGAAAAACCCCTGCTGAAATGTATAAAGAAATTTATGGAAAAGAGCCCTCACAAAACCTGCCCATAAATTCTCAAGAACCAGGCAGAATGATTAATTTTGAATGGGATGGTGACTACAATGAAAGTGATCTCAAGGGTGAGGATGAATTAGATGAATCTCAAGAAGGGGCTGTTGTTGTTGCTACTGAAATATTTGAGGACAGTTGGAAACGAATAAAACAAGAAATAGATGGGGTTGACAAGAAAGAAGCATGTAAGTATTCGTTTATACTGGGATTTTTAGACTACCTAAAAATGATGGACAAGAAAGCAGAACTGATGGAGAAAAAAATGAAAAAGATGTCTAAAGAAGAGATTGAAAAATTTATTGATAATTTTAAAGAATATAAAAAGAATTAAGGGGAGAACGAATGCCAACATTAATTGATCAAGAAGCAGAATTATTTTATAAAATTATGAATCAGTTAATCTATTTCGCTAATTCAAGATTTAATTTAGTTAATAATTTTCCAAAACCAGAAGAAGGAACTTGGGAAGAAGAAGATATTCAAAAAATAACAGAAAAGATTTTTTCAAAGCCCGAGATAATTCTCTCTTTTTGCAGTGAAAATCCGGCTATGCTAAATAAAGATGAAATTGAAATTGCAAAAACTTGGAAAACTTTTGTAAAAGATAAGTTTATGGTATTTACTAATAAGGATAAAACTATATTTTTTAGTTCTGAAAAAAACCCTAAAGCTTATGAAGTTTGGGGGATACGTAATACTTTTTTTGATTTATTGCCTTTTGAGCCAATAATGCTTGAAGCGATATTAGTTCCATTTAGAGAAAAGATAGTTTACAGTAGCTCATTAAGACTCTTTCCAATTTCATTCGGAGGAGGGTATAAACGAAGTTTAGAAAGAGATTTTCAGATATCAAAAAATAAATTTGGCATAATCTCCTCATTAATACAACCAATAGAAGAAAAAAAACAATCTGATGAAGATTTGCTGAGATTTTATTTAAAAAATAAACAAAATCGAGAAGAATTTTGGGAAGAGATTAATGAAATTTTAAAGAAAGATGGTTCTCTTAAAAATGTTTATCATAATGAGATAGGAAAATCTTATGTGAAAGAGGTAAAAAAAATATTTTCAGATATCGGCATAAAAGAAGGATATTTTGCGATTGTAAATTCACAAGTTATAACTTCTGGGAAATCTGAAAATGAAGTTAAAGAAAGATTAAAAGAAATCTTGCCTGAAGATAAGATAATCTCTGCACATATTTTTAGATATCAGAAAAAATAAGATAAGCAAAGAAGGGGGAGGGAAAAATGACTGAAACTTGCAAAACTTGCCGTGAACAATTTGATTCTGGAGTTTGGTTAGTCCCACAATTCAATGATGAAAAAGATCTATTATTTTGTTCAAAAAAAAAATGCAAAAAAGGTTATATAAAAATGAAGCTTGAAAGAATCAAATGGAACTATCCAGATTATTATCAAAAGATAATAAAACATAAAAAAGAGAAAGGAGTTATCAGCTTTAGTTTAGGCAGGATAGAAAAGAGATAATAATCTAAAAAAGATGGCAGAAAAACAAGAAGAAGAATTGAGCGAAGAGTATGTATCCACAATACCTAATGAGCCAATCAGTATTAAAGAAGATGAAATAAGCACGAAGATAGGAGAATTGACGCAGGAATGGATAGAGAGTGAAACTTGGAGATAATGAAGATAGAGATAAAGAACGACTGTGGAAGCTAAAAGTTTATCACTAATCATTAAAATTATTTTTGGTTCTACAATGCGTTGCGGCCTTCGTTCTCGCTTCGCCCTGCTGGGCTCGCTCTTCAAAAATCTTCCTGCCCAAATGGTGCAGTTTTTATCAGATTTTCCTGCCCAAAACGTACATTAAAAGGATGTTATCGAGGATAAAGCTTAAAATAATTCCTGCCCAAATGGTAACATTTTTAAACTCCAAGTTATAATCTATTCTATGAGCTACTTAGAACAGAAGGAAGTTAAGACAAAAACTTATGTGTCTTTTGTAAAAAAAATCACTTTTATGAAGCATCAGCTAGTCATCAAAAAATACATCGGCCCAGCAGACAGCAAGATAAACAAAGAAAAATATCTTTTGGATAACCTCCAAGAGATTTCACATAAAGAATTCCAATTTAGACTGAAGTATCTGGAACCAATAAAAAACCGGCTGTCTTATAACGCTTCTCTTCCAGAAGAGGTTGAGAAAAGAACAATAGAGATAAACAACTTGATTGAAGGAAAACAGTGCACTAATCTAGTTGACAGTGAATTCGCAATGGAGTTCACATTCAATTCCAATAACATAGAAGGCTCAAAAATTCCTCCAGACGTGGTTAGGCAGATAGTAGAAACCGGGAGCACTAAATATAAGAACAAGAACGAGATCAGGGAAGTCAAGAACTCGATTACAGCCTTAAATTATCTAAAAGGATCCTTTAGATTCAATATTCAATCAATAAAGAAGCTGTATCATCTATTGACTCATGAACTTTATATGGAGAACAAAATCCCTTATCCCCGAGGATTCAAAAAAGTAAAAAATATTATTGGCAACTCAACAACGACCCCCCCCGAAGAGGTGGCAAAAGAGCTGGATAAACTGCTTTCTTGGTATAAGGACAATAAAGACAAAATCCATCCACTAATCCTTGCTTTTGAGTTTCATAGAAGGTATGAATCCATCCATCCTTTTTTAGATTGCAATGGCAGAACAGGAAGGTTGATTATGAATAAAATTCTTATTAACGCAGGGTATTTTCCGATAGTGATCTATAAAGAGAATAAAACTGCTTATTTCAATTACTTAGAGAAATCAAAAGAAGGAAAAACAAAAGTTTGTTACCAGTTTATGCTAGAACAAGCCAGAAAAACATATGATTATATCCTGCATATATTAGATAAATACTGATCTTAAAATTATTCTTTCGGCCTCACTCCGCTCGGCTTCGCCCTGCTGGGCTCGCTCTTTCCTTGCGGACGCCAAAAGATTTATAAGCTATAGCCACTATAGTTGCTATAGGTCAAGAACATGGATACCACAACAATTCAATTAAGCAAGGAAACAAAAGATAAATTATCTTCATTTGGAGTGAAAGGCGAAAGCTATGATATTATTCTCAAAAGAATTTATTCTCTAGCAGTAAAAGAACAGCTTAGAAGCTTTTTGATGTCATCAGAAGGATTCATGCCAATCGAAGATGCCATAAAAGAGGCAGATAAAAAATGGCCAAAGTAAGCATCTCCGAAACTTTAAAAGATGAAATTCTGAAAAAATTCAAAGAAGAATCCAAGATAATATTCAGACAAATGTATTCTTTGGCAGAAAATCCGCATAAAGGCAAGATTCTTGGTCAAATTGGTGGAATTGTAATCAAAGAAATAAGATATAAAACTTTCAGATTTTATTTTATCACAGATGGTTATAAATTGAAGATAATGAATGAATCAAGCTTAACAGATTTATTAATAAGATTTGTGAGGATGTCTGATAAAAAAGATCAACAAGAGACTATTGAAGGGATTAGAAAGATACTCCTTAAGTTTGGACCAGAAGGGCTTGATTGAAATATTAAACAAAAATTTTCAATCAGTCCATTCTTCCACGCTCTTTGCCTTCAAATCTTTAGAAGAATATAATCTTTCGACTTCCTGGCTGATGGTAGAGACTGCAGATTTATCTTCAACTTTTATTGCTGTTTCGTAATGGGTTTTGAATCCACTGTAAGTTAAATTAACTGAGCCGAGAAACGCTATTTCTTCATCTATTATGAAAATTTTTGAGTGAATAAGCTCTGTGCTTCCTGGATTTTTTCCAGAATGGGAATCAAATACTTTTATCCTGAAGATTGGCTCAGATTTATGCGAGTAAGGGCTGATTAAAAAATAAGACAAAAGAGTCAACACGCTGATTGATAATAACAAAGTTGATATGAATCCTGGTATGAGATTTGTAAAAGAGAATATCAAAGATATTAGAGAAACGCCAAATAAGAAGATAGATATTTTAGATATGTTCTTTTTTAGTTTTTCTTTTTTCTCATCATAAACCTTTTCTGTTTTTATTAAATCTGAAACAGAAAAATCAGAATAAGAATTACTTTCTATTTTATCACAGGTAATTAGAGTTACTTTCACGCCTTTTTTATGCAAAGTAATAAGATCTTTTATATAATTTGCAGAAAGGTAAGGGGAAACAATTTTTACAGATTTTTTAGCGTTTTTTATGGTCTCGTGAATCTCTTTTCCAGCTTGTCTTCCAATATAAATCTGGTCTTTATTGCTGTTAGTTATCATTCTTTTATTTCCCTAACTTTTCCCCCACCTTCTTAAATAACTCTGAATGTTCTTTTCTCACTTTTTCTACTGTTTTTATAAAAGTAGTCATGGTACCATCACATTCTTCTTTCATATATCCTTCAAAATCTTCTTTTTTGTCGGGAGCAAAATGATGACAATCAGAACATAAGGTGATGAGGTTATCTAATTCGTCTTTTCCACCATAACATGATGGAACAAGGCGGTGCGCTTCTAGAATCTTAGATGTTTTATCCCGAACTTTACATTTCTGACATGTAAAATCATCTCTTTCAAATGTTTTTTTCTTCAGTGTTTGATTCCTTTCTTTCATTCTAACTCCCCTCCTTTCTCGTTCTCCCAAATGTCTTCTATATCTTCTTTTTCTATTGCTTCCTCGGGATGTTCTTCTAATTTTTCCATTATTTCTTCTTGCTTAACCTCCTTTTCTTGTTTTATTTCATTTTTCATCAATGCATCGATTGGACTTGGAACCTTTTTGATTTGTTCTGATGAGATATGGGTGTAAATCGCCGTCGTGTCTAGATTAGAATGGCCTAACATTATTTGGATCATCCTGATATCTATGCCGTCTTCTAAAAGATGTGTAGCGAAGCTATTGCCAGTAATAAATATTTTTTCATTAGATTTTGCAATCCATGTTTGATTTTTGGTTGAAGGACACCAAACTAATCCCTTAAAGTGTTCTTTTTTTATATCTCCTCTGTCAAAGTAAATATCACATTCGGATTTCTCTGTGATATATGTTCTATAATATACTTTATCTTTGTCTAGGCAATATCCATGTAAATTGTTTTTCTTAAATCCAATCAATGTTCTTTTTCCGAGAAGACAGCAAAGGGCTCTAAAAAAGTCTATCTTCTTCTTATCTTGCAAGGTCAATTCATTACAAGTATAACCATCCTTTCTAGATGTGCCGTCCCCCATCATTATACACTTAAATAATTCTTCTAGCTCTTCTTTTTTTAAGGAAAGTAATTTATACTTTGGGGTTTTATCTATATTAATCCATTCAAATATCCAATTATGATTCTTCCCTTTGACCTTGCCCCTATTCCCCCCATTTATTAATCTAAAGCATATAAAATCCCCCCTCTCTTTTTCCGTAAATGGGATTTTTCCACTGATTAACAAATTTCTTATGTAATCACATTTTTTTGTATTTGCCTTACAACTCTGAACTATAACAATTTCTATGTGATTTTTCCTGTTCGAAATATTTCCATCTGTTAAAATCCAGCCAATAATCCCTGCTTTTTCTTTGGTAATTGACTTTGGGCCGTCATAAAAAGAAGAAAGTTTGTGCTTGATTAACCTTATCCCTCTAATTTTTAAAAGCTGATTAAAATTTATAAGTTCCCAGTTTTTCCAATCAGTAAAAACCCTATAATTTTTCTGTCTTTCATAACCTATCTTTAAAACTCCTTTGTGTTCTGCAGTGCATAAATAATCAAGGCAGTAGTTTTTAATCCTAAGAAGATTATCTTCTATATTATACTGAAAAATGTCTAGAATAGGATTGGTTTCAATTTTATCCTTTTTAAGATTATAAGTAAATACTAAATCTCCTTTCTTAATTTTATCATGTTTTTTCCAGCCATCAACGGTCAAAATTTCTGTATCATCTGTTACGCAATGCCTCAAAGTATGCGGATGAACCTTTTTCTGGATTCCTGTTTTAGCTAGGGCATTGCCCATTATCTTTTCTATATTTCTTGTGGAAAGCCGACCTTTTGGACCTGAAAATAGGAATTCTTGTGAACTGTTCTTCTGAAGTTCTGCTTGTTCTTTAATTTCCTGGAGTAAGAGGTCAGGAATATTGAACACACGATCTTTTTTGCCTTTTGCTTTTCTAGCATAACCTATTTTTTCATCAAAATGAAGATCTTGAACTTTCAAGTTAGTTAATTCTGAAACTCTAAAACCACAAGCATAGATCAATGAGAGCATTAATTTGCTTTTTTTGCTAGTAATGGCATTTAGAAGTGTTTTAACTTCTTCTTTTGTTAAGACAGTTGGAATTTTTGTTTCTTTTTTAGGTCTTTTAATACCTTGCGTGATGTCTTTTTTAAGAATATTTAAAAAACCATACTTTATTGCGGCTAAAAACAAGATAGCTGAACTTGATGATCTTTCACCAAGCTTCTCAGCCATAAATAACTTTAGATCATCTTGATTAATCTGTTCTGGCTCTTTTTTAACAAATTCAATGAGCTCTGAGTTTGCTTTGGTGTAGTTCCTTATTGTATACTCTGAGTTCTTTGATATTTTGAGCTCTACTTCTAACTTTTTGAGGAATTCGGATTGATTCATTTTAATTTCTCCATTATCTCTTTTACAACCTGATCTTCGGTTTTGTTTTCAGTATTTATTATAATTCCGTGATCAAATCTTGAAACTAATTTATGGACTTCTATTGCTGCTTTTTCCCCCAAACATTTCTCTCTTTTTCTGTCTCTTTCTAAACATACTTCAACAGGAGCTTTGAGTGTTATGACATAGTTTTTAAAATTTAGATTATGAATCAAATGTTCAATATTTTCTTTATGATAAAAACAACATTCAATTATTACTTTTTTTCCTTTTTCTAGGCTTTCTTTTATAGTTGGAATGATTTTTTCATCTACTTTTAAGAAATTATTTAAAGGAACACAACCTTGTTTTTGATCTAATTCATCTAAATTCATATTTTTTAGGATTTTGTCTATAGAAATGTAGTCTGCTTTTAGGATTTTAGCTAGTTTCTTGGCTATTGTTGTTTTTCCAATTCCTAATGGGCCCCGGATTATAATGTAGTATATTTTGTTCATTTTATTTTGAATCCTATTTGTTTGAGTAAATTTATTATTTCTTCTGAATTTCCCCACTCTTTTACAAATTCCAATAATAAGTTTTGATTTAAAGGTATATTTTTTAATAATTCTAGATCTGCTAAATCCTTGTCTCTATGGGTAAATGCTTTTTGAGAAACTAGTTCTTCGATGGGAGTTACATAAATTTCCTCTCCTAGATATTTTTTCTTGACTTTGTGCTCAAAGGTTTTCTGCATTTTAGTGGTTTGTTTGCCTTTTTCTGTTGAGATTGCTTCTATTGAAAGTCCTGAAAAGTCTGTTTCAAAAACATAATCTTCTGTTAAAAAATTCCCTTTGCTCGTTATTCTCTTGTTTGGTGTACAGCCCATCCTTTCTGCAAACGTATCAATATCTTTTGAATCAAGAACAATATCTAGGTCTTTAGCTTCTCTTTTTCCATCAGAGTATACAGAAACTGCTGTTCCAGATATAAAACAGTAATTTAAATCTCTTAGTTTTTCCATTAAATTAAAAAATGCTTCTTCTTGGTTCATTTTACTTCAATTGTTTTTGTAAACTCTTTTTTAATTAGTTTTGATAGTTGAGAGATTCTTTTTAAAGAATCTTTTAATTCATTTGGAGATATATTAAGTTTTCTAGAATCTTCTTTTAAATTTATATTTCTTTTATTAAAGATAAGGTCTATGGTGTTTAGATCCAAAAGGGCTTTTTGTCTTGCTTCTTGATTAGTAAAAAGCCAAAAAACCATGTGCGGAATTTTAGAAATGGGCGTTATTCTGGTATGACCTTCAAAATAGATTTTTTTAATTAAAAATTTTGTGTTGTATAATTTAGCAAGAGTTGTAACAATAGCAGGATACAAATGGGGCTTATTTCCAGTTGATACATTATCTTTCCCTTCTCGGTCATAATAGACAAGGATTCCTCCTTTATTGTTTAACAAGGATCTTAAGTAAGCTATTGGCAATCCCTGACTTCCATTACATGCTTCAAATACAAATGTCCAATCATACTTTTTAACAGCTTTAGGGATTAGTTCGTAATTTGCCGTGATATATTCAAAGAATCTAATTTTGATTTTTTTCTTAACATAATTTACCATTGAGCTTGAGATATCACTATAAGAAACAATTGCCCCTGCTTCTTGAATTTTTGATGCCCAAGAAGCATAAAAACCTGCAATCGCAAGAACCTTGTCTTTTTTCTTGATTTTAAGTTTTTCAAGAATCCTTTTGTCTTGGGGAGTTGTGGATTGTTCAAGAATGTTTTGTTTTCGAGATTTACCTGTTTTGGGGTTTATACCAAAACCAGGTCTATGCGCCCAGATTGGTTCTATTATTTTTTTAAGATTTAAAACACTAAATTTCATCTTAATTTCTCCTTTTTAGTTATAAAAACTATTTTTTTATTCAACCCTTCTTTTAAACAATATGGTAAGGATTCGCAACCATAACAAATATCTTTCAAATCCTTATTGCTAATATTTTGTAAAACCCGTTTAAACAGATATTTTATTTTATATGTAGAATTTTCTTTTATTTTTAGTTTTTTCAATACCTTATTATCCATAACAATAATCCAATAATTGATTTTTAATCTTTTTTCACAAATTCCTTTCTTTATATTTGGGCACTTTTTACACAAATCATCACATTTTTTTACAATTCTAATCTTTAATTCGGGTTTATTTTCAAAAATCAAGCAAATTTTGTTTGCATATCTAAACAATTTTTGATTGTACCATCCACCCCTTTTGCTATACGATCTTGAAAGACAGATTAGATGGTGCGGTCTTAATTTAATCAATTTTTTCATTTTGCCTCCTTTTTAGCCTTTATTATGACTGATTTGATAAAGGGATTTTTTAATTTTAGATAGGGTCTATAATCATTTTTGCATGATTTTGCAGCTTTTTTCTTAAGTTTGGCATAATCCTTGACTATTTTAGGGTGAGTTATGAGATAATCTCTAAAGATCAACATTGTCTCAAAAACATTCTTATCTGAAGTTATGTGGGAATGGAAAACTTTTTCTGGATGATCTTTTGAACCATAATACCTGGCAAATGAGAAAAATTTTCTCTTTTTAGGAACTGGCCATTCTTCATAACAATAATTTGAGATTTTCTTTTTTGTTTGGTTGAGCAATCCTTTTGGTGCAAAAATTGCTATATCAATTATTCCTTTGCCTCCAAGTCCTGGAACTGCTGTGCTCCCAATATGTTCAATTATTGTTTTTTGATTTTGTTCTTTTCCAAAAACTTGAAAAAGATCTTTTTTTTCTTGGTTAAACCATTTTGGAAAATCTTTATTATATTTCTTAAAAGAATATTTTATCCAGACTTTTTTCATCTTTACCTCTTCTTTAGTAAATGTGATTGTACGAACTAGTTTATATATTTTCTCGAGAATTCTAGGGTAGTAACACACTACCCACAATACATCTTGTACGAACCATTTGACCTTTTTCTTGATATTGTACGAACTTTTTGCATAATTTTCTGGACATTTTACTCACGCAGAAAGTTGTTAGCGATATGCAGAGGTTTTAGCGTAAAGAAATTAATCACCATAAATTATTTATACTGTTAAAAATAAAAAAATCATGCTAAATGACGTTCTAAGTATTGGAGATGAAAATAAAGTTGCTTTTTATGGGTCTTCTGTCGCAAGAAAAGGTATATCCCAACATGGAGCGTATGATTGTGTTGCTTCTGTTCCTGCTCCTTTGATTACCAAGGCGATTCAAATACATCGGCCCGATTTAGAAGAAAGATTAAATCTAAAAGGAAAAATATTAACCGGTATTGATCATCCCTATTTTTTTAGCCCAGACTGTCCAGAAAGAGGTTTTTTGTTTGTCCATATTTTAGCTGGTGATTGTATATCTGCGTGTGTTTTTGGAACAGATGAAGATGTTCGAGAGTATCATCCAGATGAAATAAAACAGTCAATTGAACGAGAAAAGGAAATGGTTCCTTTTACAATCAAAAGAGGAGGAGAGGATGCAGAAAGAGCAAGAGCGTATCTTGATGAATTAAATCAGGGAATCTGGCATTTGCCTGCAGTCCAATTTAGTTCTGGAAATACTTACGGCCTGGAACAACAAAAAGCTGCAAGAAAATTGTTTGTTTTATGGCTTCGAACACTACGCGGAATCAAAAAATACGCATGCTGAAAGATGCTGGCAAAGAGCAGAAGTTTTAGCGGGAATTTTGACTTACTTAAAAAGTTTTAGAACTTGATTAATTGCAAAAGACCTAACAAAATGAGATAGATTCCAACACCTAATCTAAGCAATTTTGGCCAGATCAAAACCAAAATGCTAATAATTATTGCTAGAATTGCGGGGGCATATATTGCTATTGCTACCATAATTTTCTAAGGGATTTTAGTTTATAATACTATATTTTTTTCCTTATCTCTCAAAAGAGCACCGATTTTTGAGGTTATTTTTTCTTAATTTTTTGACATTTTTTGCATTTTTTCAGAAAGATTTAAAAAGCAAAAAGTTCACTAATTTATATGAGTTTTTTGTGGTTTGGAAAAAGAAGAGAGGAGGTTCTGAACAGAGAAATTAAGAGTTCTTTTGAAAATATTAAGGGGGATATTAGCAAAATTGGGTCGTGGATTGATCATTTGCACACCCATGATGGCAAACATGATGAGAAGATTTCTGAACTTTATGATGAAATACTGAAAATTAAGGAAGATATCGACGGTATAAAAAACTTCATTTCTTTCTTTGATAATCAAATTTCAAACAGGGTGTTTAAACAGACATCAACAGCTGTTGATAAACAAACAGCTGTTGAAGGTGTGCAAACACGTGTGCAAACACCTGTTCAAACACCGATTTTTAATGCTTTTTTAAAGAATTTAAGTGCAAGTGAAAAGACAATTGTATGGGTTGTTTTGAATAGTGAAATGAAATTAAGCTGTGAAGATATTTCTGCTCTGCTTGGAAAAGATAAAGCAACAGTCCGCGGACAATTGAACAGTATAAAAAGAAAAAGTGATACTTTGATCATGGAGCAGATTGAATTAAATGGGAAAAAAAGATATTATGTTGACCCCAGAATTAAGGACATGATTGTTAAGCAGCTTCGAGCAAAAACTCGAGCAAAAAAGATGAAAAAGTAAGGGTTTCAGAAGGGTTTAGATATGTGCAAAAAAGAGTCAAAAACCGAATAATAAACCGAAAAAGTGAGAAAAACGGGGTTAGGTAATCGGCTTGGGAGCAAAAATAAGCTAAAAAAGAGCAAAAGTGAGACTTCGTGAAAGGGCAGAAAACCGAAAAAAGATGAAAAAATCAGAGAAATAGAGCTTTTTGAACAAAAAAGCTAAGAAATGCTAAAAACACAGAGGGGAAAAACGGAAAAGTGAGAGTTCCCGTAAGGAGATATCCTGAGAAAAACTGAAAAAGTGAAAAAATCTGTGAAAGAACGCTAAAAAGATAAGAAAAGGCAGAATTCAGAGAAAATATCGCAAAGATAGAAAAATAAATAAAGGGAGGGGTACGATCTGATAAGGACAAAAAAAGAAAAAGAGCGAGATAAATAGAATTTAAAAAAAGAGAAATGGGGGCAAAGTGTGTGTTAGAGAGAAAAATGAGCCTTTTTTGTTGATTTTTTCAATGAAAAAATCGATGAAATTGCTGATTTAAGGCTTACATCTCTATTATAATGCCAATTTGATAATTTTTATTATCTTAAAACAGTTATTCGTTTGCCGGCTTAACTTTAAAAACTTCTCGATGAGTACTATTCATTTCTTTGCATAAATTAATTATTTGATTATAACCCTCTTGATTTAGATGCTGTTTGGATGATTTTAAATCTAAAATCCTAAAAAAAATTTCCATGTCTTTTTTCTTTTTTGTATGAAATTCTGATGAATTTAGAATTTCTTTTAACTTTGATAATTCTTTAATCGAGGTTACATAAAAAGCGTATTGATCTCTGGCATTTATCCCTTGACTTCGACTATATTCATAAGTTTTTTTGTATACTCTTCCTATTCCAAAGGTTTCTTTTATTTTTTCTAAAACCGCTAAATCATCTTCCCTAAAAAAAATTCTGAATTGAAGGATTGGATAAAATTCAAATAAATACTTACTCGAACGACTCTTGTTATATTTAGATAAAATAACATTAAAATTACCTTCTCCTTCTATAAACCCAATCAACCACTCTTTTGATATCTGGGACATTTTATCACTAAGGTGAATAAATATATAAATATTTGCATTATTAATTAACTCTTGTATTACTAAAAAAGAAGATTCTCTTTTATAATCTTTTAAGTTTCGAGAGACTTTCCAGCGTGGCTAAATCCTTCAACTCCGAAGGTATTCTCAATAAAACCAGTTTATTGTTCACTCTTTCTTTGATTATGGGGATGCCTTTATGCTCGAGTCTAGCAATGTAATCTCGTATTGAGCTCTCGGTGAGACTCGATTTCTCAGCAAGATCTTTGTAAGTTACCTTGCCCTTCTCTTCGTTAATCGTATAAATCAATGAAAAAATAATAAATTCTTGTTTTGTAAGATTCTTAAATTTAGAACGAAGATCTTGTTTTAAGGTATTAAGAAATGTTGAAATCTCCTCGGTTTTTTTAGTTTTATCCTCTTCCTTTTTTGCGAAGTTTTCTGCAGGGCCGGGTGAATACACCTGGACTGTCTTCAATGGTTCTTCTTGAACGAATTCCCCTGAGCTGCGTCTGTTGTCTGTCTGTTGTCTGTCTGCTGGAACCCCCCTGTTTCCTATGGAAAACTGAGAATTATCGCTTAAATCTCGATTATAATAGAGATTATGTGCTGGAAAATCGCTTATGTGCTGGAGATGTGCTGGAGATGTGCTGGACTGAGAATTGTTGCTTTTATCAGCATTTCCTAGCTTATTAATCATGTCTTTTATTTGATCCAGACTAACCTTTAATGCAAGAACCTCTCCTGCAAGGAAATTTATTTCCCATTTTATCTTTTGAAAAGATTCTCTTATTTTCTCGTCAGATACCATTTTTATCACTGAGGTAATACTCGCTCTCTTTAAATAAATTTTCGTAATGAGAAATAACTATCTTATTCTGATTTATGAAATTCTTCGGTTTCTTCTGATTTGAAAAGATTAGTTGTTGATTCTACCTGGTTTGGGGTCTCTGCTGGAATCTGTGCTTGTATATGTGAATCTTGAATTGGCCCTGAAACCGATCCTGGATTATCCTGAGCAGCTTTGTAAACGCTATAGACTTTTTCACTTAGATTCCATCTTAATCTTCTTTTATAATCAATCCCTTCGGGGTTTTTTTTAACAGATAGTATCATGGATCCCGTCTCCATTTCTAGAAGTAATTTCTTTACATATTCCTCATCCCTAGCTAATTCTTGTGATATCTGAGCTGTAAACAAAGGTTTTGGAGAGTTTTGAAATAACAGCAATAGAATTGCCTCCTTTATCTTGTCCTGCTTAGATTTGCTGATTCTTGGCATCCACACTTAAGATGTGAAAGATTTAAAACCCTTTCGGTAAAAAGAAAAACAGGGGGCGAAGATAAAGAGGAATATTTAAAAGATTTAAGAGAGTATGTAAAATAATGAAAAGAGGCTTGACTGCATTGTTAGGAATGGGAACACCTTTAGTTCTAGGTCTAGGAGCGATGGCACTTAGTCCAGGACTTGCTGTTGGACAATCTTTGAATCAGAATAGAGACGGAATAATCAGCATTGAGGGGGATCCTTCACGTTTGTATGCCCCTTATTTTCCAGGAGAGGAAGAGGTACGGAGTACAGATTCACTTGAACTAGTTACACATCATCTGCTTGAAAGTTTTCTTTGGGAGAACTCAACAGGTCCGCGCGCTTCTTTTAATAGCATTTTTATTCCGTTTCCTGAGAATAGATTGACTTCTCCTGATTCAACCATGGGTTGGATGATTGTTGCCGGCTTTCCAGATTATGAAAAACAAGAATTGAAAGTAAGTATTGCTATTATGGGACAAAAAGGCAAGTCCACAGATTATGCCCGAACAAATCTGGGAGATGTTGCGGTTCATGTTATCTCCCCCCTTGGATTAAATGTTTACAAGGGATTGGAAAGCGACTTAGTTGTAAGAGAAAGAGGACATGTTCCAATAAGAAAAAATTCTGAAAATCAGAGCTTGTTAGGTCTTTCAGAAATAAGCGAGGATGCTACAGATTATATAAAAAGAGTTGCAAGAGGAATAATAAGTATTCCTGCTACTATAATGTCTATTTGCAGTGACTATCTAGGAAATCTTCTAGAAAGTGTACAAACAGAGAGAATGGAAGAGCTATATGGAAATAGATTTGGGGATATAGGGATATATCGAGACCCAATAATGCCTATCTTTTCTGGGCAAGAGATATATAATGCGATAGCAAGAAGTTTTTATTACAGGTGGAGAGTCAATGAGAATGCGATTCCACGCTTCCCTTATTTAGTGAGAATAGAAATCACTCCAAAAAGAACAGTCAGCTGGTTGCCGATTGAAGATGAAGAGCTGGGCTTTTTTACTGCTGGTGAAATCCAGATAGTCCCTCCTCCTGGAGAATAATTCCTTTTCTAAAGAAGAAAGTATTTAAACTAGAATTTCCGGACATAAACACAACCACTAGTGATGTCAATCTTTTGCTAAACAAAGGAAAATTTCTATTAACTTAAAAAAAATAAAGAAGAGGTATTAAAAAATGATACAATTTATTGATAAACCAGCAAAGCCAGAAGAAATCAGTCAGTTGCTAGACCCTGATGTTAAGGAATGGTTCTTTTCGAAGTTTAAAGAGTATAGTCTGCCTCAACTTTATGGAGTTAAACCTATTTTTGAAAGAAGAAACATTCTTGTAAGCGCTCCAACTGGCGGAACAAAAACACTTACTTCTTTTTTAGCAATCATAAATTACCTTGTTGGGCTTGGAAAAAGGAATGAGCTGGAAGACAAGATATACTGTGTCTACATTTCTCCTTTGAAAGCGCTAAACAGTGATATTGCGATAAATCTCATTACTCCACTAAAGGAAATAGAAGAGATTATCAAAGTAAAAAATAAAGAAAAACTGCAGGCGATAAGGGTGAGTTCTCGTACAGGGGATACAACAGCAAGTGAAAGACAAAAAATGGCTAAGCACGCGCCGCATATTCTTGTTACAACTCCTGAAAGTTTTGCAATTCTTTTAACTTCTCCTAAATTTGTTGAGAAGCTTAAACAAATTGAGTTTGTGATAATTGATGAGATCCATGCAATCGCTTCTGGAAAAAGAGGAGTTCATCTTAATTTAAGTTTGGAGATATTAGAACAGATTTCATCAATCAAACCAGTAAGGATTGGATTAAGTGCAACAGTTGCCCCTTTAGATGAAGTTGCAAGATATCTTGTAGGTTATGAAAAAACAGCTAAAGGATTTAAAGAAAGAGACTGCCTTGTTGTTGATGTTCAGTTTTTGAAAGAACTTGATCTGAAGGTATTAAGCCCGCTGAAAGATATGATTAATACAACTGCTAAAGAAACGCAAAGAGAATTATATAATCTTCTTGATAAATTAATAGAAGGACATAAGACAACGCTTGTATTCACTAATACAAGAAGCGCAACTGAGAGAGTTGTTAACCACCTCAAAGAGATGTTTCCTGAAAAATATGAAAAGTTGCATGAAATTGGGGCACACCATTCTAGTTTAAGCAAAGAACATCGATTTAATATTGAAAAAAGGTTGAGAGAAGGGAAGCTGAAAGCTGTTGTGTGCAGCACATCTCTTGAGTTAGGGATAGATATTGGTTACATAGACCTTGTTATACTTCTTGGCTCTCCTAAATCAGTCGCAAGGGCATTGCAAAGAACAGGAAGAGCAGGACATAAGTTACATGACATATCAGAGGGCAGATTAATTGTTATGGACAGAGATGATTTAATCGAATGCGCTGTTTTATTAAAAGAAGGAATTGAAAAGAAAATTGATAAAATTCAAATTCCTAGAAATTGTTTGGATGTTCTTGCACAACAAATTTTTGGAATGACTATCATGCAAAGATGGAAAATGACTGACTTGATTGAGACTATCAAAAGAAGTTATTGCTATAATACATTAAGCAAAGAAGATTTTTTTTCTGTTTTGTCTTACTTAACAGGGGATTACGCTGGACTGGAAGATCAGAATGTTTATGCGAAGGTATGGTATGATGAGAGCACGGGAGAGATGGGAAAGAGAGGAAAACTTGCCCGAGTAATTTATATGACAAATGTTGGAACAATTCCAGAAGAAAGTTTTGTTAGTGTTGTTGTTGCTATGCCAAGAGAAAGAAAAGATGAACAGATTGGAAAGATTGATGAAAGTTTTTTAGAAAGACTGAAAAAAGGAGATGTTTTTGTTTTAGGAGGACAAAAATACCAGTTTCTTTACAGCAAAGGGATGAAAGCTTATGTTAACGCTAGTGTTTCTCAAGCTCCAACAATTCCTTCTTGGAGTTCTGAGATGCTTCCTTTGTCTTTTGATCTGGCTATGGCAATCCAAAGATTCAGAAGGTTGATATGTGAGATGCTTGACAGGAAAAGAACAGAAAAAGAAGTGAAAGATTTCATTGAAAAATATTTGTATATTGACAAGAATGGGGTTGATGCAATCTATAATTATTTTTATGAGCAGTATGTCTACACAAAAAAGAAAATCCCTCATGAGTATAGATTTTTAATTGAAAGATACAAAGATGAAAGTGAAAAACACTATGTGATTTTCCATTCTCTTTATGGAAGACGAGTGAATGATGCTCTTTCCCGTGCGCTGGCATATGTTCTTGCAAAGAATAGAAAGAAAGATGTTGAAATTGGGATAAATGATAATGGTTTTTTCATTGCAAGCAACTATCCATTGCAAGCTGAAAAGGCTCTTGCGCTTCTTGCAGAAAAACCAGAAGCAATAAAAGAAATTTTAAATGAAGCAGTTGATAAAACAGAGGTATTTAAGAGGAGATTCAGGCACTGTGCTACTCGTTCTTTGATGATTTTGCGGTCATATAAGGGTTTGAGCAAAAGTGTTGGGAAGCAGCAAGTTAAATCTGATTTTCTTTTGAATGCTGTCAGAAAGATAAGCACTGATTTTCCGATCCTTAAAGAAACTAAAAGGGAAATAATGGAAGATCTGATGGATATAAAAAATGCTGAACAGGTTTTGAGATGGATGAAAGAAGAAAAAGTTAAGATCGAATCTATTGTGAGTGATGTGCCAAGCCCTTTTTCGTTTAATCTCATCACTCAAGGACATGCTGATCTCATGAAAATGGAAGATAAGATTGAATTTTTGAAAAGAATGCACGAAAAGATTTTAGAAAGAATAAAATAAACTAAACCCTGACAACTAAAGAATCTTCTCTTTGTTTTTTTGCTGCTTCAATTCTCTGAAATGCATAATCTGATAAATTTGGAAGCAATTTTTGTTCTAATGTTCCAACAAGGAAGGGAGTTCCAGGTAAAACAAAGGCCAAACCAGCATGAGGAAGATCTAAACAAGTTATTTTTTCTCTGGGTTGATTAAAACCGGTTATAAGCCTATCAGAAATGTCTTGGGTCATTGAAAAAAGTCTGGTTGCAGCATCTGCTTTCTCTTGGGTCAGAAGATATGGTTTAGAAAGACCTGTAAAATTAAAAAAGTGAGTGGCTAATCTTGATCCCGGGCCAATGTCTGAACCATTTCCATCGAATAAACCTGCAGCATAAATCCTAATTCCAAAATCTACTCCATAAATTCGCTCATATCTCTGAAAAAAATCAGTTATTATTCGTGCAGCAGTCACACTTCTCGCAAAGGCATGCTGGCACACGACGTACCAGGTCTCTGTTAGCGGAGCTATTGGAACTGCTGTTTGATGCCTTTGCATTGATAGTGGGGAATACATTTTAAGTATTAACTCACCTCAAAATTAACTAATTCTTTAATTATAATCGATATTTAAGTGTTATGTTTTGCATGAATTGATTAGAAGATATATATTTTTTCGAACGATAATGCTTATAAACCAGAATTTGATTTTGTTTCATGAGCGTTGACGAATTAGTTCTGTTGGTGAGAGAGAAAGGAAAAATGAGACCTTTTGTAGAAGGCGTTCGGGATTATATCTGTAATGAGCACGGCAAGTCTGTTGACTGCAAACTTGTCCCTATTGAAGTTAGTGATTACGCGAGTGAGGAATTCAAACCCCATATAACAGAAAGCATCAGAAGAAAAAGAGTTTTCTATATAACTGATCCTTCTTTAAATCCTTCAGAAAGTATTATTGATGCTACTTTGACTGCCCAGGCTGCAAAACTTGCTTCTGCGGACGAAGTAAATCTTATTTTAACTTATATGCCTTGGTTGAGACAAGATTTAAAAGACAAATCAAGAGTGCCGATATCTGCCAGAGCAGTTGTAGATATACTCTCGCTTTACGCTAATCGATGTGTGTTATGCGATCCTCACTTTAAACAAATTCAGGGATTTTTTGATATTCCTACAGATGTCTTAAGCGCATATCCTGTTGTGATTGACTATTTACAAACAAACCACCCAGATATAATCAAAAATTCACAGATACTTACTGCAGACGGCGGAGGGAATAAAAGAATTGGGGATTTTGCCAAACGAGCAGGCCTCCCATTAGATGTTTTAACTGCAGAAGATATACAAGATAAAAGAGACCCTAACAGACCTAATGAAGTTGTCAGAGAAACAGTGGTGTATGGGGAAGTTAAAAAACCAATAGGCCTTGTTGTGGAGGATATTATTGATACAGGAACTACATTGATACATCTCGCAAAAGGAGCTAGAAAAAGAACAGCAGATGGTTTACGTGAATTAGTAGTTTATGCGACACATTTCGTTAATTCAAACCATGCTTTTGAAAAATTAAAAGAAATATATGATCTGATAGTAACTACTGACACTATCCCCACGCCTCCAGAGGAAAGGGGGAGATTTGAAGTTGTTTCTTTAAAGAAACTGTTTGGTGAAGCGATTTATAGGGTCCATGCTGGTGAAAGCGTGGATAGTCTTTTTGACAAGATATAGATAAAATTTTAATGTCTTCTTTCTTGATTGACTATGGAAATCTTAAAGAAGAAGTGTTGTTGTTAAAAAGAATATAAAATTCTTGTTCTAAAATCTTAGAGATAGGTTGTGTAATATAATAAATCTTAAATACTATTGGATATAATACCCATTATGGAGCAAGGACCAATTAATATCGACGAAATGCAATGGCCACGCACAGTTTATCCAGAATGGTGGAAAAATTTTGATAAAGTAATCAGCTATCTTAAGGAGAACGGGGTTGGTTGCACGCATCTGTGGGAAATTCTTCCTAGTTTGAGTTCTTCAGGATTTACTCAATTTGCTAATACGTTTATGGACAGCAGGTCCTTTGTTGCAGTGAGCAGTGGACTTGATCCTAAAGATTATATTGGAGATCCCGTACTCGTAGATATCTTACTTGAAAAGATTAAAGAAAAAAGATTGGAAGCTACAATTATTTATGGAACCCCCGTTATTGTGCAAAAAGATCTTAAAAATCCATTTCTAGATAAGCTGCTTTATAGTGATTATGATACATTTCCAGATAACTTAAAATTATTACAGACAAGCGAAGGTAGACCAGAATTTAATTTCTATGCTCTAGGCGGTAAAAGTAGTTTATTGGTCGTAGAATATCCTCGGCCAGCATGGAGTCATGTTAGATATACTTTAAGAACAGGAGATATAAAAAAGCCAAATAAATTAAATGATTTGGTTAATGACTTGCTTAAACCTCATTTGGATGAATCTAGAACTGTTAGAATAACAACAAGGATGCAACTCCTGGATGAAGTGATAAAAAGAGGGAGAACTACACCGGAACAGGAATTAGCACGTAGACACGTGCCTGCACACACAGTTTATGTTAAGTAAAATAGTTATTAAAGATAATCCCTCTAGTGTTTTATTAAGTTTTTTCTAGCATAATATTGGTTTGATAATTTTTTATTAAAACCAAGAAAGTTTATAAGTTTTTGAGCAATGATATAAATATGGAAATCCTTCCAGGAATTGAAATTAAAGAGAAATCACTTTGGGTTAAAAAGAAAAAGATCCTAATTATCGCTGATATTCATCTTGGATATGAACAAAAGATGATTGATTCTGGGATACTTGTTCCAAAGAGGATGTTCTCTGAAATAAAAAAAGAGATTGAGGAGCTTCTTAAATTAAAGCCAGAACTTATTGTGATTAATGGGGATGTTAAACATGAGCTTGGAAAAATTTCAGATCAAGAATGGAGAGACGCTCTTGATTTTCTTGATTTGCTGATGAACAAAGCTGAAGTTATTTTGATAAGAGGCAATCATGACAACCTTCTTGAACCGATTGCGAGAAAAAGAGGGATTGAAGTAAGAAATTTTTATTGTTTTGATGATATCTGTGTACTGCACGGTCATAAAATCTTTCTGGAAACGATGGATAAAAAGATAAAAACATTGATTATAGGACACGATCACCCAGCGATTACTTTAGATGACGGTGTAAAAAAAGAAAAATTCAAATGTTTTTTGTTTGGATCTTATAAAGACAAAAAGATTATTGTGATGCCCTCATTTTTTAATCTTGTTGAGGGATCAGATATAAAAAAAGAAAGACTTTTCAGCCCGTTTTTGAAAGATCTTAATAATTTTCGGGTCTTTGTTTTGGGAGACAAAGTTTACGATTTTGGAAAGTTAAAAAATATAAGATGAAGATGAAAGAAGTATAATTCTAATCGGTTTTCTATTTATAATTATCAAACGAAACATTTATAAAGTTGGAAAATCTTACTTTCTTACAAAGGAAGAACAAAAATAAAATGACAGAACTAACAAGAATAAGCTCAAAGGGGCAAATTGTAATCCCCATTAAAATTAGAGACCAACTAAGCATGAACGAAGGTTCTATAATTGCAATGGATACAACTAAAGATTTGATTATACTAAAAAAAGTAGATGTAGACTTAGTTAATCAATTCAAAAACAGCTTATCAGACTTAAAAACAGGAAAAATAAAAAGAGTCGCTTAATGAGTAAGAAGGTCTTTAAGTTTTTAGTAACGTTTCAAGATATTCTTTGAAGTCAGGAAGATATTTTATAATCTCATCAATTGTTTCTTGTTGAGCTTTTTTATCACTGCTGGCAACAACCAAAACAGCAGATAGATTATCATATACTAAATAATAAATTCTTTTTTCTCTTAATCTTTTCTCACGAAAAAATTTATATCTGATTTGATCACCAACATAAGGATTTTCTTTAAGCTGTAAGAATATATTTTTTATTATTGTTTTGTCTGCTTCTGAGAATTTTTCAACCTCTTTTTCAAAACTTTCAGTAGTATAAACTGCGTATGCCATAATGCCCATATTTCTTTGTTGTTTTTAATCTTTTCTTAGAATTTTCTGTCTCTTAAGGTTCAAAGAAGGGGTTACGCCCAGACCAGGAATCGAACCTGGAGATCCTTGCGGAAACGAGTTATCTTGTTTTGAATTCGAGACTCGCGCCTTACCGTTGGGCCATCTGGGCATAATTATTAAGACAGAGCAAATTTAAAAGTCTTTACACACGCGCCTGCGGGCGCGCGTGGCGCATAGGCATGTTGGCTAATAAGATTTTTATAGTCTTAATTATCTCAATTTATATGGAAAAGAGGAAGAATGTCCTTGATATACTAAAAGGAGGAGCTAGTAAGGTAAAAAATGGTTTTAATATATCAGAAGATAGTCTTAACAGATTAAGAAGGGGCGCTAGTACGTTCAAAAAAAGAAAGTTCTTAGTTATATTTGCTGCGGTTATTGTTGCAGTACTCTTCACAGGAGCAAGTGCGCTAATTTATGATTACAATAAAAGTTTAAATAATAAAAACCAACAGAGTAATGCGCCCGATGCATCTAATTACGTTCCTCCAGTATATAATCTTCCTCCCCCAGAACCCATTGATTACTCAAAAAAGATAGAAATTGTGAATTCTTCGTTTGTTCCCAACAGCCTTACAATAATACAGGGAGAAACTGTCAAGTGGACTAATTATGAATTTTTTACTTGTACACTTATTTTCAATTCTTCAAATATAACTAACTCTACACCTATGAGTTTTAAAAGCAATTATTCTTATGCATTCTCAACTGCGGAAAATTATACTTATTATTGCGCGGAAAACTCGCGTGTAAAGGGCTTTTTAATTGTTAATGCGATACCTTTGCCTCCGCCTGCTCCACCATTGCCTCCTCCTGTACCTGTTCAAGTTCCAACCATAATCGAAATAAATGCACAAAGGTTGCAAACTTTATTCCAAAAATCAAGTTATTTTACCAAACTTCCAGGTAGTGCAGCCATTCTTTTAACATTCTTTGACGGAAATGGGCAGATGAGATCTGAAAAGCTATTCATTTCTGGTGGAGGAGTGATAAGTAATTATGCTGGCGGAAGTTATGACTTGGAATTTACAATGGGGGACTATAGAATTCCTGAATTAGAAGGTTCGAGTGACTTTTGTGCTGCATTGGCCAAAATAAAAAGTCAACAAGATCTTCGTGTTAGTTTAAAGAACATTCTTTCTGTTACAAAGTATGCGTATTTGAAAAGTTGTGTGCCCTTCTAATTATCCGGCATAGCCGGTTTTGCTTTTCTCATTCTTTTTTTCTTCCTGAATTTGAAATTTCGGCAAAGGAAAATGTGCTGGGAGGCCCATATATTCTTCTAAGCCAAGTGCCTTGATATTACATCTGCTTAGAACTGCGTTGATTATCTCCATCCTTATCTCTTTCGTAATCTCTTTCTTTTTCCAAGATTCAAGAATCTCTTTTGCTTGTTTTGGATCTGCTAAATAAAGGAGGCTTCCTTCCATTTTTATCTTTGCTATGTTCTTTTCATAATCAACATTAAAAGAGAAACTGAATTTTAATGCTGTTTTCTCTTTGATCTCTATCTTTTGTTCAGAAATATTACTTATGTCTGTTTTTGTACTGACTCTCTCTATTTTTTTAGGTTCGTCTGTTGAGTCTTTCTCAACTAAAATTTTTATTAGATTAAATCCGATTATCATTTTTAGGAATATATTTCTTATACTTTATAATTTATAAATTGATTGATTGGAAGTTTGTTCATAATCTGCAAGAGATAAAAACTTTGATTAACATGGTTTATAAAAAGTCTAAACAAGTATATTTACTTTAGACTTACCCTATTAAAAGGGTTTAGAAATGTTAAGCAAAAGTTTAACGCATGTCTTCTTCGCTTACTACAACAAAGTCGCCGATTGCGAGAATTGCTGAATAAGGAACAAGCAAGCTTCCTTCTCTTGACTCTACATTTAATGAAGAGCCATAGGGTGTAGCAGAGCTAACTAGTAAATGTATTAATTCACCAGTTCTCGCTTCGAAGGAAACATCAGTTACTGCTCCTATCCTCTTACCTTCTTTCGTTACAACAAGCTTTCCAACGATTTCTTTTGATGGTCTTTTTTCTAATGTCATTTTACATCGCGTTTAATTTTAAATATACTATTAGTTTATAAACCTTTCTTTATAAATTTTTCTGCATTTACATTCGAACATCCTCCGAAGGAAAAAGGAGGCATTTTATGGTATTTGTGCGGTTGCTCTCTGATAGACACCGACGTAATCGAGGCCCTGAATGATTTGCTTCGCATCTTCTAAATCTTCTAGCAGACTTGGGAGCTTCAGAAAAAACATGTTGAAGATCTGCTGTAAGAAGAAAAATAAAAGGGACCTCATAATCATCTGTATGCCTTCCTTTAATACATATTAAATTGGGGGTGCTTTCTGTTCTTGCTGCCCTCATGGGAAATAATAAACAAAGTTTACTTGTTCGGTTTTGATCCGGTTTAAGCTGGATCTTCACCCCCCCCTGTCGTTTCTCATGGAGAAAGTGTTAAAGTTTATAAAGGATTTGGGGTTATTTTATTTTAGTTTATATTTATAAATATTTATATATTATATTATATATATTATAATTATATTATTATATTGATTGTTTTGTAATATACTATATCCCTTTATAATATTGGGGGTTTTCTTATTTTTTGCGACGAGGGTTCCGTGTTCATTTGTTGTTCCATGAGAAATGGGGGTGTACCTCTCCTTTCCAGTACAACAAATTTTATAAACTACATTACTTGCTATAATTCTATGACAAAAGAAAAAGAGTTGATAGTGGATGGACAAAATAGGGGGAAAGAATATTCTGCAGGGGAATCTAGGGATTCTGGTGAACAGGCAAAAAATAACATAGATTCTATTTTTAACGCATTTATTAAACACACAATTTTCAAGAATAAGTTTGTTCTTCAATCGAATTACGCTCCCGAAAACATCCCCCATAGGGAAAAACAAATAAATCAGATTGCCCCCATTGTTGCTCCAAGCCTTAGACTTGAAAGACCATCCAATCTTTTCATTTATGGATTGACTGGAACTGGAAAAACGTTGGTGGTGCAATATATAAGAAATCAACTTTTTAAAAAAGCAAAGGATCAACAAGTTTGTGTCGTAATGCCTTTTATTAATTGCAAATTAAGGAAGGTTGCAGATACAGAATATCGAATTCTTGCTGAATTAATCAAAAAACTTGGAGGAAAGGTGGCAGCTACTGGCTTGCCAACGGACCAGTTATACAAAAGATTTGTAGATATTGTTGATGAGAAGAAACAGATTATTATTGTCGTGTTTGATGAAATTGACCAGGCTGTAAAAAGGATTGGAGATGAATTTCTTTATAATTTTACTAGACTAAATACAGAGCTCACACAGGCTCAAATTTCCATGATTGGAATATCAAACGATCTTAAGTTTCTCGATTCTCTTGATCCAAGAGTGAGAAGTTCTCTTGGTGAGGAAGAAATCCTTTTTGCACCCTATAACGCTCTTCAACTTCAAGATATCTTGAGACATAGGTCTAATGAAGCATTTAAGAGTGGGATTTTAGATAACGGAGTTATTGAAAAGTGCGCTGCTTATGCTGCTAGAGAACATGGAGATGCTAGAAGGGCTCTTGATTTGTTGAGGATTTCCGGAGAATTAGTTGAGAGAGATGGAAAAAAGAAGATCACTTTAGATTATATAGACAAAGCAAAAGAAAAAATGGAAGCTGATAAAATATTAATTGCTGTTGAAAATCAGCCTAAACAATTTCAACTTGTACTAATCTCTGTTTTGCAACTTTATAGACAGGCACTAAAGGAAAATGAAAGTATGATATTTACGGGAGACATTTATAATCTTTATAGAGACTTTTGTGTAAGAACACAAACAGAATGCTTAACTCAAAGAAGAGTTAGCGATATTATTGCTGAGTTTGATATGCTCGGCTTGATAAATGCAAAGGTCATAAGCAAGGGAAGGCATGGGAGGACAAGAGAAATAAGGGTGGATTTGTCAGAAAATCTGAGAGAAAAGATAAATATGATTTTGATGAATTCGCTTAATCTAACTTAGTCTATAAAGAATTTAATCAACTCTTAAAGAGTTAAATTTGTGCCAGTTTAAGGCACCAAACAGAAAATGCAGTTTTTAAGGGAATGCTTGAGTAGAGGATATCTTTTTGAATCGTCTCTGTTGCAACTCTTCTATGATTCTGGATTGGGAGACAATGAATTAAGTGAGATATCAACCTTTTTATTACAACTAAATCCCCCAAAAATTGTCACAAAGACTTTCTTCTATGAAAATGTGGAAAAACTTCTGAAAAATGAATTAAGTGAAAGCTCTAGGGTTTTTTTGGAAAGGAACAGCAAGATTCCAGCTACTGTGGAAATTGAAAAAATAAAAGAGAATGGAAATCCAGAAAAAAACTTTGAAAAAGAGAAAGACAAACAAAACAAACAATCTTCTTTTGATCCAACAAATTTTATCAATCCCTACTCTTACAAGCATTTTGAAGATGTAGAGACAAGAGATTACATAATTAACACAAAAAAAATATCTGTTCAAGATTTTGTTGGAGTTTACAGAAGCAGATTTAATTTTTTAAAAGAAATTTTAATGGGGAGAGGATTGCAGAATCTAACCAGCATAAATAAGATTTCTAATCAAAAAAGAAATATTTCTATAATCGGAATAGTATTTAACAAGAGGACTACAAAAAATAAAAATGTTTTATTAAATATTGAAGATCCAACAGGGCAAATCACCGTTTTAATCAGACAGGATAAATCCGAGCTTTTTGAAAAAACAAAATCGCTTCTTCTTGATGAAGTAATAGCAGTGAGTGGGGTTGGAAATAATGAAATAATTTTTGCTAATGATCTTATTACAGTAGATATTGTAAAAGAAGTAAAACACGCTCAAGAAGAGAGTTATGCTGCATTTATTGCAGATATGCATGTTGGTTCATCAAAATTTCTTCAAGAAAACTTTTTAAGATTTGTATCTTGGTTAAACGGAGAAATCGGTTCTGAAAAACAAAGAGAAATTGCAAAAAAAGTAAGATACCTCTTCATTTTAGGAGATAACATCGACGGTGTTGGGGTATATCCAAAACAGGAATCAGAACTTTTGATTAAAGATGTCAGGGAGCAGTATAAACTTTTAGCAGAACTTTTATCAAAAATAAGAAAAGATGTTATCATCTTCATGTGTCCTGGAGGAAAACACGATGCAGTCAGGCACATTGAACCACAACCAAAAATACCAGAAGATATGGCCCCAGACTTATACAAAATTGAAAACCTGATTTTAACAACAAATCCTTGTGAAGCAAAAATAGCAGGCACCAAAACCTTTCCTGGATTTGATGTGCTTATGTATCATGGTGACTCTTATGATTACTTTATGGATAGTGTAGAGTTTCTTAGAGTAAATAATGCAAAACTAAAACCAGATATGATCATGCATCTATTACTTAAAAAAAGACATCTCGCACCTTCCCACACTTCTACAACTTACTTTCCAGGAGAGCAGGACATGTTTACAATAGAGCGAATTCCAGATATCCTTGTTTCTGGGCACATTCATAAAAGTGCTGTTTCATACTATAACGGCGTTCTGACAATTTCTTGTTCATGTTGGCAATCTAAAACTGCTTTACAAGAGAAATTTGGACATGAACCAGACCCCTGCAAAGTCCCCCTCTTAAATTTGAAAACAGGAAAAATAAATATCTTAGATTTTAGCTAAAAATCCAATAAAAAACAAAAAATGCAGCAATATTTTAAAAAAATAGCAGAAAGTGTGAAAAAGACATATGATGTAGCGAATCTGGCAAGAGCAAAAAATTTAGATCCTGCTGATCATGTTGAAGTTCCTATTGCTTCTTCACTTGCAGAAAAAGCTATTGGGTTAATTGCGACAATCTACCCTCAGCTTGATCAAAAAGTTGTTGCAAGAATCCTTGAACTGGAAAAAGAGTATGGTTCACTGGACCCTTGTGTTTCTTTTAAGATTGCAGAAGAAATCGCGAAAGAAAAATTTTGTAAATTTAAGGATTTAATGGAAGCGATTGATGCAGGCATTAGAGTTGGTTTTGCTTATAATACTCTTGGAGTTGTTTCTTCTCCGATTGAAGGATATACTGGACTAAAACTTGAAAAAACCGCAGAAGGAAAAGATTATTTTAAGGTTTATTTTTCTGGACCAATAAGAAGCGCAGGAACAACTGCTTCTTGTGTTGTCCTTATGCTGATTGATTATTTAAGAGAAACCTTTGGTTTTGCTAAATATGATCCTACTGAGTTTGAAGTTAAGAGATATGTTACAGAGAATTACGACTATCATACACGTGTTAACAACTTGCAATATCTCCCTACTGAAGAAGAGATAGAGTTTCTAGCAAGAAATATCCCAATTCAGATTGCTGGAGAACCAACTGAAGATCGTGAAGTTTCAAATTATAAGGATCTTCATAGAGTTGAAACTAATTTTATTAGAGGAGGGATGTGTTTAATTTTTTCAGAAGGATTAGCACAAAAAGCAAAAAAAGGGATTAGGATGTTGAAGAGAGTTCAGGAGAAGGGCTTTCAGACGACTGGTTGGGATTTTTTGGATAAATATCTTGAATTACACAAAAAAAGAGAGGCTGGAAAGGGGGAGGTTACTGCTACGTATATGAATGATCTTGTTGCAGGCAGACCTGTTTTTTCTCATCCATCAAGGTCCGGGGGTTTTAGATTTAGATATGGAAGATCACGGGTGAGTGGATTTTCTGCAACTTCTATCCATCCTGCAACTATGGCTATTACTGGCTGTTTCCTTTCTACTGGAACTCAACTGAAACTTGAAAAACCAACAAAAGGATGTGTTGTGACTTGTTGTGAAGAATTAGACGGCCCAATTGTTAAACTTAAAGATGGAAGTGTTAAAAAGATTAAAACTTTCGAAGAAGGTAAAAGAATATATCCAGAAACAGAAGAAGTGATTTATTTGGGGGATCTTCTTGTTTCATTGGGAGATGTCATTAACAGAAATTCGGTGCTTCTTAAATCAGGATATGTTGAAGAATGGTGGGAATTGGAATTGAAAAAAGAAAATCCTGATGAAAAAGTGGATAAATTTCACGTTTCTCTTGAGCAAGCTACTGCATACTCTGAAAAATATAAAATCCCCCTGCATCCAGAGTATATTTTCTATTGGACACAAATAAAATATGATTCTTTTTTGTCTTTATTAGATTGGATTGTTCATTCTAGGACTGCAGATGGAAAGTTAATCTTGCCGTATAACAGGAGTGAACAAGAAAAATTTGTGAATGCAAAAAGAGCACTTGAAATTCTTGGAGTGGAACATGAGATTTCTACTGAAAATGTTGTTTTGAATGAAGTGAACAGCAAGGCGTTCTTGATCAATCTTGGAATTGAGGCAGACAAGGATAAAAGTGATTTGAAAAAAGATGTTGAAAAAATACTTTCTATCATAAAACCAGAAGAAGAAGTACTGGGAAATATAAACCATCTTTCTAAATATAAAATAAAAGATAAAGCTGGAACTTTCATTGGAGCGAGAATGGGGAGGCCTGAAAAAGCAAAGCCAAGAGAATTAAAAGGATCCCCACATGTTCTTTTCCCTGTCGGTGAGGAGGGAGGAAAGTTGAGAAGTTTTCAAGCTGCTCTTGGAAAAGGCAGCGTCAAATCAGATTTTCCCCTGAACTTTTGTGAAAACTGCAATAAGGAAACAATTTATCCCGTATGTTCGTCTTGTGGAAACAAAACAAAGCAGATGTATTATTGTTCTGTTTGTGATTCTAAATCTTTTTCACCCTTCTGTGGTTTGCATGGCAATTTAAAATCCTATTCAAGTCAAAGAATTAATATCAGAGAGTACTATGAAAATGCTGTTAAAACAGCAAAATTAGGAAATAATCTCAAGATTGTTAAGGGAATAAAAGGGACAAGCTCTCAAGCACATATCCCCGAACATTTATCCAAAGGGATTATAAGGGCTAGTTTTAATTTGCACGTAAATAAAGACGGAACAGTCAGATACGATGTCACAGAACTTCCGATAACTCATTTTAAACCCAAAGAAATTCGAACTAGCATAGAAAAGCTCGAAGAGTTAGGATACCATAAAGATATTCATGGGGAAAAACTTGAAAATGAGGATCAGATCCTAGAACTTATGCCCCAAGACATAATCCTGCCTTCTTGTCCTGATCCAGATTCCAAAGATGAAAAAGCAGATGATGTTTTTTTGAATGTCACCCGTTTTCTTGATACTCTGCTTGTTAATCTATATGGATTAGAACCTTTTTATAAAATTGATAAAGTAGAAGATCTTGTTGGGCATCTGACTGTTTGTATGGCCCCTCATAATTGCGCTGGAGTTATCTCAAGAATTATTGGTTTCTCAAAAGTACAAGGGTTGATGGCCAGCCCTTACATACATGCTGCTGTGAGAAGAGATTGTGATGGAGACGAGGTTGCTGTGATGTTACTATTAGATGTGCTTATCAATTTTTCTAGAAGTTTTCTTCCAGCCCATAGAGGAGGAACGCAAGATGCTCCTCTTCTTTTAAATGCAAGGATAAATGCGGGAGAAGTAGATGATCAGATTCTTGATTTAGAAGTTGGGCCTTATCCTCTTGATCTTTATTATCTCGCTGAGCAGGGAAAACATTCTTCTGAAGTTGTTTTAGACACTGTAAGAAAGAGATTAAAGAATGGAATCGATCCTTTTACAAATATCTATTTTACCCATAACACCCCAGATTTTAATCATGGATGCATAAATTCTTCTTATAAGGTCTTGCCAACCATGCAAGAAAAAGTTACAAGACAGATGCATGTTTCTGGATTGATACGTGCTGTTGATGCGAGTGATGTTGCAAGGCTTGTGATCGAGAGACATTTTATTCGTGATATAAAAGGTAATTTTAACAAATTCACACAGCAACAATTCAGGTGTGTCGAATGCAATGAAAAATATAGAAGACCGCCTCTTGCAGGAAAGTGCATTAAAATTTTAAATGACGGCAGTCTTTGCGGGGGAAAAATACTTTTTACAATTACAGAAGGCTCAATCATAAAATATCTTCAACCAGCATTGATGTTATCCCAAAAATTTGATCTTTCTCCATATTTAAGACAAAGTTTAGATCTTGTCAGGCAGTCTATAGAAAGTGTCTTTGGAAAGGAGACTGAGAAACAGCAAGAATTGAAGAAGTGGATTTAATTTCGATCATTCAGCATATAAATGCTTAAAAAGGAAATTCTTCTAATTAGATTTTCAAAATGTGCGGCATAATCGGAGAAATATCAAGACAAGGAACAAACGTAACTGGAGACATCTATAGTCGATTATCCCAATTGCAACATAGGGGACAAGAAGCAGCAGGAATTTATGTTTCTGATCCTCACACGGGAGTACTTCACGAACGTAAGGGCCAGGGTCTGGTAAATGTTGTTTTTCAAGATGGAGAGCTTCTTTCTAAGTTTGATGGAACAATGGCATTGGGGCATGTTCGTTACTCAACAACTCTTGACAAAGATGTTGCTCAACCATTTTCAACATCCTTTGGAGAAATTATGCTTGCTCACAATGGACAGGTTGCAAATGAACCTCAACTTAGAGCGCAGTTGGACAGAAAGAATAGATCTTGTAAAACTGGTTGTGACGCAGAAGTATTGTTGAGGGTTTTTGAATATTATTTTGATGATAGAAGAGGAGAAACTGTTGAAAGGGTTTTTCGAAGTGTTGAAAAATTAATGCAAGTCACTACTGGAGCTTATTCTGTTGTTGCAGGAATAAATGGAGAGGGGCTGCTTGCATTTCGCGATCCACATGGAATAAGGCCTTTGGTGTATGGAAGATCCGAGGACCGTTATGTTTTTGCTTCTGAAACAGTCGCACTTGATGGTTTACAAGATGTTCAAACTGTTAAACTAGGTGAAGCAATATTCGTTGATAATGATCTTAATGTATCTAAAAGAATAATCTCTCAAGGACAACCTGCCCACTGTTTTTTTGAATGGGATTATTTTGCACATGTTGATTCAGATATAGAAGGTATTTATGTACATTCTGTCAGGAAGAGATTGGGAATAGAACTAGCCCATGAATTTGAAAAGAATGCACGAACTCGTTTAGAAAGCCACGTTTTATCTCTTAGACAAAGTTATCCGAACATTGAGGTTCTTGTTTCTCCTGTTCCAGAAACTGCGAGACCTGCTGCAGAATCTTTTGCTAGAGAAACGGGTTTTAATCATAGGGCCTTTTTAATAAAGGATAGATATTCTAATAGAACATTCATCCAACCAACTCAGCAAAAAAGAGAAGCAGGTGTAAAAAAGATTAGGGTTCTTTCTCAGGTGATTAGGGGGAATATCGCTTTAATTAAGGATGATTCAATAGTAAGAGGAACGAGTAGTAGAGAGTTAGTTCAAGCTGTCCGCGATGCTGGTGCAGTTGGAGTGTATTGGGGATCTACTTGTCCCCCGATAAAATTCCCTTGCCCATGTGGAATTGATTTTCATACTACTGAAGAGCTAATTGCTGCAAATAGAAGTGAAGAAGAAGTGGGGAGAATTATCGGAGCAGACGTATTAACTTATAACACACTCGATGGATTAGTTGCGGCAATAGGAAAAAGAAAAGATCAGTTATGTCTCGGTTGTTTGACTGGAGAGTATCCCGCCTCTCTAGAAATGGAAGTGGAATTGTAATTTTTATACCGAATTGTTTTATATTAGATAATAGATTATAACTGGCAGAAGCAATGCACCCATCAAGAATATTTTCTTTATTCCTATCAATGAACAGAAAATCCCGAGAGCGGTTGCTGTCAAAAGAACTAGAAGACCCCACCAATTTGAGATTATTGGTGTGAGGATGATGAGGAAAAGGAGAATTGCAAAGCAAAGCCATTTGTAATTTACTTTTTTTATTATTGTTGAGAATTCTTTTGCTAGAATGAGAGAGATAAAAAAAGCAAAAACCCCCACGATTAAAGAGACTATTAAGAGAGTCCAAAGATTGCTTAGTGTTATATCCGGAAGAAATTTTCCTACAAAAACTGCTACTCCTGATCTTGGTTTTTTAATTGCGTAAAGAGCCACAAAACTTAACAAAACAACAAGTGTGTTGATTGCGCCCAATAGAACCAAAAAAGATTTTTCTTTTATCTTTTTGAATACAGAAGCGATAACTGCTGCTTGTGCTGAGCCAACTCCAGGAAGAAAAGAGACTAGGGAACTGGAAAAAATACTTACCCCCAAGATTTTAATTATCTCCTTTTTTGATATATCTACTTTTGTAATCCTCTGTTTTGGAATCTTTACATTTTGCACAAAACTGAGAATGAGGAGGGGTGTTGCGAATAACCCTGTAAATAAAGGAAAGAGTGCTTGTTTCAACAAAGAAAAATTTAATGTTCCCAATCCGAGAAGACCAGCTAAGATAAAAACAAAAAAAGCCGCGAATTTTCTTTTTTCCGTAAAAATTAGAATCAATGAAAGAGAGATTAAGATGAATGCCATCATCTTCTCTAATAAAGGATAGAAAATGGGGGCAGTGAATATAAACAAAGGAGTTAAAACACAGGCTAGAACTAACCCCAAAAAACCACCAATGACTGTTAGTTTAACTGCTTCGTACCCTCTTCCTTCAAGAAGCATCCTATGTCCGGGAAGTATGCTGAGAACAGTGTCTTCGTTTGGTGCTCCTAAAAAGACTGAAGGAATAAAATCAATGAATGTGTGGGCCGTAGTCATGGAAATAATAAAAATTGCTAAAATCAATGGATTTGTAAATCCTAGAAAAAAAGCAGAATTAATAAAAAGAAGAGTTGCCACAAGATTTATGTGAACTCCTGGGATTAGACCAGTGATCGTGCCCGCGATAATTCCCAGGAGACAGGCAAGGAATATTTCTAAAATCATTTTGATAGATTATCAAGAAATTATTTTTATTTTGGATGCTTCAATTTGAATTGCCCCTTTATAGTCTGAGACTTTTCCCAAAATTTCTACTTGTTGGTTAGTCTGCAAACTCATTCTTTTTCTAAAAACTCCTTCTATTGATCCAGAGCCGTCTTTTATTGTGAACAATTCTAAATATTCTGAGTCATTGAGAAATATTTCTTGCGTGTCAATTATCTCCCCTTTGATCTTGACATAGTTGTCTAGTTCTTTCTGGGTTATATTAGATATATCTGAAAAATTAGGTTCTAGATTGTTAGCTAAAAAAAGAATGAGAAAAATTCCGAAAATAGAAATAATCAAAGAAAGTTTCAACAAATTTTTCGTTTTCATCTAACTGAATTGGAACTTTTGTTTAATACTCAGTATTTTTTTCAAATCTCCACAGTTCTAATATCACCAATGCAATAAGGGTGGTTATTAATGCTACGACGTAAAGGCCCAAACCCACCGATATTCCAATTGCTGCAACCAGCCAGATTGATGCTGCGGTTGTTAACCCTATTATTTCCCCTTTGTTTGCTATTATTGTGCCAGCGCCTAGGAAACCAATTCCCATTACAATATATCCAATAATATTTATCTTTCCAATATCGGCATTAATAAACCCTGAAAAACCATCTATGGCAATTAAAGTTATCAATGCAGAACCTAAAGAAACAAGCATATGCGTCCTTAATCCGGCAGTCCCTTTTACAGAAACCTTTCTTGTTTCTCTTTCATATCCTATTAATGCAGCTAATGCTACTGCTAGAACTAATTTTACTAAAACGGTTCCATAATTTAGATCCATCAAAATACTCCCTCTTTTTTCTATTTTAATAGACCAATATGGACTTTTATACTTTATGTTTCAGTAAAGGTTTTGTTAAAATTTATAAAGTGAAATGTCTTCAAAATGAGATGGATATAGAAAAGAGATTTGAATTGATAAAGAGGAATACAGAGGAGATTGTTACAGAACAAGAACTGAAAGACATCTTAATCAAAAAGAAGACCCCTACTGTTTATTTAGGAACTGCAATAACCGGAAGGCCACATGCTGGATATTATGTATGGGTCTTAAAACTAGCGGATTTTCTTAAAGCAGGATTTAAAGTGAAAGTTTTGTTAGCCGATCTACATGGGGCATTGGATAATTGTCCTTGGGATGTTCTTGAAAAGAGATACAAATACTATGAAAAAGTCATTAGTATGATATTTGAGTCTGTTGGGGTGAATTTAAAGAATATAGAATTTGTTAAAGGAAGCACCTTTGAGTTAGATAAAAAATATTTCTTTGATGTTCTAAAGATGAGCACTTTTGCAACTGAACATGACTGTCTGAAAGCCGCTTCTGAGGTTGTAAAGTTTGGAGATAATCCTAAACTTGCTGGATTAATCTATCCTATTATGCAAGCTCTTGATGAAGAATATCTTGGAGTTGATATTCAATATGGTGGAGTAGATCAAAGAAAAATATTCATGTTTGCTAGGGAGAATCTGCCTAAACTAGGATACAAATCAAGAGTTGAGGTGATGACTCCATTAATCCCTGGTCTGATTGGCAAGAAGATGTCTGCAAGTGATGAAAAAAGCAAGATTGATCTGCTGGATGATGAAGAGACTGTTAAGAAAAAAATTAATAGTGCAGAATGCGTTGTAGGAGATATTGATAACGGAATCCTCGCATTCTTAAAATATGTTTTAATGGTAGTGAAAAAAGATAGTGGTGGAAAGTTTGTGGTAGAACGACCTGAGAAATATGGTGGAAATTTGGAATATAATAATTATGAACAGATTGAAAAAGATTTTCTTGATAAAAAACTGCATCCTCTTGATTTAAAAAATTCAACAGCGAAAGAGATCAACGACCTTCTTAGATTATTCAGAAAAAACAAAATAGAATTACAAAAATTAGTTAAAGAAGCTTATACTTAGTTCTTTAGTCAGTATGAAATTCTACAATGTCTTTATCTTTTAGAATGTGCTGCAGCCCAACTTTTTGGTTTGGAAATTTGCTTGACGGGCCGGTGACTCTTGCTCCTTTTACTTTGATTGTTGAATGAAAAACCTTTTTTGACAAATCTCCCACTGTCGAGTCTGGTCTCATAATCACCGGGTCTTCATCTTTTTGTTTGCTTGGTTGTTTTGTGTAAATTCTTATTACACCAGAGTTTTCAATTAACTTTCTTTTTAAGATATCAAATCCTTCTTGAGTTTTACAAGATATCAAGCAAAAATTATATCTCTTACTCTGTAATCTCGCCCCAATTCTCCTTCTCTCATTTTCATTTAATAAATCTATTTTATTAAAAAGAATTATTCTTTTACCTGTTGTTTTGTCTAGAAAAGAAAGAATCTTATCAATCTCATCTATGCTAGTAATCATAATCAGGAGGATATCTGTAGAATTTGTTGTTCCTTGATCAAACGTTTCATGATTCACTGCGGGCATATCAATTATCTGAAAATTTATGCCCTCTAGATTCAGCATACCAATTCCTGGTTGTTGTGTTGTGAACTCTAAGCTGCTTATTCTTGGCTGGGCATTGGTCAGTCTCGAGAGTAAAGCGGATTTTCCAGAGTTTGTTAGACCAAGAAGAACAACTTGTGTCCCTTCCTTTTTTATCCCAGGTTTACTTGCAGATTGTTTTTTCTTTTTTTTCCTTTCTTCTATCTTTTCTTTTAATTTTTTGTATCTTCCTCTTAAATCTGCTCTTAGTGCCTCCGCACCCTTGTGTCCAGGCATCCAGCGCATCATCTCTTCCATCGCCAAAAGTTTTTCTTCTTCTGTACTTGCTTGAAGATATTTCTTTTCAGCTGAGATATATTCGGGATGTGCATTGATTGGCATAAAAAGATGAAGCATGCAGGAATTTAAACTTTTTTACTTGAGATATAGCATTTATAGAAAAAGTTATGAAAAAGAGTTATAGAATATCGAATATGTTAGATTAAGTTGTTAACTTAATTGCCTGCTGGTGCATCTGCGTTCTCTGTTGCAGCTGCGGGAGCAGGCTTTTCTGACTTGGTCCCACATTCTGGACAGAATTTTTCTTCATCATTCACTTGTCTTCCACAACCTTTACAACGAATGATCTCCACCCTTCTTTCTTGTACCGGAATGTATCCTCTTTTTCCACTGATTAAATATCCAAAGATTTCTTGCGTCTTTTTATCATCCATATATTTTCTTAAATCCCTACATCCGCCAGAGGTTGTTGCCATTTTTCTTTTTCTCTTTTTTTATTTATGAATTATTTTTCAGTTTTTTATATTTTATAAACTTTTCTTAACACTTTTGAACAATAAAACTTGTTAGTGTTTATGACTTTATTTTTGCATATCCTTCAATGTGTGAGAAAAAAATAGAAAACTTCTTTTTTGATTAATTTCATACAAAAAAAGAGGCCCCCGCAACCCCTCGGGAGGGTCACTATGGGTTCCCCCTCTTTTTGTATGTTTTTAACATACTCAGTTCCCCGAAAACTGAAATTCTTAATAATCTGCCGTTGTTTTTCTTTAAATACTTTCTTATATCTTAGAATATACAATAAAAAACCTATTTTCTTAAGAATTTGATGCAAATGTTTAAAAAAACCCACCGATTCTATTTACTATGAATGATTTTTATAAAAAGAGGCTGTCTAATGGATTGACTGTTCTATTTGAGAAAAGAAAACTGCCTATTGTGGCAATTGTTGTCCTAACTAAAACCGGGGCAGCGTATGAAGTGAAACAGACCAAGGGTTTGGCGCATTTTTTTGAACATATGTTATTTAAAGGAAGTTTTAAAAGAGACCAGAAACAAATTTCTTCTGCAATTGAAAGAGTTGGGGGAATCTTGAATGGGTTTACTTCTGAAGAGATGACTGCTTTTTGGTGCAAACTTCCCAGTAAACATTTTGAAAGGGGATTTGACGTTATCACAGATATGGTTGCAAATCCAAAGCTGGATGCCAAAGAGTTAGAAAGAGAAAGGGGAGTCATTCTTCAAGAGATGAATATGATTCATGACCAGCCAAAACAATTTTTATTTGATAAGATGAAAGAAATTTCGTACAAGACGCCATTTGCTTGGTCTATTCTCGGATTTAAAGAGAATATTAAGTCGTTTACAAGGAAGAATTTTTCAGATTGGCATAATAATTTTTATTGTCCAGATAATCTGGTTGTATCGGTTGTTGGAAACGTGGAATTCTCAGATATTATCTCACTCTGTGAAACTGCTTTTAAGCAGATTGGAAGGACTCAAATGCCAAAAATTACTATATCAACTAGAAACTCAAATTTTATAGAAAAACGAGAGCATATTGACCAGGCACATCTTGGATTCTTATTTCATCTTCCTAAATTAGGAGACGAAAAAAGATATGCTTGCGATGTTATGAATGCTGTTCTTGGAGAAGGGATGAGTTCTAGACTATTCCAAGAAGTTAGAGAAAAAAGAGGTTTGGCATACACTGTAAAAAGTTTTGTTGAGCAAGAGAGAGACTATGGTCATTGTATGGTTTATGCAGGTGTAGAAAAACCAAATTTAAAAAAAGTCAAAGAGATTATTTTAAAAGAGATAAAGGGCATGAGGAAAATCGATAAGAAGGAGTTTGAAGACGCAAAAGAACAATGCATAGGAAGAAATGCTGTTGAAAGTGAACAATGCGAGAATGTTGCGATTCAATTGTTCTTGCAAGAAAGTGTTACAAAGGCAGAGGAGATATACAAATATGCAGATAAGATAAGTGAAGTAAAACTCAAAGATGTTCTTGACCTAGTGAAATTTAAAGGATTAAGTCAAGGAATGATCGTTCCCGTATAGGCCCTACATAAATTTAAAAGTTTTAGGGTGTTTTATATTTATGATAATTGTTGAAGTCCCGATGATAAATGGTCTTGGAAAAACAAAAGGATGTGAGGATGCCCCCTGTATGATCACCACTTCACTTTCTAAAAATAGGAAGAATTTTCAAATTGTTGAGTTGAACCTAAGCAAAAAGAATTTAGAAGAGAGTCAAAGAATTATCTTCAAGGAAGCCATGGATATTATTAAAAAGAATAAAGATAACAATGAAAAGATTCTTTTTTTAGGAGGGGATCACTCTATAAGCTATCCCCTTGTAAATGCTTTTAATCAAGTTCACCCCTTACCTTTTTTGATTGTATTTGATGCGCATGTTGATCTAATGGAACCTATGAAAGAACCAACGCATGAAGAATGGTTAAGAGCAATAATCGAAAAAGGATTTGATTCAAAGAATATTTTGCTTATTGGCGGACAGAAAATTTATGATGAAGAAAAAGACTTTTTGAAAAAATCAAAAATTAGACTTGTAAATAAAAAAGAAGTAGATGAAATGATTTCCAATCCGCAAAAACTAAATTTTTTGAATGAATATGGCGCGATTTATTTAAGCATAGATATAGATGTTTTAGACTCAAGTTTTTTTAGCGCTACTGGTTACCCTGAAAAGGGAGGTTTGAGCAAAGAACAATTTGAAAAGTTATTACGAGCAATTTTTCTTTTTAAAAATGTCAAAGCTTTAGATCTCGTGGAAATAAATCCAGACAAAGATTTAAATAATAAAAACGTGAAATTAATATCAGAGGTCTTGTCTAACATCTTTCAAGATTACTGAAAAAGTAAGAGTGAAAAAGAGGAAAAATGAATAGAACATTAAAATTATTGATAGCATCAGACAGTCTGGTGTTTACTGGATTTGGACTTGTGGCCCCCATCTTAGCGGTTTATTTAAAAAATTCTATTGGCGGGAGTTTAGAGGCTATTGGGTTGATGACCACGTTATTTTTAGTATCTAAAACCGTTTTTCAACTATTGTTCTCAAAGGTTTTTGAGCCTAAACAAAGATTCTTCATGGTTTGTGTAGGAACATTAATGATCGCCCTTGTTCCATTTATTTATCTCTTTTCTAGTCAAATGTGGCATTTTTATATTGCTCAGGTCCTTTATGGAATTGGGGGTGGTTTAGCCTATCCTGCTTGGTTCTCATTGTTTTCATCTAATCTAACAAAAGGAAAACAAGGTTTTGAGTGGAGTGTTTATTCAGGGCTAGTTGGGCTTGGCGCTGCTGTTTCTGCTTCCATAGGATCAATTCTTGCAAATAAATGGGGATTTAATCTTGTGTTCTTCTTAGCAGGAGTCGTGTCCATTATTGGAATGTTAATTCTCCTTGGACTTGAGAGAAATAATCTCAAGAGAATCCTGCCAAGCGAAATGTTTGTGAATAAACATAAACCGGTGCACTAAAATGAGATGTTTTTTAGCAATCGATTTGCCAGAAGAAGTTAAAGAAGAACTTTTGAGAATTGAAAGAGAGATCCAACCATTTTTAGTTGGAAATTTTGTTGAATCAAAGAATATGCATTTAACTCTAAAGTTTCTTGGAGAGATCGATGAAGCTAAGTTAAAAGATATCCGGAAAAAACTGAAAAAAATAAAGCTTAAGAAATTTAAAGCTGGTTTGGGAAAATTTGGATTTTTTTCTCCTTCTTTTATTCGGGTCGTTTGGATCTCTGTAGAGCCAAAGGAAATTATTAAAGGATTATATGAAGAAATTGAAAAGGCCCTTGGAAATAAACCCGCGGGTTTTGAAAGTCATGTCGCTCTTGTTAGAGTTAAAAAGATAGATGATAAAAGAAGTTTTTTAAGTAAAACCCTGAGAATAAAAATTAAAACTAAGGGGTTTGAAGTCAAGGAATTTGTTCTGAAAAAATCAACCTTGACTCCCAATGGCCCAATTTATGAAGACCTTGAAGAGTTTGAACTAAATTAGTTTTCAGGGTAAGGGAATTCTAGAATCTTTTTCATGTCTTCAATTTTATTTTTATTTAGACATTTTTTCAAGTCTTTTTTCTTTGCATTTACAACTTTTTTAATTGTTTTAAATTCTTTTAATAAGTCTTTTGCTGTCGTTGGTCCAATTCCTGGAAATGATTCTAGGATAATTTGTTGTTGATCTTGTAGCGATCTCGCTAACCTTTTAGCAACTAGAGAGACTTCTTTTGAAGGCCTGTTCTCTTTTTTGTCTAACAAAATCAAGTAGTCTGCTGTTTCTTCATAATTCTCTGAGAAGATAATCGGAATTTGAAATTCTAAAGAAATAGAAAGGATCATGCCCCTGATTGCATTAGGGTGAATGTTGATATTCATCCTTTCTCTGCCTTCAATGATCAATAATTGCTTTGGAAATTGCTTAAGATTCTGAAGTTGGAGCATCAGTCTTTTTGAGAGCATACTTGAAATAAAATCATTCATTGTTTTTCTTTCAATGGCTAAATCTCCGACGATATAATCTCCAACCTCTATGTGTCGGATACTTATTTCCTGTTTTCTTCCAATCAGTTCAGAAACTAGTAAGGAATTTTTTTCTCTATGATCTACTATTATCATATCTCTTCAATATCAAACGATTTTAATAACTTTGTCATAATCTTTTAGAAATAGGCATCTTAAGGTTATTCGATATTTTCGAATTTATAATATATGGGTGCGGGAATGTTCTTTGTTTCAACCCTTTATTTTCAAAAGATTTCTTATCTTGTTTTCATCAAATCCGATAATAATATTATTATTAATGTCTATCACTGGGACACCCATCTGTCCTGATTTTTCAATCATTTCTTCTGCTGCTTTTTGATTTTTAGAAACATCTATCTCCTTGAATTCTATCCCGTGCTCTTTGAAAAAGTTTTTAGCAACAATGCACCAAGGGCAACTACTTGTTCCATATACTTTAATATGGTCTTTTTTTTCAATCATTTTTATTTTTCAAACGAATTTATTAGTGTTACGAGCTCCTTTTGTTTTCTTTTGATTGAAAACCCAACATATTTATAAAAGTTTCGCATACCCTCTTTGTTATAAATTAAAAGTTCATATTGTTGTCTCTTACTTCCGAATCCAGAATGAACCCCGGGCCTAATTTTGTAGGTGATGCATAAACTATCTAAACAGGTTTTAACAAGGTTGATTGTTTTTATCTTACTATTCGAAAAATGAATCCATCTTTTTGCTTTTCTTCTGCATTCAAGGTTTTTTGCTATCACTCCCCCCTCAGAATCGTACATCCCTCTTAAAAAATAGATTCTTACTTGTCTGTTTTGCCTTAATACATTTTTTACATTGACGTCTTTAATGATTTTTGCACAATCGATAGAATACAATGCAACATAGTGTTCGCTATGATTATTATATTCTTTTGCTTTAATCCCGGACCATCTCCCTAAAACTTCTTTAAAATTGTCAGCAAAGTCTTTATCTTTAACATGTAACCCGATTATTGCGCTAGTTCTAAGTTTAGATTTTCTTATGTAACAATATCCGTCCCCATGAATAACCCCTAAAATGTATGCCAGCTCTTTAGTCACTTTCTTAATATCCTTTTTGATTTGATGGTGTTTTGGTCTGCTAGTTTTGAGATTGGCTTTATTTTTTGCATTATTAAATGATCCAAAAAATCGGAGTGTTGCTTGATAGAGCTTTTGTGAAACTTCTCTTACTGAAGGGCTATGGCCTATTTTTTTATTTAGGTTTTTTAATTCAAGAATTATCTCTTCTTCGGTCCATTTGTTGGAATGTTTTAATTCTAATTGATATTTCTTTTTGGCAATTGCACCAATAGTCCTATCTAGGTTTTGACTTAGAGTTTTGTTTTTTGATTTGTACTCCTTTTTTAGAAAATTTATCTCTTTTTTCGTCCAATGCTGCGCTTTCATTATCGATAAGGGGGGTTGTTCTTATAAATGTTGTGTTGAGTAGATTATGACTATAAGTCTTCTACCCCCCTTTTACAACGCTTCAAAATTAAAATAATGTCTTCTGTTTGTTTTTCTCTCCCTGTTTCTTTAGATCGCTTTTAACTTCGTCTAGAATGCTATACATCTTCTTTTCTTTATGATGTGCTGCCCAATGAGATGTTTCATCTCGTGTGCCTTTTGTCATCAATATGACTAATCTCCCTGGTGCAAGTCTCGCGGTTCTCCCTGCTCTTTGGATCTTCCTTATAGCACTTGGGACTGGTTCATAAAATATCACGAGATTTACTTCTGGGATATCTAATCCCTCTTCACCAATTGATGTTGAAACAAGACAGTTTATCTCACTTTGTTTAAATTTATGGAGAATTGCATGTTGCTCTTTTTGACTTAGTCCATTAACTAGTTTCTTCTTTGCTTGCCCAATGAAGACTGCAGACTTTATTCCTATCTTCTTAAATTTCTCATTTATGGTAGCCCCTGTATCACGATATTGTGCGAACACCAGAATCTTTGCATTTTGATTTTCTTTCAAAGTTTCTTGTACAATCTCTAATAGTTTCGCTAGTTTTGGGTGTTCAAAACCTTGTTTAGATAGGTTTGTTGCTAAAATATAAGCATCTTGGAATTCATGAGACGCAACAATTTGTACAACGGCCTTACTTTTTTTTTCTTTGGCTTGGGCGTACATATCATCTAGATAACTAACAAGTGTTTCTAAGGTTTGAGTCTCAACTAATTCGATGGCGTGACCAATTTTAATGACTTGTGCACAAACAGATATCCCTCGAAGAATGTTAAAGTTTTTATTTCCAGCTATGACCATGCCCCTTAGTTTTATTTGTAATTCAAGAAGAGTCACTTTTGTAACTTGTTTGAAAATCAGTTTACGATTTCTAAGTTCTTCTACTTTTTTGTCGTATAAGGCTTTTAGAAGAGATCTAATATCTTGCAATTCTTGTGGAAAATCTATCTTAATTAGATCGTAAGTCAATTTTTGCAAGTAAGGAATAACATCTTCTGATTCCCTGGTCCTTACTTCTACTTCTTCTATGCCAAGATTATCGCAAATCTCTTTGACTTTCTCTTTGTCTGAACCTGGAGAAGCAGTCAGTCCAAGGATCCTTGCATGTTGCGATTGTTCTTTGAATGCTTTAACAACAAATGTATATGAATAATTTTTTAAGCATCTATGCGCCTCGTCTTCAATCAACAAGGACACGTCTTTTAGATCAATAAGCTCATTCTTGAGGTCATTGTGGATGCATTGGGGTGTTGAGAAGATGATTATCGCTTTTTCCCAGATTTCTGCTCTTTTACTTGGATTTATCTTTCCTGTGAAGATATGCATCTCCTTTACTGGAAAATATTTTTTGAAATAATCATAGTGCTGTTCTACAAGAGGACGTGTGGGGGCAAGAAAAAGGATTTTTGATCCAGGATATAGATGGAGCCTCTCTTTAGCAAGAAGTAATGCTATCAGAGTTTTCCCCAATCCTGTCGGAATAATAACTAGACAATTCTTATTTTTGCAGGTTTCTACTATGCTCTTTTGATATTCTCTTGGTTCCATATCAGAAAAAGGACAAAGACTTTATAAAGAATTCTTCATTTTATAAATAGATCAAATAAATGGAGGTTAAAAATGTGCTTTAAGTGGTATGAAGAAAAATCAAAGAGATTAGGTTTCATAGGAGTAAAAGCGGCCAAATGGAGTGCTTTTTTCTTGGCATTAATGATTGCTAAACTCTGGCCAGGAATCTTGGGACTTAATTGGTATTGGTATTTGGTAATCGCATTGGTTTTAATAATTATTGCGATGATTAAAGTGTTTAAGAAATAATTTTTTATCTTTCTTTTTATTTTTTAATTCTTTAGAAATCTTTTCTGCAATTTCTTTCATTTCTTTTTTTGAAATGTCTTTAACATTCTTCATATCAAGCCAACCAAAAGGATGACCATCACCTTTAAATTTGGGGACAAGCCAAACATGGGCATGTTGAACTGCTTCTCCAAAAATAATAGACACAATTAATTCTGTTTTCATAATTTCTTTTATCGCATTTGCTATTTTTTGTGTGACTTTAAAATATTTGTCTATGTTTGGAACATCCCAAACCCATTTGTAATGTTTTTTAGGAATAACGAGAGTATGACCTGGGTTTAAAGGACGGATATCAAGAAATGCTAAAAAGTCCTTATCTTCGTAGACTTTGTAGTAGGGAATCTTTCCTTCAACTAGCTTGCAGAAAATGCAATATTTTTTCTCTGGCATTTTAAATTATTTAACCAATATATTTTAACTCTTTTTCTATGTCTTCTTCTTTCGGAGATTCTAATCCAAGCTCTTTATTCATTTCAGCTTCAATGTTCTCGACTTCTCTTTTCTTTATTTTCTTTACCATACTTTTTATAATTTTTACTCATATAAAAAGCTTTGTACAAACATTTTTATTTGAGAACATATTAAAAAATTGTGAAAAGGAGAAAGACATGAAGACAAATAATAAGTCTAAAAAGGTTCTGTTTGTATTGCTTGCTCTTTTTCTCTCTGCTATAATTTTTGCGTTTTTCAAATTAGACCCTCTCGAATTAACTGGAAAAAGCATTTCTGTCGGAGAGATGGAAACAGTTACAAAAGTAATTGATGGAGACACGGTTATAATCTCTGGGGGAGACAGCGTCCGTCTACTGGGGATAGATGCTGACGAACGAGGTTATCCTTGTTATAATGCGGCTAAAGAACGAGTTGAGGAACTTCTCTTAGGAAAAGAAGTTTATCTTGAGAAAGGCAAAGAAGATCTAGATATTTATGGGAGAGAATTAAGATACATTCTTTTTAATGGAGAAAATATCAATCTGAAACTTATCCAAGAGGGTTTTGTTATTGCACGTATAGAAGAAGAGGATAGATATAAGCAAGAATTTGTGGATGCTGAAAATTATGCAAGAGAGAACAATCTCGGATGTAAATGGAGCGGGGATTGGTTGCCTGGAAGTAATATTCAAACAAATGTTTCTTGGAACAAGCTGTCTGGAAATGCTATTCTTGCATGTGCTGCTAAGGGTTTTATTGACAAAACTATGATTGTTGAAGGAAAAGTCATCGACATATACCAAAGTTCAAGTAATACGGTATTTATCAACTTTGAAAAACCATACCCTAATTCTTGTTTTACAGCAGTGATATTTAAATCAGATTTAGGAAAGTTTGACAGTTTAGATATCTATAAAAATAAAGTTGTTCGAGTTAAGGGAAAAATCAAAGAGTATGAAGGCAAGCCAGAAATGATCCTTGAAAATGAAGATATGATTGAAGTAGGACAGAATTAAGTTTAAATATGTTCTAGATTAATGAAATTATAGGGGCCTATAGTACAACGGTAGTACGCGCCCATGGCATGGGTGTGGTTCGGGTTCGATTCCCGATAGGTCCATTCTGGTTTTTAGGGAATCGAACGGGTTCCGCTAGAAAATTAGGAATTTTCTGCGCCCCAAAAATGTAAACCTTTTTTAGGGGATTCCCGATAGGTCCATTTATTTCAATTCATCAACTAGCTTGTCAATCTTGACTCTCTTCTGTTTCATTGAATCTCTGTCTAGTTAATAGCGAGGTTTTATAAATAAGGGATGCTATCTAATGTTATGATGCTGGATGCATTAGAAATATTGAAGAATGAAGAAAGACTTAGAGTAAAAATTGCTTCTGATTTTAGGCAAGAACTTTTGAAATCTTTAAATCAAAGAGATATTGCAAATCTTTCTAAGATTTTGGCGGTTCATATTAGAACATTGGAAAGAAAGTTGAATAATATAAAAGGAAATTCTTTTTTGTTGTCAGAATTATTGAAAATAGTTTCTTATCTTGGCATTAACAAAAATCATGTGTGTGGTAATATAACCAAAATAAAACTTGGTAAAAATTCAACATGGATTTCTCCATTAAGGATGAAATTAGATGAGGGGTATACAGAGGGAGTAGGGTATTATGTGGGCGATGGTAGAGCTAGAACAAATAGAAGTGTCTCAACAGTAAACAACAATGAGCTTACTTTAATGTTTTTTGTGAATTGGCTTACTACTTATTTTAGAATCAAGCCACAACACATAAGGGCAACCGTATATTGGCCAAACAATGATTTTAATGAGAATGAAGTAAATTTACATTTTTCTAGAATTTTACGTCTTCCACTCCAAAATATCCGGGTTGTTGAACGCAAAGGAAAGAGAATACTAAGCCCTTTAGTTGAAATTGGCCATAATAATACAACTTTAAAAAAATTGTATGATAAATCCATAATCATCGTGAAAAACCTTTGTATAAATAATGAAGATTATGCTATCGCTTATTTAAGGGGAATTCTTGTAGCAGAGGGTTCTCCTAAACATCATAAGCCTTCTTCAAGTAGAGGCGTGCACATAAAAATGAAATCAAAAGAATTAAGTGAATTTAACAAAACACTTCTTATTAAGATAGGTTGTAAACCAGCTATTTATCCAACATCTGATGGTGAATGGGTTGTTTGTTTATCTGGGGTCGATGATTTAGAAAGAATAAAGGATATAGATGGCTTTAAGTATCATTCTAAAAAACGAGAAAAATTAATTCAGATGTTGAATACTTATAAGCATAAACAAGTAAAGAAAGGGGATGTTGAAGAGATTTATTTAAAAAGAATTTTTGAACTTATACAAATTAGGAAAAGAGGAATTAGTGTTGATGATTTGGCTAATTTTTTTAAAAGAGAAAGAAGTGGTGTGGCCAATGTTTTACATTCTTTAACCAAGAGGGGCATGGTTAAGAGAAGGCATATAACTAAAACAGGTTCTCCCTATTCATATAACCTAACTAAGAAAGGAAAAGTATTGTTATCTTCATTTAGAAGATGATTTATTTAGATAATCTATAATTTTGTTAATAGGCAATCTTATTTGAGTCATGTTATCACGATTTCTAATAGTTATAGAATTATCTTTAAGAGTCTGTCCATCGACGGTAATACACCACATCGTGCCAATTTCATCTTGTCTCCGATATCTTCTTCCTATACTGCCCGATTCGTCATAAAAACATTTAAATTGCGGTTTTAGAAGAGCATAAACTTTTTTTGATAATTCAGGCATGCCTTCTTTGTTAACTAAGGGAAAGATAGCAACTTGAACTGGCGAGAGAGATTTAGGGAATGAGAAAATTGTTCTGTCATCTTTAGGTTCTTCTTTATATGTTAATTCTAAAATAGCATACAATGTCCTGTCTACACCCGCTGAAAGTTCAAAAACATTGGGCAAGATTTTCTTTCCAACACTTTCGTCAACTATTTCAAAAGATTGTTTTGAGGCTTTTTGATGTCCTGAAAGATCGTAATCTCCTCGATGGTTGCAGGCGCATAATTCCAACCAACCTGTGCTTACTTGAACTTCAAAGTCCCATGTTTCTTTTGAATAAAATGGCCGGTCATTTTCATTCACGTATCTAAAACGCATTTTATCTTCTGGGATTCCGAGTTTAAGGTAGAATTGTTTTAATCTTGATAAGTAATAGGCAACAAGTTTACTTTTTACGATATTCTTCTTGACAGATTCTTCGCTAGAAACTCGCTGGAGTTTATCTTTAAGATATATGGGAAGGATTTCTTTCTTTACAGGGTTTAGATTAAAATCATTTTCTTTTTCAGGGTTAAAGAAGATTTCAATCTCCATCTGGTTGATTTCTCTTTCTCTGATAAGGCCTTGTCTTGGGGCTATTTCATTTCTAAATACTTTTCCAGTTTGAGCTATTCCAAATGGAAGCTTAACTCGACATGTTTTGAAAATCCTTGGGAAGTTGACAAAAATAGACTGACATGTTTCTGGTCTAAAATAAGCTTCTTTTAGTTCTGCACCCACCCCTGTTTTTAACATCATGTTCCATCTTTCTGTTTTGTTAAAAAAGGACTTGCATTTTGGGCACACTATTTTATTCTTTTTCAGTAATTCATCATATTTCTCATTTTCAAGTTTTTCCGGAATCTCTTGTTTTGTTATATCTTGAATTAGTTTATCTGCTCTAGTCTTAAATCCACATTTTGAACAAGTGATTAATGGATCATCAAAATTTTTTAGATGCCCTGATGCTTGGAACACAGACTTCGGAAGAATCTGGCAACCGTCTATTTCAATCATGTTTTCTTTTTCAATCAACTCTTCTCTCCAAACCTGGAGGATGTTGTTCTTTAGAGCCAGCCCATTTGGACCATATTCAAAAAAACCAGCCAGTTTGTCAGAATAGATCTCAGCTGTTGGCCAGAAAAAACCCCTACTTGCGGCTATTTCTGCTACTTTATCAAAGATTTTATTATCTTCTTTTTTGTTGCATGAAAATTTCTTTGAATTTTCGGCACGCCCAAAATTTTCCATTTTGATTGTTTCCATATTAAGTTTTAGGCTTGAGAGTTTTTAAATTATTTCTTGTCTTATATGAACACTGCCCAGTTTATTTTATTCAAGAAGTACATGGCTGTTGCTGCAGCCAATGGAACAACAAGATTATCATCTGCATCTGTCTCTCCTAATTTAATTGAAATTGCTTCTGCAACCATTCCAAAAAAAGCACCAACTGCTGCCGATAACGGATCAATTACAATGATCGCAAATAAAAAGGCAACCACCATCCCACAGAACGTACCAAAAAGACTCTTCCATTTTCTAAAAGGATTAATCTTATACTTTGCTCCAAAAAATCCTGCTAGATAACTAACGGAATCCCCGAAAGTCAAAACAAGTATTGATGCCATGGCGACATCTCTTGGAAAAAGCAGTATTACTATGGCCGCCCCAACTAAAAAAAATATCGCCCCTTTCAATGGAAATTTTTTCTCACTGTCTTTTCCAACTTTTTCTAAAATTTTTATTTTATATCTTAGATTGACTACTGTGATAAAAACTGTGAACAAAAATAGAACAAGAAGAAGTCTGATAAAAATGCTTTGTTCTATTGTTTGAAGTCCAGCTACAATTAACAACCCAAAGAGTATATGGATTAATTTCCTTAAGATCTCTTTGTTATCATTCATTTTTCTTATTTGCAATTTTTAGTATTAAAAGTGGGATAATATAGCCCAAAACTGCGCCAGCAATAACATCACTTAGATAATGCACCCCTTGCCAAACTCTTGACAAGCCGATTATTATTGAAATAACTAGCCAAATTGACTTTAAAGTCTTGCTTTTTAAAAATGGGAGGGCCGTGAATGCAAATGCTGTATGACCTGAAGGAAAGGATTTGTCTCCTGAAAACGAAAGGAGATCTTGTGGTCTTTGTCTTGATATAATGATCTTTAATGCAACAACAACCGCCTCGACTACTAGAAGACTTATGAATAAAATAGGAATTTTTTTCTTCTTTTTTTTGATCTTTTTGTCTAAGATGATAAATAAAATTTGTAATGCTAAAATAACTCCGTAAAACATAAGATAGTTATTTTCAAAGAAAGAGATTCCCAGATTTATTTCATATTTTTCTTTGATATTCTGTGCAAAAGAAAGAATTTGTTTATCAAAAATCAAAGATGTAAGGAAAAGGATTACGAGAACTACTATTGGGCATATCAAACCCCTCTTAAATATCCTTTTTGGAGATTTATTTTTGTCTTTTAACATTTTTGTAATCTTCAAGATTTTAGATATAACTTCTTTGATATCTCAATCTAAATCTATTTAAATAAATTAGCCTATGGATAAAGATGATGAAAAAAGAGAATATCTTATTTTTAGATGTCTTAATTAGATATGCCGTTATAGCAGCATCTATCTTTGTTATCCCTTTGTTTTATTTTGCTTTGAAAACTCCGACAACGCAAGTTTTATACTTTATTATGCATTTTTTCTATAATGTTAATGTTAACGGAAACATTTTAACCTTTTTTATTTCTGGAAACTTGTTCAATGTGGAAATAATCGATGCTTGTGTGGCAGGAAGCGCATTTTTTCTTTTGCTTATATTGAATCTATCTACAAAAGGAATAAGTTTTATAAAAAGGGTTTATCTGTTCCTTTTTGATGCTCTCATCCTATTTTTAGTTAATATCATAAGACTAATGGTAATTATACCTCTCTATCTCCAAGAGTCTGCGTTCTTTCCAATAGCCCACCAAATTTTTTGGTATGGACTAAGCATAATCTTTGTTATCGTAATATGGCTTTTTGGAACCCGAGTTTTTAGAATAAGAGAAATTCCTGTTTATTCTGATGTTTGTTGGCTAATTGGGAAGAGTAAGAAAGCACAGCGAGCTTAGTATTCAAATTAAGTAAGTTGTTGTAAGTCTGTGCCTTTAACTTTTTGCTTAACCAAACAATGCTGCTAAACCTTCGGCTGCTTCTTCTTCTTTTGGCTTTTCTTCTTTCTTGGCTTCTGGTTGTTTTGCTCCGCCAGCTGCTGGGGCTGATGCCACAACTGCTGCTTCACTAATTGCTTTGTTAATGTCGACGCCTTTTATGGATGTTACTAACGTTTTTATCTTTGCTTCATCAGCTGTTACACCAGCTGCTTGTATCACTGCTTTCAGACTAGCTTCGGTTATCTCTTTGCCAAGTTTGTTTAGCAACAAAGCTGCATATATGTATTCCATTTTATTGTATATTTTGATTTAATATTTGATTTAATGCGAGTGCGTGCGTGGCAGCTTTCCCTAAAATCAACCCAATTATCTCTTTGCAAGGGAAATCTGTATTGTAAGCGAGATTGAGCGCTTCTGTTGAAGCCTGTTTTAGCCTGTTTAGTGTTTCTTCTTTGTCGATTACTGGATTTTCATAATCTTTATCTTCTTTTGAATCATGAGCGATTAATGGTTTAATTGAGATGCTTACCGGCTTTATTTCTAGTCGGTCTAGAACAATTGTGAGCTCTCCGGATATTTTGCTTCCTGCAGGAATCAGATGCGACTCTTTAATCGCAATTTTTCCCTGATCAATTCCAACTTTTATATTTGCATTTGAAAATTCAGTTATTGCTGGTCCGGCCATAATATCTGTTGTGCATGGTTCGATTAGAATATCTTTTTCAACTATTTGCCCAGCCTTCATTTTTGATTTGATCTTTAATTCTGATAGTAATGAAGAGAGCTCAAATGGTTCTAATTGAGAGAAGATAATAACCACATTTTTCTCAATTTTTTTATTAAGATTTGTTAATTTTGCTTCATCCATGGCTTTTATTGCAACTTTCTTTTTAGAGACAATTACTGTTGCTTTGCCTTTCAGAGACTTTTTAATCTTTTGGAACTGAGCAGAGGGCAAACCTTCGATTGAAGCAATCATTATTGTTCTGTTCTGCTTAGAAAGATCAACCAGTTTTTTTAATAATTTCTGTTTTTTCTCTGGAACTTTTCTTTCTATTTGTTTTTCTGATAATTTTTTTATTGCCATTTTTATTATTAAGCCTTAACCTTTACTGGTTTGCTCATTGTAAATTTAATCATCACATTTCTTAGATTGAACTCTTTTTTTGGAAGAGCGGCCATTACAGCTTTAAATGTTTTATCCAAATTTTCTGCAAGAACATCATCTTTCATTGATTCTTTTCCGATAGCTATCTTTAGACTCTTCTCTTTTGCTTTTATTTTGATTGTCTTTTCAAGTTTTTCTGCTAATTGTTTAAGTAATTCTTCTTGTTCTTGCATTAAAACTCCTCCTATTTTTGGATCTGGCATTTTTCCAGCTACCCCTAGTACCTTTCCAAATTTTGATGCAACAACGGGCATAAGTTTTGCACTTGCGACAAAATAATCAAATTCTCTTGAGAATTTTTTCATCTCCTTCGGAGTTATCTTCTCAAGATCTGATTTTGTAAATATCTTTGAAACTGCTTCTGATTTTGTTATCTTCTCTAAAAAAGCAGCAACTTTCTTTTTTTGAGCATTTTCTAAAATAAGAAAAGTATTTATTGATTCTCTTTGAGGATCAAAATTCTTTAAATTTACAATTATCTCAATGGTCTGATCAAAATTCCTTTTTTCAGAGATATCCCTTAATTGTTTTAGTGCTTCTTTGAAATTCATTTTATAGTAAATTTCTTAGTTATCTTTAAATTTTCTAAATACCAAACAAATGATTTTGTTTGCTATAATCCTCCTACGCTAAGAAACGTAGTATGCTCGTTAAGAGCTTTTTGGATAATTGTTATGGATTAGTGGGTTTTTAAAGTTTACGAGCGGTCTTTATCTTTTCCATTCCGCTATATCGGGGTGAAAATCAACTTGATATTCTGGGATTCCTAAGGAAATTCCATATTCTTTTGCCTTGTCATATTGTTCCTTGATTTTTCTATCAACAAAGAAGACTTTGTTTTTAAAAATAATATAATTGTTAAGCCAATAATCAAACTTAACATTCTAGAATTTTTGTCCAAAAATTCTCATCGACAGATTTAAATATCAATTATCTCTTATTTTTTTGTCTCTCTCTTTTCTCTCTCTTGAGAATGAGAAAACATGAAGAAGAATA
>JAPLYB010000033.1 GCA_026395795.1 Candidatus Pacearchaeota archaeon
AGAAAGCATCTTATTCCTTTCAGAATAAGTGTTGTTTTTGTTATAATCTTCACTCTTTTCATACCTATCTAATAGATAGGTTAAGTATTTAAACTTTTCGGAGTAACTTTATAGTATTAAACTTCATTCGGAGATACTGTATTAAAAGACAATAAGCTTAACTGTTCGGTGAGGATAAAAACCCATAAAATTCAGATTTCTCTTTAAAGGATTAGCCTCCAAAAAGACCTACAAAGAATAATTTAACCCATCCAAGTTTTGGGATTCTAAAAACAGCTTTTCCAAGCACCTGAGGATTATATATTTCATGCTCGTAAGACAATTGTCCGTTATTATGATCCCCCTTCGTAGCATATGCTCTTACTCCATCCACAGTTTGTACAGAGATAATTCTATGAATAATCGGTGTGCTTTGTTGAGGAACCTTGAAAACAATTACATCTCCCAGTTCATAATTCATATCTTTCAGCCCCCTAACAACAATTACATCTCCTTTATTCATTCCATTATTAAATTCCCAGGAATAAACAATGTCTTTGCTTAAATTATTATCAAGATACCATTCTCCAGCCCAAGAAAACCAAGAGTCAAAAGTTGCCTGATGCTCCATACTTCCACTTTCTACAATAACCAAAGGAACAGACGTCCCAAGTAACAATCCAACTCCTGGAAGAATTAAGAATTTAACGATGATAAAAACAAGCAGGATATCAACAATCCAACTCCAAACAGAGTTGCTTTCTGTTAAAAAATGCCATATCTTCTTCCAAGTTTCTTTGAATGCCATATATAATTTTGTTATTTCTTGTTTAAAAATCTTGGCAATGACCAAACATTTTTAAAATGCAGACCATACATGTTCGTATGTGGGTTGCCAAATTTGTTTATAGTCATGATTGTATCCTAGGGAATAGATGCAAGAAATTTAAAGTAAGTCTTCAAGGTGTTGCTTTTTCTGTATTCAAAGAAAAAGGGAGAACAATCACTTCTTCTATGTTTCAGGCTTCTGGTGAAGAGACAGATATAAATCAATTTTTTATTGATCTCAAAAAAGATAAAAATGTTATAAAATTGGAAAGAAAAGGCCACACCTTTTTATTACACGAAAAAGCAGAAAAAAAAGCAGTCAAGCATTATAATCCAAGGATAATATTCATCAAACCAGTTTTAATCAATGAAAAAGGTGAAGAAACCTGGGAAATATCATCCTGGGAAAAATCGGAAGTTTCAAAGTTTTTTTATAGTGTAAAAAGGGAAATGAAAAATTTCAAACTTTTGAAATTCGTGAACATTCCATTAGATAATGTTTTCTTTCCAAGGCTAATGCCTAACTTAACTGAAAAACAAAAACATGCAATCGAGCTAGCAGTTTATCAAGGCTATTATACAAGTCCTAGACAGATTGATTTGAGAAAACTTGCAAAATTAATGAAGATTTCTCTAGCAACATATGATCAGCATCTCAGAGCAGCAGAAGAAAAGCTTATTCCTAATCTTCTTTACTACACAAAATAGTTATTCAATTTCATTAAAAAACTTCTTAAATTTTTCTCTGTATTTCAAAATATCTGAATTATTCATCTTAGATATAAAATCAATTATTTTTTCATTGAACTTTTCTGCAGTTTTAATGGTTTCTTCTACTTGATTTTTGAGAATATGAAAATTTACATAATATTGTTTGTCTATTCTTTCAATTTTTGCATTAGAAATCTCTTCATTTTCAATTCCAAAAATTTCTTTAAGTAAAATTATCGAAATAGAATGATTTTCAGATTTTACCCCTACCTTAAATAACAAAGCAAGTAAAAGATGGTACATGCTATAATAAACTAAAGAAACTGCTTCTTCTAATCTATCGTTTTCCAATAAAATTTTTGCTGAAATCAAATTACTTTCTGATTTTTCAAGATAAGCTTTCTTAACTTCTTCATTTGGTTCAACAAGCAAAAATTTTCCCTCTTTTTTTAGTTTACTCAAAAAATTCATTTTTTTCATAAAACTCCTCTATTCCTTTTAAAATAACATGATTTTTGATTATCTCTTTAATTAACAAAGACTTCAAATCAAAAGTCCCAATTTTTACACTTAGTTTAGAATTAATCATCTCAATTGATTTTTTTAGCTTTATATCCTCGGTTTCAATATAAATATCAATATCACTTTCTTGATTTGCTAAACCCTTTGTATAAGAGCCAAAAAGAATAGCAAGTTTGATTTTTTTCTCTTTTTGTATTTTTTCAATAACATTTCTTAATTCGGGGTATTTATTTAAAAAATTAATAAGATTATGGTTTTCATTCATAAAAACCATTGATCTCGCTTCAATTGTTTTCTTTAAAAAATAAACCTTGTTTCTTCCATTTTTTTCATAATCTAAAACATTTTCTTTTACTAATCTATTTACAATTCTGATAATATTGGTATGGCTTGTCTTTAGATTCTTCGCTAGACTTCTAATGTAATCTTCTTTCTTCAATAATTCATTTATTATGCCGAAGGTTAATCCTCTATTGGTTCTTTTTTGTTCCATATGGAACGAATATGTTCCATACTTATAAATCTTTCTTTTACCCCAGCACAAATTCTAAGGCATACATGTTCGGTATAAAATATTAATAACCCCTTGCTGTTACTATATCATAACAGCGAAAATCAAGAGATTCTCGGTGTGCAGAAAATCTATGATTTTCTAGCATAAATAAACAAGAGAAAAATAAAATGATAAAAATAAAAACAATTGGAAGAATTCCAACACAAGAAGAGCTGGCAAGGATAACACAACAAACTAAAGTTATGCCCTTCAGAATTTGCTATGCCGGAGAAGGCGGAGATACTTGGAAAGTTCTTAGACAAGAAGAAACATATTCAGATAAATCAGTTGGTAATAGAGAGATTACAACACTGCAAAGAAGCATTTCTGAAATTGCTAAACTTATTGGCGCAGAACCGATTAATTTGATTCATATTGGCCCTGGAGAAGGCATTGAAATTCCAGTTCTTTTTGAAAGGATTAAACCAACTAACAAGGCAGTTTACACCGGAGTAGATATAAGTAAAGAAATGTTAGTTAATACAGCAAGATTACAGAGTGCACAATTGAAGGGTGTTAAACCATTATGGTATCAAACTGATATTGAAACAGAAGGAAATCTTGAACTCGTTGCAGAAGAAACAAGAAAACAGGGGGCAAAAAGAAATTTAGTCTGTCTTCTAGGTCAAGGAGTTATAAGTTCAAATGAGAAATCATGGGAAAACATAAGTCAATGCTTAAAATCAGGAGATTTTTTCTATTTAACAATAGAGGGCGATGATATTGCAAGAAGAGATGAAATTTGTGCAAGTTATGATCTGCCTTTTGTAAGAGGACTAATCTCCATTGGTCTAAGAAGAGCAGGATATGACACAAGAAAAGGATCATTCAAAACAAGTTTTAATCCAAAAAAAAGCAGAGCAGAAGTTCATTTCACAACAGGATACAGGGGAGATATTCTGAGCCTCACATCATACAAACCAACTCCAAAAAACCTTCAAAAAAGATTAATACGACAAGGATTTGAGATAAAACATTTAAAGTTTTACAAGGATTTGCATACTTTTGCAGTTCTTTGTCAGAAAAGAAATCATTAATTTAGCACCTTAAAGTCCACCCTCACATGATATTTGTAAGGTGCAAGTTCTCTTATAATTTTTGTGCTATGAATTTCAACTTTTCTTTTTGCTTTCTTAGCCGCATCCAACACTCGCTTGATATGAATCCCTTTTTTCATGTCTTGCTCATTAATAAAATCTTGGAAATGCACAATTGTTCCTTTTTTCACAATCATAAACGTTTCTTTCAAGAAAGTGTCTTTCAATTGCGGTCTGCCCATTATAATTCTGTCAAAAAAATCTTTTTTCTTCTTCAAGAAAGGACAAATTCTTTTAACATCACCCTGAATAATCTCCACATTGATTAATCTGTTAAGTCTCACATTCTCTCTAGCATATTCACTCGCTTCTTTGCTTATTTCAACACACACAACTCTTCTCACATGAGAATTTTTCGCAATCACGATTCCATAGGGGGCAACTCCTGAAAACATGACAAGCACATTCTCTCCTTTTTTGCTCATTTTTGCAATTTCAAGTCTATCAGTAGAGAGTCTAGGAGAGAAGAAACAGGTTTTAACATCCATTTTGAAAAAACATCCTGCTTCCTTGTATACTGTCTCAGAAATTTTCTTGCCAACAATCCATCTAAGCTTTGGTTTTCTCAATCTTCCATAAAATTTTCCTTTTGCATAAATTGTCTTAATATTATTATGCTGTTTTAACAAGCTCTCGGCGATAATCTTTTCTTTCTTCTCAAGTTCATGGGGAATCTGTATTATAATTATCTCTCCAATTATATCAAAGCTTCTTGGAAGGATCTTTAGTTCTTTCTCTGTAAAGTTTTTATCATCTTTTAAGACATCTTTTAGTCTTTGCCTCTTTTTATCTAAGTTCATAATTAAACTAGAACAAAACAATATAAAAAGATTACCCAAACTATAACCGATTGGCAAGTTCGACTAAATCTTTTCTTTTTCTCTTAAATTTTTACAAGTTCCACAATCGCCTCAATATGGGGGGTCTGGGGAAAAAGGTCAAACATGGCCACGCTTCGGATTTTATAATTCTTAAACTTTAAACTATCTTTGCCAAGTTGCTGAACATTACAAGAAATATAAATTATAACTTCTGGTCTCAAAAGGTTAAGCTGGTCTATTATCTTTGGATCCATTCCAGAACGGGGGGGATCGTTTATAACAAACACCTGGCCTTTCAAACCGAGTTTTTTTAAGTTCTTAGCATCCATTGTTTTTGCTTTAACATTAAGAAGATTATTTCTTTTAATATTTAAGTTAGCTGCAATACCGCAATTTTTATCATTTTCAACAGTAATCACTTCCTTAAACAAATCAGAATTAATTATCCCAAATGTTCCAACACCCCCATAAAGATCCAACAAGGTAGCCCCACGGGTTTTATTTAATTGATCATATTTTTTTAACAATAAATTACAATATTCTTGCATCTTTTCAGCCATCTCAGAATTATTTTGGAAAAAACCCTGGATAGAAAATAAAAATTCCTTGCCCAAGTATTTTTCTTTCATCATCTCGCTACCTTTAACAACAAAAAATTCATTTGAGATACCACTATCTATACTAGAAGACACATAAGTTATAACAATACTCTCTGCACTTGATTTTTCTGCAAACTCTTTAATCTTTTCAACAGCCTCTGAAAGCTCTGGTGAATCTTCATTTAAAACAAAAGACATAGATGAACTCATATTTGAAGCCCGAATAACCACATACCTAAATGTCCCAGTCTTTTTTATTACATCAAATGCATCAACATTCTTGAAGTACATCTTAACCTCTTTTAATAGCTCATTAATCCTTTCATTCACAATCTCACATCTTTCAATATCAACAATCTTCCGCCACTGTCTTTTTTTTCTTAATCCAACTCCCCCAGCATAGAAAAGAAAATCCATTCTATTTCTATACCCATACTCTTTATCATAAAAAACTTCAACTTTTTTAAAATTAAGCAGATTTGATAAAATGTTCTTTTTATTTTCCAACTGTTTATTATAATCAATATGCTGCGCACTACAACCCCCGCAATTTCCAGCATAAAGGCATTTTGATTCAACCATATTAAACTTCCTCAGAACTAATTTGGAAGGCATCCCAAGTTGGCATCTCTTCAACCCTCTTTATCTTTGCTTTTCCAATTATCTGATTCGCAGCTTTTTCAGAAAGAATTAATCTCTTATTTTTATTATCAACATAAGTCTGGTTCTTAAAATCCCTTAACAAAGTCTTCTTACTTTTGTTGCTTATATCCTTATTATATACAACAAAATACTTCACAGAACCCTCTTTGGTTTTAAAACCAAAAGGCAGAATCTTTCTCAATTTCAGTCTATTCTTATACTGAGAAAGGTTTTTTGTTTTTGCAGTACAAAAATGCACCCTTAACTTTAACTCCGCTTTTTCACATTCTTTTAAAATAGCCAAACCAGCTTCTTTGGATCCTCTTATTGTGTATGTATCCTCATTTGTTTTATACTTTTTAATTATATAATCAAAGTTTGTATCACTTATTTCAAGCTCATTAAGATTGACAAATCCGATGAAAGAGGAAACTGCCTTAATAACACTAAATGTTTCTTTAATTTTGCCTGGAAACATGGGAAGTTCTATTCCAATATTTTGTCTTGTCCAAAACTTGCTTGCAATTTTTATTTTATCAACTTCTTTATTTATATCTCCATCTAGAAATCTTGGGTGAAACCTTATCTCATCAACACCAGCGAGTTTTAACTTTCTTAATTTTTCTTCTGTGACAAGATCTGTTGGAACATAAATATGTATATGGAATTGTTTTCCAAACCTGTTCTTCAAAGCATGGATAAATTTAATTGTTCTCGACAAGCAAAGCAATGGATCTCCTCCTGTAACTCCGGCTCCTTTTGATTGACTTGCAACTCCTTCTTCAATCATCTCCTTAATATTTTTGCATTCTCTTTCATTTGCCCAAATCTTATCAACATTCTTCCTTTTATTGCTAAGAGAACAGTACCAACAATTTCTAGAGCATTTCCCAGAAATGAAAAGCACGAGTTTTCTTCCTTGAACGCAATATTTACACCCTTCTGCAAATCCGTTTACACAGTAAGAATCGAACCTTGTTTTCTTTATCATGGAAAAAAATATGAGCCTGCTGTGATTCCCTAAAAAATCTGTGATTTTTGGGGTGCCGAAAATTCTCCTGAATTTTCAAGCATGAACACAGTTCAAATCACAAAGTAATAATGATATGAGCCTGCTGTGATTTGAACACAGGACCCCTGCCTTATCAGAGCAGTGCTCTAACCGGGCTGAGCTACAGGCTCACGAACACCTATAACTAAGACAATTTATAAAGTTTTTCAATTGATTTCACATCCACAAAATTTATAAACATGTCTTCCGAAAAATAACAACCGAAATTAAATTTTAAAAATAAACAAAACAAAATGAAACACATGCCTTACTGGACATTAGCACCTTTAGCAGCACTTTTTGCACTAAATTGCGCAACAGGCACGGTTGCAGTACGCCCCCATAATGAATCCGCAGTACCAAGAAAACAGTTATTATCTGATTATTTGACTGGAGTAGACTTTTCTAGTAAAAACCTTCACAGTTTGCTAAATGCAAACTTGCCAAAGGGTTTAGAAAATGTGATCTTACGATGTCCTTTAAATGAAGGGGCGTTCACAATTGGAGATAAATTTGGAATGAGGATGCATCCCATTAAACATGAAAGAATAGAACACACTGGTGTTGACCTCAAAGCAAGCGAAGGAACAAATGTTTATGCAGCCTATGGGGGCACAATTATTTCTGTCGGGAGAAACGGAAACTATGGCCGTAGGATAGTAATCGAGCATGGGGGGTTTCTAACAACATATAATCACTTAAAATCATACAATAAGATGCATCCTAGTCAAGAAGTAGAAATAGGTCAAATAATTGGAAAAATTGGAAGCTCAGGGCTCTCTACAGGCCCGCATTTACATTTCGAAATAGTTGATGAAACAGGAAACTTCCGAGATCCATTAGCATATATAACTGAAAGGCACACAGAAATTGCTTATAGATGAATCAAAATTAAAAAAAGAATTACGCCTCAGAAAAGTTTAGCTTTTTGGTTTAAAATTAGGGGCGTTGATATTATTCTTTATATGCTTTATCATGATGGTCAAAATCTAGAATTCTAACCACTCCTCTTTTATAATCTATTTCAAAAGTCATAACAAAAGGCCCAAAATGAATTCTCCTCTCACCTTTCATAGAACCCCTTAAGGGTTTAAAATGCTCGGGGTTAAACTTAAGTTCTTCTATTTTCTTTGATATTGATTCAAAAAGAACTTTATTTTTTCTAGCAATCTTATAAAATTTCTTATCTGCTAATTCAGAAACTTCTATTTTATACATCTAAGGAATAACATGTTTTATTTTAAATATCTTTTCTTAAAATCCTTAACTTCAATAAACCTGCCTTTTCTTATATTATCTAACTTTTCAAGATATTCTTGTCTTACTTCTGGTTCTGTCTCTAATTGAGCTTGCATAAATGTCCCTATTTGCTTGCTCATGCTTATCCCATTTTCCTTACAAAATTTAGAAAATTCTTTGTAAGTTTTCTCATCAATATTAAAAGTTTTTAATACCATTTTTATTCTTTTTATTTGTTATTTAATATTAAATAAGATTATTTAATACTATTTAAATCTTCCTTTTTTTGTTTTTAGAATTCCGGGAAGGTTTATCATTTTGGTTTGAAATTAGGGGCGTTGATTTAGGGTTTTTCTTGTTTTGGCATAAAATTTAAATAAACAATATTTTTATCTTTTTAATGGAAGAAGTAGAGAAATTTGTGAGATCAAAACTATTGCCATACTTTGTAGAGGTGCATGTTAAAGTAGTTTTAAAAGAAGCAGAATATCTTTTAAACTTTTATCCAAACGCAGATAAAGAAGTTGTTAAATATGGTTGCTGGTTACATGATGTTGGAATAAAATTTGGAGAAAAAAATGTCGAAGGTTATGCTCGAGTAGATAAAAGTGGAGAACCACACCATCTAGCAAGTTTAAGATTAGCAAAAGAATTTCTAAAAACAACAAACCTTCCTGAAGATAAAGTAAGAAATATACTTCATTGTGTAGAATCTCATAGAACAAGTACGCCCCCAGACCCAGAAACAATCGAAGCCAAAATAGTTGCTTCTGCAGACAATCTTGCTCATTTTGTGATGGCTGGTTTTATGATAAAAATGTGGGAAAAAGAATCAGTAGTTCGCAAATTAAAAAGAGACCTAGAATTTCCCTTTATGCTTCCAGAAGCGTTAGAAAGAGCAAAGAAATTATCTCTTGAAATAGAAAAAGAATTTGATGTGAAAATTCTATAGCTTTTCTTTTAATGTTTCAATTTCTCCGTCGACAAATCGCATTTTGTCGTCGATAAAACCGAACGCCCCGGGAAGGACTCGAACCTTCGACCCTACGGTTAACAGCCGTATGCTCTAGCCACTGAGCTATCGGGGCAATTTATCTAACTAAATTAAGAGAAAACGGCGTTTTATAAAAGTTTAGATTAATCAAAAATACTAAATGCTGAATCGATTAATTAAAAAGAACTCATATAAATAATATAAAAAAAATTTGAGTCCCGTCCCAGAAAACAAGTTGGTGCGTAATGATTAAATGATTTTAAGTATAGAATAAATATCAATTTTTCCCATCTCTTTTTTCTTCTTCAAATTCTTCCAAAAGTTCTGCCCGCTCTTTTAACGTTCCTTGAGATTTTTCTAGAAATTTAAAGACATTAGCATGTTTCGTCCCCCTTATCAAAGATTCAATTGCCTTAGAAGCGAGATCTATGCTTTCTGGCTTCCCAATTATGGCAACATAATTATCAGATAAAGAAATGAAACAGTCAGTAAGACTTTGTATCACTTTTTTTGATTTTCCCTCACTTCCAACAATTCTTCCTCGAACAAAGCTCAATCTCGAACCTCTAGCATAAGTCCTTAAATTCACCTTTTTAAAAACAAATTCTTCATCTTCTAATAATATGGCGATTCTTAAATCAAAACCAGATGAAAGTGCTTCTAAAATTTCACTGAGAACATACTCTTGCATTGCGTTTTTTCCTGTAATTAAAATATCTGCGTTATCATTATCTCTTTGTCTTTTAACATCAATCTTAGCACCAAGCTTTTGACGCAAACTTTTGATATTTCTTTCATCCTTCCCAAGGACTCTCCAAAGTTCTTTCCCAGAAAAATGACTTTTTCTCATATTTTATATTATGATCTCAAATTTTTATAGTTTATTATAGTTTACAAAAATAATTTAACATTTATAAATTAATTGAAAAAAAGCATTATAAGAAGTGATTTATTTAACATATACAAAGTCCTACAATTCTCCTTCTGTTTTCAAAAGTCCTTTTTTTCTCAACCATTCAACTTGAGCATGACTGTATTTTAGAAGAATATCCCCTCTTTCATCTCCCCCCAACTCCCAAGGTTCAACCAAGACAATATCTCCTTCTCTCAGCCATAGCTTTCTCTTTAATCTTCCAGGAACTCTGCAATTTCTTGCTCTTCCATCAAAGCACTTAATCATCATGTGATTTGCTCCAAGTCTTTGTTCAAGAAGACCTATTACCTGTCTTCCTTTAGGCAATGGAACTCTGACAAACTCACCAGTTAATGGAGTATACGCACTTTGCGGAGCGCCTCTTTGTGGTGCACTATTCTTCTTGCTTTTATCCTTGAATTGCATGTTACAGTTAAAGAAAAATTCTTTATAAATCTTATCAAATTTTATTTACGCTCGAAAAACGAGGGCGTCACTTATATTTAAGTTTGAGAACTAGAACTATAAGGGTTAAAATAAATGTGATGGCATTTGCTAGGATAATAGGCAAATTCTTTATCAAAATTCCATAACTTAACCATAAAAAAATACCGATTACGTAAACTGAATACATGCCTAAAGAGACGTCATTTGTTTTTTTAGATTTTATTGATTTTATTGCCTGAGGTAAAAAAGCAATTGTTGTACCAAAAGCAGCAAATAATCCTAAAATTGTTATCCAATCCATAAACAAAAAATACAATTTTATTTATAAATCTTCTTAGAATAATTAAATAGGAGATACAAACAAAGCAATATTAATCAATATTAACAAAGAATAACTGGCGATAATCATCCAATTATGCTCCTCAAATTCTATACCATTGAAACTTATCTTTGAAAATGGATAGAACAGAATCGGCCCGCGAATTCTGCCATGAGAGGGGATATCTATGATAATGTGTGATAGATAAACAAAAGAAAGAAAGAGGTGATTTCTGAAGAAAAGAACAACAATCAAACTGAAAAGCCACCACCCAAAAAGACTATGCATAAAAAAATGCATTGTTCTCAAATAATTTGGCTGATGTTTATGCAGATAGTGCATGACCTGCCCCTTTTTACTCTTGAAAATAGAGATTATTTTTTCGTGTTTCTTTTCAGCTTCCTTAAATTTATGAAGGTAAAAATCAATCCAGGGGAGATCTGGAAGAATTGCAACAATCAACACGATTGCAACTGGACCAAATCCCAGAATAAAAATGAAGATTGTCAATGCCCAGCACAGATGAGATATCGGGTCCATTTTTTTAGTTAGAAGAAGATTGTCTTGATTAATTGTGGAAATAAAACAACTATAGCAAATCTGATCAATCTTCCTGTTCCTCCCCAAACCAAAAATTTAAAATAATTTATCTTAAAAGATCCGCAAAGTATGCTTGTTATATAGAGCGGGGGCACACCAACAACCCCTGCAAAGAATATCAATGGTCCTGTTTTGTTTTCCCATTTCTTAAATTTTTTAATTGTCTTTTCAAAACTTTTATCATCTTTCTTTATTGCAATTTTTACAATCCCCCTTCCAGCAAAATAAAATAAAGATTTTGCGACCATCTGTCCTAAAACAGATAAAAGAATAATGGGGATGAGGAATTCTTTTGGAGCAAAAAGAGACATTCCAACCAAGAAGATTTCGGTTATAGTTATCGGAATGAGTCCTCCGACAAAACCAACAATAAAAGAACCGAAGTACACCCCAAACACCCCTATTAGCCAGCTAACATCCATTCACTTCAAATAAAAATAAGGTTTTATACTTTTCTGATTATAAGAAAGCAAGTGCATGGGGCACACCTTGAATCACAATCTGATTTTCTTTTTTTATCAGACCAGCTTCAACTCCCAGATCAATAGAATTCTTCCCAACAAAATTAAAACAGGCATCATCATCTAAAGCATTTTTTAATATTTTTAGAGCTTTTTTCTTTTCATACTCTTTTCCACCATAAAATTTTTCATTTACATCTAATTGCATCTTTCCTTCTTCAAACTTCTTTCCAAGAAGATCTTGATCACAAACAGCAATAATCTTCCTGTAGTTTTCATGAATAGTAATTAAAATCTTTTTTTCCATTTTTATCAATTAATAACTTAAATGCTTAAAATCTCCGATTTTGGGCATGTTGAAAAAGAAAATTAACTTTCTTTTTCAAGCATAAATGTTTTTGGAACTCTGAAAATTCATTCAAAGCATTGTATTATTAGAGGTGCCCTGACCTACTTTGCTTTGACCTTAAAAAATTTTCCCCTACATGCAGGAGACTGAACTTCTTTTACCATTTTGCTTATCTCAAAACAAGAGCCTATGCCTTTCTTATCTTTATTGGGAACATAGAAAATACAATCTCCGCATTTTCCTTTAACCTTCACTTTTGAAGTTTTCGCAACCTTTTTAGCTGCTTTGTTTTTCTTAACTTTTGTTTTCCTCTTTTTTGCTTTCATTTTATTCTCTCAAGTTTAGTTAAACAATTTTTGCTCTCACACTATGCTTAGCTCCGCAAGCTAAACATCTTAAAAATAAGAATACCTTATCTTTTATAAGTTCTGTGTCTGGCTTGCCGCATTGAGGGCATGTGACAAATTCTTTTACATAAGCTGCAATTTTCTCATTTATCTGCGAAGGCAGAAGTCTTCTGTTAAAGACTGCTTGATCTCCTCTAATGATTATTTGTGTAGCAAGTTCTTTTGATAAGAACTTAGTAAAATGATTTATATCCCTTCTCAAAAAAGAAGCAATCTGTAAAAGATTAGAAACAAGTGTCTTGCTCCCTTCAACAGCACTGTCTACTTTAGGAATTTCAAATCTTTCAGTAACTTCAACCTTCTTAATCTTAGAATATGCCCTGTCTAAAAGCGTTTCATAATCTTTATCGTTTTGCATATTTTTTATAGATAAAAAGAGTTTAAAAGGTTTCCTTTATGTTTTCAATCACAATAAAAGTTAAAAAGTAAATTAGAGGGCCATATACATGAACCCATATGACCAAGCAATCGACTGGCTTTATACCGACAAAACCGACTTTGAAACCGATGGACCGATTTGCGGAGATATGAGGAAATTTGTTAAAAATGGTTTGGATAGCGTAATCTTCGGTACTCAAACTAATAATACTCAATTTAAAACATCCCAGCAAAATCGATTTTTATTGCTTTTATTTGCACTATCTTCTAGATATGCGGGTTTGTCTGAAAGAAAATGTTTGGGGGCATCGCAAAAACAATGTGAACAAAGAGCGTACTATGATTTGATAACTATAGTTTATTTCATGGAAGAAGGAGAAACGTACGTCCCATTAGAAAAATGCGAAAAATTATTTCAAAATGCCCGTAGAATGAGAGGTTTGGAAAAATGGACCCCTGCATCTCCTATATAATTTCTATAGTATCCTCAACTTCCCCGGCTTAGGCTCATAGATTGAGCCTTCTTCAAGAAGGACAGTAATTTCTTTATTAATATGATCAACAGGTTCTTTCATAGCCATAATTATCTTGTCTATGTCCATACCGCCATCACTTTCTGCATTCCTGATCATGTCTAGTAAGACATCTCTCATTGATTTGATCAAAGGAGCAGTTTCTTTATTTCCATTTGAAAGATCAATTTTTTCCTCTTCAGTAAAATTCATATTGTCATCTGCTTTATTTCTCTCAGTTGAGGGTATTGTAGAATATTTTGGAGGATTTATGACATTCAAAGAACTTCCTTGCACGCCAACGTTCTCACTAGTCTCTCCAGATTGGGCATCATAACTTGTGACAGATTCATTGTACATATTCCCATACTCTTTTTCAAGTTCAAGTTTTCTGGCCACAAGCCATTTTGGCTCAACACTTCTAACAATTTCAGGCATGATATAGATTTCTTCGTTATAATATCTTAATACTCCAATAACAAGAAGTGTATCCCCTAATTGTGATGCTTGCAATAAATGAACATCATCTGCGAAAGCTTTAACTCGTATGTCTCCTGTGCCGTCATCTAGGGTCATATTTACATAAGGCTTTTGATTGCTTTCAAATTTATCAATAACATTTGCAATTAAATTGATTCTATAAACATCCTTGCCTTTTATATCAAGGAATTTGAATCTCTGTGATTCATCTAATTCAACTCCTTCCATCGCAGCGAGTATAAGTCCGATTGAGATTTTATACGCCGTGTTTCTTTTTTTAAATTCTTCAGCCATAATTTTTTCCTTTTTTATGATTTAATCTTGTTTTTTCAGTTTAAATTCATTATTGCATTGCGGCAATCATCTTTTTTGTTCAAACTCTTTGGATAAATCCCCTTTTAGGCTCGAACAAATCACCCATTCTCTCAAGTTTTTCCAACATCTCTTCAACCTGATCTTCATTGATTTTGTCAGCAACCTCATGTTTCAATTCATCAATCGGGATTAATTTTCCTATTCTGGATTCAAGTCTCACAACAGCTTCTCTTAAGATGGCTATTTTATTTCTTTCAGAAGCAGGAATTCCAGTCGTAACTCGATCAATATCTATATTGCCTGTTTCTTTATCAATCCCTATCTGTAATAAATAGAGATGCATAATCTGGATAGCCCTTTTTGCATCTTCTTTAGTGACTTTTAAAGAAAGTCTAATTTTAGCAGATGCTTCTGATAATCTTATTAATGCCTCAAGTTGTCTAGCTGAAATTGGAATTGGTCTAATCAAAGAATCTCCTGAAGTTGGAGCATTCCTTAGTTCAACATAGAAATTCTTAATTTCTTCAACTGCTTTTTCAGTTAATTTAGGAGAAATTTTTTGTTTTGCATAAGCAATATATTTTTTTAATAAAACTTGTTCAATAGGGGGACGAGCAGCAGCCTGTCTATGTTCAAGCAAAACATGAGCTGCGATTGCTTCATCTCTTTCTCTTTGAGGGATATCTTTTAGAATGAATATTAAATCAAATCTGTTTAATAAAGTTGGAGCCATATCAACTTGAGACGCAACTGGTTGGTAAGGGTCAAACCTTCCAAACTTTGGATTCGCAGCTCCTAAAACACTTGTCTCAGCTCTTAAGGTCGCCTGCACGTTAGCCTTGCTAATTGTAACCGTTTGTTGCTCCATTGCTTCATGTAATGAGCTTCGGTCTTCTTCAGTCATCTTTTCCATCTCATCTATACAAGCGATTCCTTTATTCGCCAAGACCATTGCTCCTGCTTCTAGTGCCCATCCTCTTAGGAACTCATCTCTAACAACACTTGCTGTAATTCCTGCTTTTGTAGCAGATTTTCCAACAATATATCTGCCTTTCGGCGCAATAGTAGAAACGAATTTTAAAATAACACTCTTTGCAACTCCTGGATCTCCAACAAACAAAAGATGAATGTCCCCTCTTATAGCTGTCCCATCACTTCTCTTTTTTTTAACAGCCCCAAATAATTGTAAAGCAACAGCAAGTTTAACGTCTTCATGACCAAAGATACTTGGAGCAATGCTAGCTACAAGTTTTTCATACACTAGAGGGTCTGCTGCAAGTTCTCTTATCTGTCTTTCTTCTTCTTCAGAGATTTCAAGTTCTTCAAAGGTTTCTTCTAGAGGGATAATATTATTCGCTTCAACAGCAAGGTCAAATCTTGTCGATATGCCCCCTGTTTGTAAAGGGATTGTAATTTCTTTTAGCAAACCTATGATCCTTATCCTAGCCCCGGGAGTTGTTTTTTCTTCCATCTTTGGTTCAACCAAGTCTTCCTTAAGAAAAACATTCAATCTTCTTGGCTGCTCCCCTCCTTCTAAACCCTCAGGACTTTCCTCTAAAACAAGTCTTTGAGCATCCACCATCTCCTTGCTTATTAGCTTAAAACCCATTTTTCTTCCGCATGAACATCTTGAAGGTTCTGCAAACTTCTTTTCAACCTGTAGCACAGAGATCAATGTCCCACACTGAGGACATTCAAACTTAGCATTGACAATCTGGGGGCGTACATCAGAAGCCTGTCTGACAATGCCTTCAATTGCAATTAACTGCCCTATATGTCTAGAACGAATTTGTCTAATTTTTATGTGTTGAGACGCAGGCATGTCTAAAAGCCTAATTTTTGCATTGCTCACTAATCCGACTTCATCTAGCGCAAGCTCCATAACAGACAAGACTTCTTCTGGCTTAGCAAGCAGTTGATCTGCTAAAGTATTAGAAAAAGAAGCAATATCCTGAAAAGAAACATGAATAGCCTTTTCTCCTTTTTTAGCTGACTTTCCTATCTGAGTCCTATAGTACTCAAAAAATTCCTTTGCCTCAATAATCAAATCTTCCATTTTAGCCCTTTTTGCATTTTTGCATATTTACCTCTCACAACCCTTTACAGCCCTTCAGCCCTGAGAAAAACCGCACTCTTATGTGCTCAAGAATTGCGATTTTTCCATACTTATTTAATTCTTGGCATGACGAAAATCTAAGATTTTCTAGCATATTTATAGTTTGTTGTGACAGAATGAACTATAATCCTTAATAATATAAAGAAAAAGACTTATTTTTTGACTTTAACAACTGCTTTTGTATTCTTGATTAACTTCTTCATAGAATCTTCAAGTTGTGCTCTGTTCTTTGTTCCAGTGCACACAAGCTTTCCATTACTAAACAGCAAAAAAGTGGCATTTGGTTCGTTTAACTTGTAGACAAGTCCTGGAAATTGTTCTGGTTCATACTCTGTATTCTCTAGAGTTAAAGCTAATTCATTCAAATTAAGAGCCATATTTATTGATCCAGAAGCGACAATGTTCTGGACAGATATTTTAGGAACTCCCGTAACCTTGACTCCAATCTTTCTCAATTGTTTTATGACTTGAAGGATAACTTGTTTAACTTGTGCCGTGCTTTTAGTTCCAGTGCACACAAGATTCCCTGAGGAAAAAACAAGAACAGCTGATTTAGGATTTTTTATCCTTAGGACAAGTCCCGGGAATTGTTCTGGATTGTATTCTGTATTCGCTTGGCTTCTCACAAGTTTTACCAGAGGAACTTTTGTTCCAAGAGAAGCAGTTGCGACAATATTTTGAATTTTTAAGTTAGACTTCATTTTGTTTCTGTTTATCGAGGACAATAGAAATTTTGTCACTCATAAGCTATAAAATATATGGAAAATACCTTTATAAACCTTTTTAAATGCCCCTCGAGAAAAAAGGTTTATAAAGGTTGTACTTTCTTACAATAATGTTTATATAACACCCATTCTACCATAAATAATGGCAGGCATATTATATTCATCAGCTCAAGATAGTTTCAAAACAAAAAGTAAACTTACTAAAAAAGTTAAAAGAGCATTGAGCAATGAGGGTTATTCTATTTTGAATGAATCTGTTTGGCCTTATTTTCCAAATTTTGTTGGGTTAGAACATCAATTACTAAGTCAAAAACCGGTAGCAGTTGTTTTAGATCTTACAAGCCCAGATATTGTTACAGATCCAACAAAGTTTTGTGACCATATTGCTGAACAAGCACGAAGATTATATGGAAAAAGAGCGCCACCAATAATCGTGATAGTGGACACATTTAAAAGAGGAATTCAGGCGATGCTCGGTGGAGCTTATGATTATATCTCAACAGAATATGATTGTATGCATTCTTTTAGAGATGCTCTTGTGAATACAGTAAATGAAGCTGTTCTTGCAATACGTCCAGAATTGCAAGCTGCCTGATCATCTTATATCCTTAGCTTTCTTTTTAACTTTTCAAGCTCTTTGTACAGATGTTCTTTCCCTTTATCACTGAATATCTTGAAATCAGCTAATTTTTTTGTTTTGTGAAAATCAAAGATGCTATTCTCAACAGCATCTTCATGTAAAAATTCAAGATATGTTTGAGAAAAACCATTTCTGTGCCTCTCTTTTTGTCTTCTAAACCTGACAGAAGGATCTGCATCGATTAATATAATCTTCAATTTAAATTTTTTCTTAGCATATTTCGCTTCTCTATAATCTCTTAGTCCATCAATCACAAAATTTTTTTCAGGATTATCTTTCACTTTTTTTCTAGCCATCTCAACAAGAATATTTTGTCCAAATTTCTCTCTTAACTCCTTCTGCAATTTTCTAAAGTATAACCTGGTTGGATGAACTCTTCTCCTTCTTGCCTCTTGTCTTAAAAAATCACTCATTGTGATTTTTTTGAATTTATACTTCTTAACAAAAAAATCAGCAGATGTCCCCTTTCCAGAAGCAATGGGTCCAATAATCGCAATTACTTTTTGCTTTTTCATTTTTTAATTGATTTAAAAATTATTGTTGCGGGAAAAATGGACATTCTCTTTCTTCCGTAACTGTCACCTACTCCTATCCAAGAGTCTCCTTTACATTTTTTTCTTGAATCTGGTTCAATTATTCTTTCAACAAAAAATCCTGCCTGGACAAGTGCATCGAATAAATCCTGGATTTTGTGCGAGTATCCTACAAAGGTATGCTTTGAACCATCTGGCCAAAAATCGTCCTCTACTATTTCTCCAGCATCAAAGTAACTTTGTTTAATTTTCTCTCCTTTATGATCTAAAGTGTAGAAAAAGGGATGTTCCAAACTAAAAGTAAAAATTCCATTAACTTTGAGGACTCTGTAAACTTCCTTGAAGCATTTCTTTAGATTTCCGATATATTGCAGTGAATAAGCAGAAAAAACAATGTCTTGTGAATTTGACTTGATAACCTTTAAATTTAGAATACTTCCTTGAATTAATTTAATGTTGACTTTATTCTTATTAACAAGGTCTTTTGCAAACTTAAGTTCCTCCTCAGATATATCAATTCCAATAACCTTTGCGCCTTTTTTAGCCATAGCGATTCCACATTGTGCGCCTCCACAACCTATTTCAAGAATGTTTTTTTTGTTAATATTTCCTAGCAATTTCAACTCATCTTCTAACGGGGCTCCTGGACCATAATGAATCCCAATAGGGATATTAAATTTCTTTTGATAGTATTGAGAAGCGTCTTCCCACCATCTTTTTATTTTTTTGGATTTGTCTTTCATTCTATCCTCCTTTTTACCTCTTATTAAAAGTATCTACTCTTTTTATAATTTCTTTAATAGTTTCTTTTATTGCTAATTTAACATTTTTAGTATTATCTACATCTTTTATTTTCCATATAATAATTTTATAATTTTTATAGTTTTTTATCTGGCTCTTTTTAACATCATCTGCAACAATGATAATCAAATTCTGCCATTTCAGCATTTTTTCATTCACTTTTCTTGGCTTTCCTCTAATGTCAATTCCAAAACTTTTAGAAATTTTAACTTCATTTTTATCTAGAGAAGAATTATCTAAATAAATTCCTGCACTAATTGCTCCATTCTTAGTTTTCCGATTCAGTCGATTATAATAAGCTGAAGCTACTCTGCTTCTGAATCTATTATGTTTGCACACAAAAAGAAATTTCATGATGTCTCTTTGATTGTTTAAACAAAATCCTATTTAAAATTCTTTCTTAACTGAAAAAAGAATTTTAATTAAGTAAAAAACATTATATATTTTAAAATACAACAATGATTATAAATAAACAAACCAAATCTACAAATGGCAGAATACACTAAAAAACCACTTGATAAGCATATTCTTGTATGTGCCCCTGACTCAGAAAATGTAGCTTGTGTTGCATATCATGCTCAATTAGTTCTTCAACCCCCAAGAAATTCTGATGAAAAAAAAAGTTATACTCATCACTTAGTAATTGAATCAACAGACCTTGCATTTTATAATCATAGACTTAATCCAATTTTTGGAGTATATTCTCCAGTTCTAAGATTCTTAGATTGGGACCCACATAGTTTGAACACAGGAGAGAGATTAGATACTGAAAAAGCAGGAGAAATGTTTTTGGGTGGTATCGAACAAAAAATAATGGCTGCTATGAATTCTGTAAAAGAAAGGCTCTTGAAATTACGTATCTCAGGAAGGGGATGTTTCACAGGAGCAGATTTAGAAAAATATATATACTTTCTAATGAAAGTAGTAAAAATAGAAGCTGGAGCAATTACTAGTGAAGCTGGAATAGGGCCAATGACTTATGAAAATGGCTTGTTTCTTAGTCCACTCAAACCAGCTTCTTAATTAACCTAAAATAAATTCTTAAATTTAATCAAACTACCACCATTTATAATCTTTATAGGTAGTATACCATTTATTTTTTGCTTTTCTTAAAGATAATCCTTCTACCAGTACTTTATTTTCAAGATTATTAGATTCTAAATCATTTAAGAACCTAGTCTCGCAAACCTCGCGATGATGAATTCCTCCCATATACCTTAGCTTAATAAACACATGAGAAACCTTGCTTACAAAAACATAAACCGGAATCTCTATTTGTTTCCTAGGTCCTCTATGACCTAATTTTACAAGAACATAACACCATTTCTTCATAATTAAAAAACAAATAAATTTAAGTTTATTGTCCTTCGGCCAATCCTTTCCTTTGTCTAATCTGTCTAATAGTCTTCTCTTGTAAATCAGAAGGTATTCTTGCGAAGGACTGGTCAATAATGTAGAATGTTGCTCTCCCTTCAGATGAACTTCTCAAATCATTGCTTAATCCAAACATCTCTGAAACAGGCAAGGTGCATTTCATCGTAAGATGATCTTCTTCTTGCTCTGCCCCCATCATCTGACCCCTTCTGCTTTGGATGATCTTTGTAACTTCGTTTACGAAATTAATTGGAGCTTCAACTTGAACTTCTTGTAATGGTTCATACAAAACAGGTCTGGCATCCATAACACAAGATCTTATCGCATCCCTAACAGCAGGGATAACTTGTGCCGGCCCTCTATGAATAGCATCTTCATGTAGCTTTGTATCAATAAGGGAGACTTTTAACTTTATTGAAGGCTCCCTTGATAAAACTCCCTGATCTACAATCTGCTCAAATGCGGTCATCACCAGCTCTATAACTTCTCCAATATGAACTTCTCCTCTTGTCTTATCAAGTAAAACGCAGTCTCTATAAATCTCCTTATACTGTTTAGCTTCATCATTCTCTATTCCAAGAGAAGTTAATTTCTTAAATAAAAGTTCATCTTTTTTCTTCACTTTTGTCTCTGGAATTTCCTTGTTCTTGATTGCTTGATAAACAGCATCTTCTAAAGGCTCCACAGTCATTGTAAATACGTTATGCTTATTCGGACTTCTTCCTTCAAATTCTCCACTCGCTTTAGTTATACTCTCTCTATAAACAACAATTGGCGGAGATGTTGAGATTTCAACATTTTTCTCAGTCCTTATTCTGTTAGTTATGATTTCTAGATGCAGTTCTCCCATGCCACTTATCAAATGCTGTCCAGTTTCTTCATTGATCTGGACCCTGATGCAAGGATCTTCCTTTCCAACCTGTTTTAATACTGAAATCAATTTAGGCAAATCAGATGCTTTTTTAGATTCAATTGCTTCTGTAACAACCGGCTCAAAAATATGCCTTATTTCTTCAAAAGAAGTTTCTGGTTCAGAAGTGATTGTCTCGCTGGTGTTTGCGACAATTCCTCCAAGAGCAAGAACATTTCCAGCAGGAATTTCTTTTAATGATTCAGCTTTTATCCCATCATAGATAAAAACTTGTTGGATTTTTTGTCTTAATTTTGCATTGTTCAAATAAACATCCATCCCTTCATAAACCGTTCCAGAAAATAATCTTCCAACAGAAAGTTCTTTTCCAGTTTTAGTATCAACAATGATTTTTGTAATGATAAATGCTAATTTTCCATTTGGATTGCAGGCAAGTAAATCTTTTCCAAATTCTGAATCAGGATCGCCATTCCAAATTTTTGGGATTCTGTATTTCTGGGCATCAACAGGGCTTGGATGATGTTTAATGACCATATCAAGGATTACTTCATACAATGGTGCATTTTTCCAACACCATTCCTTCATTTCAGTTTCTTCCATATCATAAATCTTTGTGATGTCTTTAAAAGAAACATTTTTCTTTTTCATGAATGGCAATGACAATGCCCAATTATCTCTTGCAGATCCAAAAGCAACACTTCCATCCCCAATATTCACTTTCCATTTCTCTTTATATTCTGGTTCAGCAATCTTTTCAATTAATTTATTAAAGTTAGCAATGATCTTGACAATTCTGTCCTGCATAGCTTCTGGTCCAAGCTTAAGTTCTTTAATCAATCTGTCAAACTTATTAATAAAAAGAACAGGTTTAACCCTTTCTCTTAAGGCTTGCTTAATAACTGTCTCTGTTTGGGGCATTATTCCTTCAGAAGCACAAACCAAAACAATTGTTCCATCAACTGCCCTCATTGCACTTGTAACATTTCCTGAGAAATCAATATGCCCAGGGGTATCAATTAGATTGATTAAATATTCTTGTCCATTAGATTCGTGGACCATAGAAACATTTGCAGAATCAACAGTCAAAAGCCTTTCTTGTTCATCAGCATGCTGCCAGGTCATCATCCCAGAATCTAGGTCTCCTGCATTTTTTGAAGCCATCATTCCAGCTGCAGCTAATAGATTATCAGTTAGGGCTGTTTTTCCATGATGTATGTGGGCAGAAGTACACACATTCCTTATATGACTTTGCTGACTAACAAGTCTTCTAAACTTATCGATTCTTAATTCTTTTTGTGCCATAAACTGTTTATCAAAAGAATGTTTAAAAAGGTTTCTAAAAAGAAATTAGTTTTATCTTACGTATTTTCTCAATCCCAAAACTTTACATAAAATTTTTGGAGTTAGCTTTCGCCCAAAATTCCTTGGAAACAAACCATGTTGTCTTATCATATGGGCATCGTCTGAAAAGAGAGATAGTATGTAATCTTCATAGTCTTCAAAGTTGCCCTTAGCAAATTTTTCAGCTTCTTCCAAACTAGGATAACTGCTTTCAACTATTCTGCATACTGCTGCAAGAATAGCGTTATTGGCCTGAGAAGAATCGTCTAGATCTACATCAGAGATTAAATTAACTCCAGGCATCGACTCGGAGATTATTTCTTTAAGTCTTTTTAGACTTCCTTTTGGACCATACTTCAAATAAAGGTCATTATAGAAATCAATAAATTTTCTATCAATACCTTTCCTGCATATTGTCTCAGAATATTTCCCTGAAAAACCATCAAACGGACAAATTCGAGACATTGCTCCAAAGGTTGATACAACCACTCCAGGATATGGTTGATAACCTGTACTAAATCTTCCACTTTCCAAAGCATCGGCAATTTCTTGATTTGAGACCTCAAGTTCTTTTAATTGCTTCCAGTCATCTCGGAAAACATGTAATAAAGAATCTCTTTGACCGATAAATCTCTGTTTTCTTAATCGTCTCTCAAGTTCCGCAAAACCAATTTCCCCAAAAGAAGTTTGAAAAGTTAAGTCTTGGTATCTACTTAATACATCCTCCATAATTTCCTATCAGATCTTTATCTAGCAGAATTTGCCTGTTTCTCGGTTTCAATTTTCTTTGTTACAGAAAAACTTTCATTAGAATTCTGTGCAGCATTGATTATTTCTTCTGCAAGGGTCTCATAAATCTTCTTCTTTTTATTGAAAGACTTGTCATGAGATCCATGCACCATATTCCTTATTGAAAGACTTAATCTTCTTACAGGAGATACATCAACTGCTTGAGGATATCTTGCTCCACCATATTCTATACTTGTTACTTCATCTCTAGGAGAAGCATTCTCAATAGCCCTTATAAAAACTTGAACAGGATTTTCTTTTGTTTTTTCTTCAATTATCTTAAAAGCAGCAATAACAACCTTTGCTCCTTGGGTGTATTTTCCAGAAACTCTAGTTATAATCTTATGTTTCTTTCCCCTGTGTCCTGGAACAGCTAGTTCTGAAATTAACTTTTCAATGATATTAACCTTTGATTTTGAAAATCTCTCCCTTGCTCTTCCATGACTCTTAATAATCAGCCTTGGTTCTAAATTGATGTACTTTTTCAAAGCAGGATCTTTTATTTCAATTTTATCCACATCAAATATATCAAATATTTTCATTTTAATGTTATTTTATTAATTTTTAGTTTATATTGAGTTTAATTTTTTATATTATTAACATGCTTTTGCCTTTGATTTTTTGTTTATAAATTTTCAAGTTATTGATATTATTTATTAATTTATAGATGTTTATTTCAGATTTTATCTTCTTCCTTTCTCAACTTTTCCATGCACAAGTCTGCTTAATGGTTGATCATTTACAGAAATAACTTGATATCTAACACAAGGAATATCTCCTTTTGCTCTTCCCATCTTCCCGCCAATGCATTCAACAAGAACTTCATCATGCTCATCAATAAACTTCTGAGCTAAATTTCCTGGAATGAAAGCAGTAATTGTCTTATTATTCTTAAGCAACTGGACCTTGGCACATTTTCTCATAGCAGAGTTTGGCTGTTTAGCCTCAAGTTGAACCTTTTCAAGAACAATTCCTTTAGCCTGACTTGTTCCTTCTAAAGGATCAGTCTTCTCCTTCAAGTTAAGCATCCTTCTCTTGAATCCAAAATGCTTCCATCTAGCCTTTTTCCTTATTTTTATCAGTTTTCTTGCACTCATTAATCCCATGATAATATTGTTGAACATACCTTTATAAATCTTATTCAAAAGTACATTTATGCTAGAAAATCATAGATTTTCTGCACGCCGAAAATGGTTCATTTTCGAGCGTAAATCTTTTTAAAGAAATCAGCCCTATGTTATTCATGAAAAAAGAGACCTGGAATGATAGTCTATATTTTAAGGGGCATTTAGATTGTTTATTCTTTTATTCAAAGCATATTAAGGAAATTGCTCCATTTATAAAAAATAAGGAAATTGCAGCAAAAATTCATGTAGAAAATGGTGTTTTTCTAAGAAGGGGGTCTAAGGATTTGCCTTTATTTATCAAAGAGTTCTCAGACAAAGAACTAAACAATAAATTTTTTGAACTAAGAACAAAGATGAAAAGAGCAGAAGCAATTGAAAACAAGCTATTAACAAAAGTTCAAGAAAAACTATGGCTATATTTCCCCCCAAACAAACCAGTTGAATTCTTTTATGCAACAAATGGTGAAGGACAAGGAAAACAGATAGAAAGAATTTTTATAGATTTAGATAGGACTAATCTTCCAACAGAGAAGGCAAAGATTGTTGCAAAAGCCCTAGTTAAGGATATTAAGGAAGACAAGGGATTTAACAAACTCTTGAAGTATAAAATCCAAGTTCTTTTTACAGGTTCAAGTTATCATGTTTATCTTCTGCTTGAAAAACCAATCAACCATAACTTCTATGAAAAATATCTTTCTTACAGTAAAAATGAAAAGATTCCTTCTTTTATTGGAAAGTGGGCAAAATCCATCTCAAAAAACACAGGCATCTCAGTTACAGGAGGTCATGAAAAAACAAAAGACATAATTATTCTAGATCCTTCAGGGACTCCATCGGGCAAACTGGCAAGAGTTCCTTTTTCAATCCATATTAAGAACGATAAAATTGATAGCATCGCTAGATTTATAAGTTTAGAACATTAAGAATAGCAAGGATAAACAATAAACTTATGCTAAAAAACAGAAATTTTTTGGCATGCAGAAAAAGTCCTCTTTTTCAAGCATAATGTTAGAAAACTTGGTTCAAGAGATATGAGATAAAATGAGTGAAAATCCAGTTCTAAGAAAAGAGTGGGAAAAAATAAAAAGAGAGCTTGAAATAGGGGCTTATTTTCTAACACCAAGTTTATATTTATCGGAGGCTTATGCTTTATTAGCTAAAGGGACGATATCAAAAGAAGAACTTTTAGAAAGCATAAAAAGTGGTGCCGAATATTATAAATCTGAAAAATTTGTTGGTGAATTAGGAAGAAAAAGAAGGACAATAGAAGCAGATGAAGTAATAAGGGGGATTAAAAAAAGTTCAACAACAGAAATAAGGGGTTACAAAATTCCTGATCGCGGGGATATTATGATAAGAGAGGGGATGATGTATGTCGGTTTTTGCACTCCAAGTGCAGCAAAACAGTATTTTCCCAGACAAGAAATAGGTTCTAAATACGAGATACGTCTTCCAACAAGTCTAGAGTTAGTTAGATTTGAGAGACAACTTTTAGAAAAAAGCCCAGCAGAATTGCATCTTTTCCCAAAAATGAAATCAGCTAAACCCTATTAAAATATCTCTCAATTTTCATGACTTTTATTAAAATGAAACTTTCAATTAAAGTTAAGCCAAATTCAAGAGAAAGCAAGTTTGATGAAAAAAGTTCTTTAGCTTATCTCAAATCTCCTCCCCAAGATAACAAAGCTAACATCGAACTTATTAAACTTCTTGCAAAACACTTTAAAGTTTCAAGTTCTCAGGTTAAGATAATAAAAGGGTTGACGAGCAGAGAAAAAGTGGTTGAAATAAACTAAAATGGATATTCAAAAACTAGAACAGATTTTCAAAAAAAATTTAGAACCTTATAAGAAAGATTTTGGTTTTGTCTGTTTCTTTGGTAGTTTGAATCTAAAACATGACCTAGATTTATTCGTTTCTCCAAACAAGAACATAAAAAAAGGATATTTTCTAAAAAAATTGATTTCTTTTCTAGAAATAATTAAAAGCGATTTATCAAAAGAAAAAACAAGACTTTTAGTGATTTGGCATTCTACTTATGAAGAAGAAGTCGAATACCTAAATACTGAAAAAAACTCTTTAATAATTCATATTTCTTCGTTTCCAGATATTCAACCAGTTCCAACTCCAAACTATTTGCCTTTTTTAAAAAAGACTGAAAAAGTATTATCGGGAGACTATAATTCTATTTCAAAAATAAAGAGGACTAAATTAGATTATTATTATAATTACTTATTTATCTCAAATTGTTTATTTTCAAATTATCCAGGGAAACTAGAAGAAAAGAAAGTATCTGCGAAAGTGAATTATATCTACAAACATCTAACCGGAAAGAAAAGAGAACTAAACGGCTCATCAAAACAACAATTTTTTGATTGTTGCGATTTCTTAGATAGTTTAGCTTACCAAAATCCAGTAAAATGATAATTAAAAATAGAAAAATAAGAGAATCAGCCCATGAGCTAATTTCTAAATTATCTAAACTTGAATTTATCGAGTCAATTACCCTCGTTGGAAGTCATTCAGATTTAAAAATAAGCCCTTCAGAAAAGGTTATAGATCTAGATTTTGTGATTATAGCTAATAAATTAATTTACAGAAACTACAAGACAATTTCCAAGATCTTTAGTGAAATTGCAAGAAAATTTTCCGATAGCAATTATTCTTTTTTCGTTGAAAGAAAAATCGGTCCATTTAAACCTCAAAGTCTGGAAAAAAAGTTTACAATTGTTCTCCACCAGATTATTTTTGACATAAAAGGCTATAGAGATTATTCTCAAAAAAGCGCCTTAGCATCCTATGACTGGCAAAGAACTAAACCACTTTATGGAAATCCGCTAAATTATTTTTTTAAAATTAAAAAGATCAATACAAACCAACTTATTAAAGAAAGATTGGGGATAAATTTTTACTTAGATGCTCTCTCAAAAAAAGAAGGAGTTTGCATCATCTATAAGAAAAACAAAGAAAAGGTATGTCCTAAAATTAAAAAAATTAAGCTTTCAAAAAATCAACAAATTGAATTAATGTACCATGCTCTTTTTAACACACAAAACAATATGTTAAAGGTTATAAGCGGGAAAAATGAGATTTATTCTTTTTATAAACTAAATAAAACCTTTTTCGGAAAATTTGAAAATACAAAGAAATACAAAGATTTGTTTTTGCGATTACATATCTTAAAAACATCAATTAGGAGTAAGAAAAAAACAAGTGTTAATCTAAATGATTTAAGACAACAAACAATTTTCTTTTTAAATGATCTTAAAAAGATTCTAGCAAAATAAAACCACAATCCTTAAAACCTCTATTTTCTCTAGAGTCGATATTAAAAGGGGTATGTAATATGGCAGGAATAAAATATCATGAAGCGCAAGATGTAGCATTTAACATAAAAAAGATATGTACTGTCCTAGACATGGACCATATTGACTTAAACCGAGTTTTTTGTATTAGAAGCATAGGAACTGGTTCAAGGAATATCATAGCAAGATGTCATTCTCTTCCAAAAATCCTTCAACAAGTTTTAAACATCGAACCAGCTTATGTTATAGAAGTGATAAGTGAGAAATATGACCGAGCAGATGAAGAAGAAAAGATGAAAATTCTCATTCACGAACTCGCACACATTCCTAAAACATTTGGTGGCGGATTCGTTCATCATAATGTTGTCCGTGATTCATTCATAAACAAGTTATATAAAAAATACGTTGAGAATTTGAGAAGAGATCCTTTTCCACTTACACCACAAAAAGAAATGACAGAAACAACTGAAAAAACAGAGGAACCAAAAAAAGACTTTAGTTTAGGAAATTGGCTTGATGATTAAGATAGAAAGACCAGATAAAGAAGGATTTAAATTATATTATTAGTCAAATCTGATTTACGAGACAACGCCATGTTAAGAATTTGGTTTATATTAATTATAAAAATATAGGGCAAGATTTATTAATGATTTTTTATTTATCACTTATGCAATACTTATTTGTTCTGGGAAGAAATGTAGAATTGTCTAAAGTAGAGATATTTAGTTATATTGAAAAAGAAAAAATTAATTGTAAGAACTTTTCAATAAACTCCAATGGTCTTATGATAGATATCACTCGGGAGATTGACAAGGAACAGTTAATACGAAGGCTTGGAGGAACAATTGCTATTGGACAAGTTCAGTTTACGGGAAGTCTTAATCAACTCTTAGATTATATCAAGCAAAATGAGATTTATTTAGAAACTGAAACAAAATTCACATATACGATTATGAACTTTTGTAGCGAAAGTTCGTTTGATGCTTTTTCAGATGAATTAAAACAAAAGTTTCGTGATGAGAAATTAAAAGCGAGGTATCAGGGATTAAGGGGAAACATAAAAATGCAGGGGGGAGAAGTAATTCATGGAAGTCCTGCAAAAATAAAAGCTAGAGATATAATCTATTTTATATTTGAAGATTCAAAATCTAAAAAATATTTCTTCGGGACCATAGACTGTATTTCAGACTCAAAAGAAATGGAAAGAAGAGACATGTCTCGCCCTATTAGAAGAGAAGAACTTGCAATCTCTCCAAGATTAGCAAAGATCTTGGTTAACTTATCTCAAGTTAAGGAAAAGGAGGTTCTCTTAGATCCTTTTTGCGGAATTGGAATTGTACTTCAAGAAGCGATGTTAGACAATATCAATGTTGTTGGTATTGAAGTAGACAGACAAGCCGTTACTGACGCAGAAAAAAACATGGTTTGGTTTAAGAACAACTATCAAACAAACGTATTCTTCAGGATTTTAAATGAAGATTCTAGGAAAGTTGTTTTGACTAAGAAAGTAGAGGGAATTGCAACAGAACCTGCATTAGGAGTTTTGTTGAAAAGTGTTCCAAATCAAGAGAGGGCTCGTGAAATGATCCATAAATTTGATAATCTTATGATTCAAGTTTTAAATAATCTTAAAAACTATCTTAAACCAACAACAAAACTTGCGTTTACTGCCCCTTTAATAAAGACCAATAAAGGAAGCGTATCATGCAATATAACAAGAATCTGCGAAGAAACTGGTTTGGAAAGATATGATCTCAGAATCTGTGAACAGATATTCTCTTTTCCAATAAAAGAAATAAGAAAAGAGAAAGTAGTTAACAGAGAATTTTTTGTGTTGGAAAAAATTTGATATTTTCTTACTTTTTGCCCAATCCTTCTGCAAAATGCAAAACACAAAGTCCAATTAAAACGATTATTGTCCCAATAAATCCCTCCCAAACCCATTCATGCAAAATAAAGTAAGACAGGAACAACAAGGGGATTAGTTCTCCATTACTCAAAATGGCGATTATTGCTTCTTGAAGTTTCGTTTTATTGGTTGTGGCTTTATATGCTTTATATGTAAAAAAACAACCCCCCACTACTGCGAGACCAGCAATTGCTGGGTAAAGATATCCCTTAAAAGAAAGTGAAAAAACCCCAGAAAACATTGATGGGCTAAAGATTAGTGTTACAATAATTGCAACAAAAAATGATGCTGCAACATTCCAAAAATTGTATGTGACTGCATCGATTTTTTCTTTTGATGCAGACTTATATGTAAAAAAAGTCCAAAAAGTAAATCCTAGAAGGACCATAACAACTTGAAGAAGATATGTCCAATTAAATGTGAATTGTTTAATAAATTCAGATATCCCAACAGAACCTATTGCAACAAGGAACATTCCAATAAAATTTAGTATTATACCAATACTAATCAAAATTTTTTGCCCACGATTGTATTTTGGTTTTTCAATAAAGAGAATCATCAAAAAGAAAGCAACCGATGCCATTGAAACAAACGGCAGAACCAGTATTAGATAATTTTTAACAAGAGAGTAAATTAAGAAGAAGTTTCCGACTCCAGCAAAAAGACCAGCTAAAAGACTATACTTAGAAAATCTAAGTTTTTTAGAGAATAAAACAAATAATAAAAATCCCGACAAGATAGCAGTTGAATACAAAATCAGGTTTGAAGCAAAAGGATTTTGAAAACCAGATAGCTTATCAAACAATCCCCATAAACCAGAGATAAGAACCCCTATTATTCCAAACCACAGCCACTTCATGCTCTCACCCCTTTCCTTAACTTCTTCAACGGGATTTCCAAGACATACCTCGCCTTGGCACTTCCAAAAGAGACAAAAGGTTTCATTTTCTCAGCTTTAACAACATTCATTTTTTCATCAAACCATACCACGAGCAAGGGAGTAAACACGAAGAGCATATGAATATCGACTTCTCTTTTCTCTAGAAACACAAAGAAAATAGGTTCTTTGCTAAAGCTGAACATTTTTCCCCAACCTTGACTCCAAAGGCTTTTATAAACTCGTGCATCTACTAAAAAATCCTTTCCATTGAGGGTGAAACTTATCTTTTTTCTGTTTTCTTCTTTCATTTTGCCTCTTTTTCTTGTCTTATAACAAATTTTGTCTAGTATAAAAATCTGTTCACGAAAAAGAAGTAACTCTTAATTCCGCAATTCCCGTCGGCAGTAGAAAGGTTTAAATATAACCTCGTCGTTGATACCAATGCTAGAAAACACAATTGTTTTCTGCATGCCAAAAATCTCATGATTTTTGAGCATAGTAAATGTTCATATTAAATTAAAAGGAGGTATTTCAAATGGGAAGTATTTTAGTAAAAAACGCAATTAAGAGAAAACCAGGCTTTCTATACTACGTAGACGGTAAAGGAAACGTATGTGAAGCAAAGATGGCTCGGGGCGGCAAAAAGAAAAAGAAGAAGAAGTAAGTCTCCTCAAAATTTAATTTTTTATTTTTTTATTTTTATTATTTCTTCTTATTCTTCGCTTTATTTTTTCGTTAGTATTATAAATCTCTTTGTACTTTCTCAAGTATGAATAAGTACACTGGCGAGTATCGGCAGATTGTTAATGAACTGATAAAAAAATCCTTTCCTTCTTTGAAAAATAGAAAGATCCTTATTTTAGAGATAAACCACCCAATTTATTGGTGGTCTTGGGCATTTGCATTTTGTTTCTTTAAAATGAACATGATCGGGGTAAGTCAAAGAACAAGAAAGATGGACTTAATTTCAAAAAGAGGTTTGTTCGTCCATGAGTTATGCCATATAGAAAACTTTAGAAAGAATAGTAGAAGACACGGAACTTTTCTAATTTACAGATACTTAAAATTCTTGTTTAACAAAAGTTATGTTGCACAAAATGAAAGACAAACAGATATAGAGAGTATTAAGAAAGGGTATGGTAAAGAAATATTACACCTAAAAATATTTGTTTTGAAAAAAGAAAGCCAGAAGATGCAGGAAAGAAGAAAGAAAATGGGATACCTAACTCCAGAACAGATCAAGCAATACATGAAGAAATTTAAAAACCAGAGAAATCTAAAAGTAAAATGAAATGCATTATCGTTTGCGGCGGATACGCGACTAGACTTTACCCCCTAACAGAAAACCAGCCGAAAGCATTGCTCCATGTAAAGGGCAAGCCCATAGTCGACTATTTAGTCGAAAAGATAAACCAAGTAAAAGACATTGATTCAATCTATCTTATTTCAAATAACAAGTTCTATATGAAATTTGCTTGGTGGCTTTCAAGCAAAAAATTCCCAAAGTCAATTGATCTAGTTGATACCGGTTCTGTAACAGTTGAGGATCAACTTGGTCCGATTCATGATTGCCTCATGGCTATTGATCAATTTGAAATAAAAGAAGACATTTTGATTTTATACGGGGACAACCTCTTTTCTCTTGACATAAACGAATTCATAAACTTCTTTAAGGAAAAGAAGGCGACATGCCTCGCCTGTTATAAGATTGATAATCCAGCAGATACCAAAAAGTTTGGCATAGTCACAGTTGATGAAAACAAGAAGATAATAAAAACAGAAGAAAAACCAGAAAAATCAGATTCAAATTTAGCAGTAACTGGAATCTACATGATCAGAAAAGAAGACATTCCTAAACTAAAGGAATTTCACAAAAAGTCAGAAGAAGAGAACAAACTTTCTCCCGGCTGGGGTCTAACATATTTTATAAAAGATCTTTACGAAAAACAAGATGTTTACGCTTTCCCATTTTCAGGGGATTGGATTGATATCGGAAGTAAAGAAGATTATGAAAAGATAAAATGATAAAAGCGATCATCTGGGACATCGGCGGAGTTTTAGGAGAATATATTGGAAATTGCAATTTTTGGAAGAATGTAAAAGAAGAAGCAAGAGAATTAAGAGATAAATTCGGATCCTCCAAGATGTCTGCAGAAGAATTTATTGAAAAAGGATCAAAACTCCTCAATATGAACAAAGAAGATTTTCTTAAGGGATATAAAGACTATACCGCAATCCGATTAAATGAACCTGCAATAAAGATCTATAAAAAAATCAAGATAGACAAATACATTCTTTCTGATGTAAGCCCTCTTTTTAGAGCAGACAGGGCTGAATTTTTCAAAGGAGTGTGCGAATTAGCAAAAGAAACTTTTTGGTCCACAGACATAAAGATGAGAAAATCTTCAATAGAAGCGTTTAAGTTTGTTCTTAAGAAGATAAACAGAAAACCAGAAGAAGTGTTGTTTATCGATGATGTAAAAGAATTGACGGACCGTGCAAAATCTTTGGGTATAAACACAATTCATTATCAAAATCCAGAACAACTTAAATTAGAACTAAAAGATTTCGGGATTAAGATAAAATGATAACCCTAGGCATAGAATGCACAGCGCATACCTTTGGAATCGCAATTCTAAAAGATAAAAAGTTTCTGTGCAATCTCCGCGACATGTACAAAACAGAGAAAGGGGGCATCATTCCTATTGAAGCTGCAAAGCATCATGAACAAATTAAACATCCTCTCCTAAAACAATCTCTTGACACTGCAAACATAACATTTAATGACATTGATCTTATCGCAGTCTCAAACGCACCCGGCCTTTCTCCATGTCTTTTACAAGGCTTAAGATTTGCCAAAGAGTTATCTAAAGAACACAACCTTCCCATTGTTCCTGTAAATCACTGTCTTGCTCACCTCGAAATAGGGGAGATTACGGGTGCAAAGGACCCAGTATTATTATACTGTTCTGGTGCAAACACACAAGTTATTGCTTATGCGGCAGGAAAATACAGGATATTCGGAGAAACATTAGATTTAGGGATAGGAAATTTTATTGATACATTTGCAAGATATGCCGGGATAGGTTTTCCAGGTGCTCCAAAGATAGAAGAGCTCGCAATGAAAAGCAAAAATAAAGCTTCCTTGATTCAACTTCCATATTCTGTTAAAGGAATGGATGTTGCTTTCGCGGGATTACTAACAAATTTAAGACAAAAATTAGAATCTAAAAAATATCCATTAGAAGACTTATCCTTTTCATTACAAGAGACAGCATTTGCAATGTTGATTGAAGTTGCAGAAAGAGCAATGGCCCATCTTGGGAAAAAAGAATTGCTTCTCGGAGGAGGAGTTGCTTGTAATAAAAGACTTTGTGAAATGGCAAAAATAATGTGTAAAGAAAGAGGAGCAAAATGTTTTGTTCCAGAACGCGAGTTTCTTGTTGACAATGCTGCGATGATTGCCTTTCTAGGACAAAAAATGTTCAAATCAGGGATAAAAATCATGCCAAAAACAAAAGAATTCAATAAATTAGATATCAAACCATACCAGAGAACAGATGATGTTGATGTTAAATGGAAAAAGTAGAACAAATTCATATGTAACCTTTATCTTATAACATATTTCTATCGATAGTTATTAACAAGATATAAAAAACAATGTCATCAAAATAATTTATAATCTAATTAATTATAAGGTTATACGATAATTTTGCTGTGCTAAAAAATCAGGATGTTTTTGGCACCACGAAATTACACAATAATTTCTTGGTAATCAAACCTTTTTAAATCATTCTCGATATCTTCATAAGATTTTCCGCACAACATCCCACCAGCTAAGAAAAGTTCATGCGTAACCTCTGCTAAACAAAATTCTGGCATTTCAAACTCCTCTTTTTCTTGCTCATTATCAAATTCAAAATCAACTAACACAAGACCTTTTAACTCTCCTTGAAAAACATCTATTTCAGCAACTTTATCCTTGAACTTATAAAAATATCTTATCTTACTGACTATTTTTCCATCCAACTTTTGAAATTCCTTAAATTCTTCTTCAAGCAGTTTGATTGTCTGTTCCATTTGTTTGGAAGCATCATCTGTAACCGGCTCTTTCTTTGTCACTTCAAATTTGTTACCATCTTTTCTAATCCTTAAAGTAGGGTGTTCTCTTATTTTAGGAATGTAAATGTCAATTATCTCTTTATTTTCACAATTATGCAGTCCATCAGGCACAAACTTTAGAAGATATGTTTTTTCAAGTTCTATCATAGACACCACAGGATTTTAAATATTTTAAACTTATCCAAAAAGAAGATAAAAATCTCCTAAAAAGAAGATTGAAAAAATAGTGGAAACCTTTTTAAATCCTCTTTTCTCATGATATTCGTAAACCAATGACTGACTTAAATATGAGGGAGGTTAAAAAATGGTTTCTAATTATGAGATAGTAGAAAACGCAAAGAAAACCGGAAAAATAGAAAAAGGAATAAACGAAGTTACAAAAGCAATAGAAAGAGGAACTGCAAAAGTTGTCGTTTATGCAGAAGATGTTACACCAAAAGAAATAACTCAACACTTACCAGTACTATGCAAAGAGAAAGGTATAGACTGTAAAACAGTTGATAGTAGAAAGAAGCTTGGTGTTTCAGCTGGAATCAATGTATCCTGTGCTGCAGTTGCAGTTATCGAAACCGGCGGCGTAAAAGAAAGTAAAGAAAAAGCAAAGAAATAATCTGTTTTACTTAACTTAAGCAGAAGAAGGATACTAATTAGAAACTTTGAATAATATTAAAATCGGAAATTTTTAAACACGCTCAAAAATCAGAAGATGCTCAAAATTATCAAATTTTGGGCACACAGAAAATCTCGGATTTTCTAGTGTTTTTGGCGTGTCAAAAACCCGGAGGTTTTTAGCATGGCTGAAAAAAAACAATATCAAAAACAAGGCCAACAAGGCCAGCAGCAAGACAGAAGAGGAGAAAGAGGAGCTGGACAAGAAGCTGTTCCAGCAGTAGTTGAAGAAATTCTTGGAAGAACAGGCTTTAGAGGAGAATTAACACAGGTTATAGTAAAAGTTCAAGATGGTTTTGACAAAGGCAAAACAATTAGAAGAAACGTAAAAGGCCCAGTAAGATTAAGAGATACTTTAATGTTAAGGGAAACTCAAATTGAAGCGAGAAAGATAAGAACAAAAATCATGAAAGGGGCATTCACATAAGATGCTAAATACAACCACGCCAAGGATGAGTGAAAGCGGAATGATGTTTCGAGAATTACTAAGAAGATGCATAGAAGAAGATCGTGTGCCAGAAGTCATAGCAGTTCATGTCTTCACACATGACCCAAATGATAGACTAAAAGACGACTCTTTTCCACAAAGAACCGATACAGCCAATCCAGTTGCGGAATTTGATGCACTAAAATATGACTTTCTAAAGGAAAGGAATGCATTTGTAAAAGATAGAAAATATGCCGGTGTTCTCTGGAGGGATATATAAAATGATGAAATGCATATTTTGTTCAAAACTGCAACAACCAGGGAAAGGCGTAATCTTAGCAATGAACGATGGGAGGATTCTTTACTTTTGTTCTTCAAAATGCAAGAAGAACTATAAGTTAGGAAGAAACCCAAAAAAGACTAAATGGGTAAGACCTGCTGAAAAAGTAAAGAAGAAAGTTGAAGTTAAAACAGAAGAAAGCAAGTGATTAACAAGCCCTCATTTCTTAGGTATTTTTTTGGAATCAAAATAAAAAAGATAGAGATCTAATTCTGCTTGTGAGATATTTAATTTTCCTGCTAATTTCTCTAGAACCTTTTCTATTTCAAGATATTTGTTTTTTGTCAATGTTTTTGGGATTTCTTTGATCATCCCATTTTCTTTTAATGTTTTCAGGACATGCGTGTCAAGAATTGCAAAATTTTCATAACCTAAGTTCCTAAGGAAATGCGAAGCTTCCTTCATTCCTAACCCTTTGATATTTTTCACAAGTTGTTCTCTAAGCGTAAAATGATCTTTTTCATTGAAATTTATGTTCTTTATTGTCTCTCTCGCTTCTACGATGTAGCTTGCTCGATGATTAAAACGACATCCAGACTCTTTCAATTTTTTTCTTAGCTCTTTGTAGCCTAGTGTCTGAAAATTATTTTTATTCTCCTGCCAAGCTTTTTTTGTTTGCTCCAGATTGGATCCAGCAACCAAAATACAAAAACAAAGCTCATTAAATCTTTCCTCATCACTTAAACCTGAATTTCCCTTGAATTCCTGGAGTTTATCTGCACATCCCCCATCAAAATCTTCCCTTATTTTCTGTATCTTGCTCATAAATAATTTTTCAGGCTTCATTTTCAAATTAGATAAATTTAATGTACTTCATTAGGGTTCACAGATATTTAATGTATTGTCTTTATCATTGATTGTTATAGTCAACGATTTAGATATTTCCCCATTTTGTCGTTGAGTATCTAGGGAAAGACTTATGTCTTTCACTATAGATAAAACAAAGTCGGTTATTATTATTTGATTATCGATTCAAGAGAGATAGTTTATACGCATAAATCTGCTCTTTCAAATTCATATCTCATTTATAAAAACTCTTTCTGGCTTAATCCTCTCCCCCTCTTTTATCATCAAAGCTATAACCTTCCCTTCATGATTCAAAGCAACAAAAATCTTTCCACCCTCAATGTCCACTTTGGTATCTAAAAATCGCCCATGTTTGATATCTTCTTCTTGTTTTTCATTCAGTTTTATCGTCTTTGTCTTTAGTCTCTTAATAGTTTCTTCTATGCTTAACAAACTTTTTTTTAATTTGCCCTCATTTTTCAAATCATCAACCTTAATTGATTCTTTTTCAGAAAAAGGTCCTTGGGTGATTCTTCTCAAAGAGGTCATGTGGCACCCTATTCCCAATTCCTTTCCAAGATCATCCATCAGTTTTCTTATGTACGTGCCTGCCTGACATAAGACCTGAAACGTAAAATCTCTTCCATTTTTTTCAAGAACCTCAAAGTCAAACACTTCTCTTTCTCTTTCAACTCTCTTTACTCTGGATCTTTTAGGAGGAGTTTGTTTTATCACCCCAAGAAATTTCTTCTCGATAACCTGTTCTAATTTTTCTTGAGAAATATCTTGATGCAATTTGGCAACCCCCACATATTCTTTTGGCAATCCAGACAATAATCTCAAAATTTTCACAGCATCATTTAAAGCAATAACCAATACGCCAGTTACATCTGGATCAAGTGTTCCAGCATGTCCTGCTTTTTCAATCCCTAGCTTACCTTTAACCACATCACAAGCATCGTGGCTTGTTATCCCAGCAGGCTTGTCTAAAATTAATATTCCATTCATCTTTCTATTATAACCTTATATTATAAATTATTAATGGTCTTGTTTTGCGGTGTTGTATCCAATCAAAACAGATTTCTAATTTAAATATTATATTTATCAAATTTTTCCTTCTAAATATCTCCTTCTCTTCTTTTCATCAAATCTTTCTATTGCATATCTCAACATTGTTCTTGGCATCTTTTTGTAATGTTTCTTTAAAAATTCTTCTTCTTTATCCTGATCTCTCTTTCCTATCTCCCTTAACATCCAGCCAACTGCTTTGTGCATCAAGTCATGTTTATCGTTTGATAATATCTCGGCAATTCTTAAAGAGTCCTTAAATTCATTATTCTTAATAAACATAAAAGTTGCAAGTACAGCAATTCTTCTTTCCCATAAATCATGAGACTTTGCAAGTTTGTATAAAATTGCCCGGTCCTTATCTAGAAGATATGTTCCAATAATATTCGGCGCACTCAAATCGACTAGATCCCAATTATTAATATTCTTACTATTCTTCAAGTAAAAATCAAAAATCCTTTTCTTTTCTGAATTGTTCTTGCTTTTCTCAAAGGTTTTTCTTAGAACAATTAAAGCTATCTGTCTCTCTTCATGAATCTTAGAATTTAATAATTTTTGAATGTCGTCAAAACACAAGTCAAGATATTTTTTAGCAACTTCTCTCTGACCTGCGGAGGTTAATCCAAGGAATATATCTCCTTCGCCATATTCCCCTTTTCCAGTCTTGAAATATCTTGAAAGTTGTTTTGCTTTTTCTGGATTCGCGCATCTTTCAAGCTCCTTTTTCAAGTCATTCGCATCTAACATGAGAATCTAAAGAATCTAGTGTTTAAAAAACTAAAGAAAAAAAGAAAGGGGATTTATAATTTTTGATAATTTGTTACCCCTATAAAATGATTAGAAGAAATAATTTATAAACTCTATTTTCTTACGAGAAGGATGAACAAGCAATATTCCCCCATACTTAAGTCTACAAGTCTTTGGAATATAGTAAAAGGCAAAGTTAGTAACGCATATCACACATTCTCATATGGACTTTCTCAATTTAGTGATGCTTTAGCAGCTGATCCCTTGAGAACTACTGGAACAGCAGGTTTGATTGCTTTAGGTTTGGTTGCTTTAATTGAATGCGATGCACCAACTAAGCCAAAAGTTGCGGGGGCTAACCCAACACCGCAGTACTCTGATTTTAATCAAAAATCTAAATTTGGGCCATATATTATTGAATCAGATGTTGATAGTTCTTCTAATGAATATTGTCGTTCCTTAGCCATAGGTGATTCTGGGTCTAATGAAGAGAAAGTTAAAGTCGTCTGCATAACGGATAAAGAAGGGAGATTAAGATTAATTGGAGTAGAATATCCCCAACTTACTGCCCCAACTCCAACCTGGATGCTATGGTCGGGAAAAAATCCACAAGAACTTATATACTTAGAACTACCCGAAGTAAAAGGAGTAATTCAACCAGATATTTATGATATTTTAAGAAAGTCTGGGGGATTTAGGCAAGATAGTACGAATCATAGTAAAGCAGTTAAATCTAGTAGAAAGTAAATATCTACTCTATTATTTTCTTGAATTGAAAAATTTAAAAAAATAAAAAATAAAAATTTTTTAGTGTTTATTAATATTTGGCTTTGCAATCACAGTGGTCTACAGTTTCATATCCTCCAGCATTATGATTACACATCTCTTCCCAGTGACGCTCACAACTATAAGAGCCTACCATGCAGTAATAGTCTGAATTGCAACGTGTGGCACATGCGCCATATCCCTCACAGTGATCACTACATGCATTTCCCGAGTCATAGTTAAGGTAACCACAATTTCTTGGTGGACCGCCATCCATCACTCCTCCGTAAAATCTATTCAAATCATATAAAACACCTGTTCCAGATATACATGCACCGTCCTTACAACCGTCAATGCAGAACCATGTCGCTCTTCTTCCTCTACCAGTGGAATCACAATAGAACTCATCTAAAGTCTTAGAAGAATTAGTTACATTCTTCATATCACTCAAAGTATTCCAACAAGTATCGATGTACTTTGTACCATTGTAAGTCATATTTCCAGGAATATATACCATTATTCCGCCATCACTATCTGTACAATTGGTTCCGTTTCCAGCAAATGTTAAAGCTCCTCCACTGCTTGAACTACTTAATGTAGCGTTGTATTTTCTCACACAAGCTCCATTTGAACATTGTCCTGTACTCTCATTAAGATTCGCACAATTCATATTAATTCCTGCACATTTTCTTTGATAGTTACAGTAATATTCAAAACAAGTAGTTGTACTATTACAAAAATCCCATTTACTCACATTTGTGGTTGAATCTATACAATACCCTCTTATAAAATACTGATCAGGCCATGTTAAACTTCCGTCACTATCATAGCAGGTAGCATTTAATGCAGAGATATCACTTGTTCCTCCGCTAGAACTAGAAGTTGAAAATATTGCTTGTCCTGTCAAGTTTCCATATGTCATAAATCCTAAAGTGAAAAGGAATATTGCTCCGAATACAATGCTAGCAACTGCAAACACTGGCGTACCTTGTTTTGGCATCGCACTTGGCATTGGTGCATTATATCTTCCAGAAACCTTCTTTTTTGATTTTTTCATTTGTTTAACCCCCTTTCAATTTCTTTAAAAAAATATTATCTATGTTGTATCTAAAAGAAAGGGATTTATATATTTATCTTTGACGAATATAAATGTGTAAAGGGAATTTCAGAAAAAATCTAATTTTACTTTCCTGTTTGCATCTTGTGAACGTGTTGTCTCTCAACTTTCCCGCCCTTCAAGTGATCTGTTTTAACTTCGTGCTTCTGAACTTCGTTATGTAATGCTTTTTCCTTTTCTTTTTCTTCTTTCTCTTTTAAAAGTTCTTCCTCTGTTTTTTTCTCTTTCTTCTCTTCTTTTTTAGTTTCTTTCTTTTCCTTAACTGCTGTTTTTCTCTTAGCTTCTTTTTCCATTTTCTTCTTAAAAAAAGCATCTTCTGCTTTGAAATTTTTAGGTAAACCAATAAATTCAGCATAAACTATTCCATTAGAATCTTTTGTTGCTTTTACAGTAATTTTGTGCGGAGGACTTTTAATTCCTCTTGACCACAATGCCTTGTTCAACCAAGAGTCTAATTTTACTTTTGAAAGATTTCGATCTTCAACCTTCATATGTTTAGCTAAAAACTCTTTAACAAGTCTTACTGCTTTCTTGGCTCTTCTATGCTGTGGGGCCTTTAACCATCCTCTTCTCAAAGGAATAACATAAGTTCTTTCCAAAACCTTTTCAGCTTTCTTTTCTTTTTCTGCCATTTTTTAGTTTTTTAATTAATCTTTAATATTTATTTAATCAACAAGATAAGTTATTTTTATTGACGTTGTTTTTATCTTTTTTATCAACTTTTATAATTATAAATTTCTCTAGTATTTCTTCTTTATTCTGCCAGGTTTAAACTCAACATTTGGTCTTCTCTTGGCATTTGTTTTTATTTTGGTTTTAATTGAAGTTCTTCTCCATGATCTCTTGACTCTAGTTAAGTAAGAAGGATGAACTCTTTTTCCTTTTCCACAAGCTTTAGGAATAACCCAGAATGGGGCCCACTTTGTTCTTCTGCCTTGCTTTCCGAGTCTTAATTTGCTTGTTATGTGTTTTTTCTTTGCCATATTTAAAAACCCCGGGGTTTTTGACACGCCAAAAATCTTCTGATTTTTTAGCGTTTTTCAGTTTATAATCTTTATAATGTAAGATTTAATTTATTTTTATTGATGTTTTAAATTGATAACAATAAATGTTTGGTTTAACTTATAAATTGCCCATATTTTAATTGACGTTTCTATTTTTTTATACGAATTTAAACTTATTTATGCTTTAAATTTATATGTTTTTTTGCCTTTCTGTATTTCAATTAATATTTCTCTAAACTCATTATCAGACAATACTTGTCTAAGCTGACCCATCTGAACTGCCTGAGCAACAATTGCGATTGCTTTTATTGCTGTTTCGGGATGAGCTGTTTTCAAATTTCCGTATCTTGAAATGGATTCTTTGCTCATCATGGGTTTGGCGATCTTCTCTAAAGCCATAACTTGTTGTGCCATTTGTTCATACTGATCTTCTTCGGCACCATCCATGTTGTTATTAATGAAAATGATAATTTACTTTTTATTTAGCAATTCTTTTGCAATATTTTCTAAAAAACTAACCCCTTGTTTAGTTAATCTTTTCCCTGCTTTCTTATCTTTAACTACTTCAACAATTCCTGCTTTTGCAGCTTGCTGCAAGATCACTCTGATAACCTTTCCAGAAGATTTGTAAAATTTTTCTGGTCTCATTCCTCTATTCTTTCTAGAACCGTATTTTGTTCTCAATCTAGAGACGCCAACAACTCCTTTGACATAAGCTGTTCTCAAAATAGAAGCAGCACGAACATACCACCAATCTTCTCTATCAGGAACTCTTTCTTTGCTTCTTCCTGTTTTGACATATCCTGCCCATTCAGGCATTTTAAATTCTTCAAGACTTTCTAATTTCTTTGCTAAAGCATCAATGAAAATTTGCGCATCAATCTCGTGCACAAGGCCTTCTGGTTTCTCTATTTTTATTTCCATTTTATTTCTTTGTTGTTTTTGTCTTTACTCTGTTCTTTTCACTGGACTTTTTGATTTTTTTGATTATTATCGTGAACCCTATAATCCTAGTTATAAACTTTCTGTTTTCGTTCTCTGTTCTTTTATCTAAACCCACACGCAACCCTTCAGCAATCTGTTTTATCTCTTCTCGGTCTCTTGTACAGGTTTTCAGGACTGATAATTTAATAAGCCCATGGTTTTTAAATGTTTTTGATAAGCTATCTAGAAATCCCTCGCTAAGACCTTTTTTTCCCATCTGTAGCATTAAAATTGTTGTCTTCATTCCAAAGCCTCCTTTAACAATTGATCTTTCTTTTCTCTTTTTTCGAAATCTCCCAGGACTTTCTTCTTTATAATCACCTTTTTGAACTTCTTTACTCCAAAAGCTCCCAAGTTCATGCCTTTCTCCTTAAATATGTCTTTTTTAAGAAAAACATGGATTTCAACATCTCCATGACTCTTCTTCCAATCTCTTGAGTATTTCGCACAGAATACAGCAGCTTCTTTTATGTCTTTGACACTAGACTTCTCCTCCCCCTTTATATTAACAAAAGGGCTTCCAGCAGCTTTTGTGTGCAATACTGTTTCTCCTGATTCAGCTTGCCACACAAGTGCTTCATTTTGTTCTGCATCTTTTCCAGCAAGCATCACTCTTCCAGATGATGTAAATGCTTGTCTAAACTTTACTTCTTTCATATCTTTAATTTTTCGTTTTGTTAGATCTGCCATGTTTTAGTAAGAAAAAGGCTGTTTTAAAATTAACTAAATGGTTCTTAGACATTAAAGTTTCTTAACTCTTTGTCCTTCACTCGTATCTTCAACACGATATCCTAATTCATAGATTTTTTGTCTTATCTGGTCAGAGAGTTTGAAATTCTTGTTTTTTCTAGCCAACTCTCTTTCTTTCATCAACAACCTTATGCTTTCTGGGATCTCGGTCTTATCTTGTTGTACATTGTCTAAACCAAGTCCGAATACTTGATCAAATTCTAGAATTAGGGCATACTTATCATTATTGCTTAGATTATCACTTCTTAATATCTGCCAAAAGAATGCAAGAGCCTGGGGAACATTTAAATCATCATTAATTATCTTTCGAAATTGTTTCTTATATTCAACAGTCCCTTCCCCACACATCTCTCTTCTTTCAAGATTTTGTTTTATCTCAATCACTTTATTCTTTAATGTATTGAATGTTTTTTGAGCAGCATCCATGTTCTGCCAGGAAAAAATAAGTTCATTTCTATAATGGGCAGTTAAACACAAATATCTATACGCGAGAGGTTCATATTTTCTTTCAATTAGAGTTTGCAACGTTATGAAATTTCCAGTTGATTTAGACATTTTTTCAACTTCTCCAAAATCCTCTTGCCCCGTATTCTCTTGTTTTTTCTCCTTGCCCATAACAAGGAAGTTTCCATGCAACCAATAATTAACCCATTTCTTGCCTGTTGCAGCCTCGCTTTGCGCAATTTCATTTGTATGATGCACCGGAATATGATCTATCCCTCCACAATGAATATCGAAATGTTCTCCGAGATACTTCATCGACATTGCCGAGCATTCTATATGCCAGCCAGGCCAACCGGTAATTTTAAGTTTAATTTTTTTCATTTTTAACACCATTTAAAATATCCAAAAATTTATTATTTTTTATTAAATTTATTTCCTTTTTACCAACAAGAAAAACATCAAAACCTTTGCTTTTTATTCCATCCATCTTATCTTTTGTCTTCTGAGTTTTAAATTCAGCATTGCTTTTCACTTCAATTATTAGGTTCTTTGAGGGGATAAAAAAGTCTGGAATTGTAACTGCTTCCCTCTTTCTTTCAGTATCCCAATAAGGGATTTTTTTTGTTTCATATTCCCAATCTAATTTGTTCTTATCTAAAAATTCAGCTACTTCCCCCTCCCAATAAGATCTTAGATTCAATTTACCATATGGGACTTTTTTCCAACTAGGAGACAGTTTGATTTTACCAGATTTAATGCCTTCGATGAGACTCTTCGAAACTTTTTTTGCAATTTGTCTTTTTTGTACTTCACTCATATTTTGAACGGGGAGTTTTCCTTGTTCTCCTAAAAGTCTTAATGTTTTAGATATTTTTTCGAATCTTTTCTTCCTTTTTTCATGACTTTCTAATTGTATAGGGTGCTTTCCAGCAATCCACAGGCGATTAAGGGCGATTGAAACATTTTTTCTTCTTTTTTCTTTCAACTCCTTAGATTCTGTTTGTTGGGGAAGCAGGTTCATTTCTCCTTTTTTCTTTAAAGTAATAGAACATTTTTTGTTTCTTTCTTGAGAATGATTTTTAGCACAAATAATTGGGTTTTGCATCGGATTTTTTTCATTTTTGGACTCTTCTAGTCTAAACTTTGAAATAGATCTGCCCCTCTTTTGTTCTATCTGGGGACATGCAACTCCAAATCTATTTCCGGATTTCCATTTTACTTTGCACCATCCATGATATACTGCTTTACCACCACACTCGCCCTTGCATAATTCAGACATCCTCCACCTCCAATATCTCTACACTTGAATTTTTTTCAGCAATTTCCTTTAAATGATTATATTCCTCATCAGAAACTATCATTTCATCAACAAAATCCCATCTTAACAAATGCCCTTTAAATTTTGATCCCTGTAAAGAGAACCATAATACAAAATCTCTTGGGTTTTTCTTTTCAGAATCTTTTTCAACTCTTGCTCTTCCCCTTGATTCATTCTTAAGATCAAGCATTGCTAGTTTTCCATATTTTTTGAATTTTGCAGTGTTAAAATAAACATTTCCATTCTTTCCAATATAAGTGTATCCTTTTTCTTCCAGTTTCTTAATCAAAGAGATTTGATCAGAAATATGCTCTGTTGCCTTACACCATAAATCTGGTGGAACAATATTAAGATACTTCAAATCATTCTTAAACGCAGCAGTATAATAACTCGCAATCTCTTGAGGACTTTTATGTTCTCTCTCTGCTCCTAACTCAATCTTATCTTCTCCAGCATCTTCGTCGCTTGTCAGGTGTCCAACATCAGTTATATTCATTATATGCTGAGTGTTAAAACCATTGTATTTCAGCACCCTCTTCAAAATATCTTCAAAAACATATGTCCTAAGGTTTCCGATGTGAGCATAGTTATACACGGTCAGCCCACAAGTGTACATTCCAACATAACCTGGTTTGATTGATTTGAACACTTCTTTCTTTCTTGTTAGTGTATTAAAAAGTTTAAGTTGGTCTTCAGTTTCTTCCTTATGCACAACTACTTTTGACTTTCCTTGTTTCTTCTTTATCTTCTTAACAGCATTCACGGCTTTTACTTCCTTTTTCTTCACGACCTTCTTTATCGTTTTTTTAATTGCCATTTTAATGAGATTTATAGTTAAATATAACAAAGAAAACAAACTTAAAAATTTATCTTAATACAAGAAATCAACAGATTGTTCCTCTGAACCAATCTAACCTTCTCACATTAAGGTCTAGTGTAGGGGATAAGATTAGTTTACCATCCTTATAAACTTCCAAATAAACTTGCACTGGCCCTTCTGGAGAATCTTTTGAGATATCTAATCTGATTATTTTTTTAGGTTCAATGTCACTTGTACTAACTGGTCCTTTCCAACCAGCTTGCCCAATCAAACCTAATGTATTCAAAGGAGGAATTGAACTCATAACGCGAATATCATATACTGGAACTTGTTCTCCAAGTTTTTGACTAGATTTTATTCCACACCAAATATAATTTACCTTTCCAGGAATTATATCAACAGCACCAGTTCCAGAGCCAATACACTGAACTTCTCCACCTGTTGACTGAAATAGATCATCAATTTGTCCTCGAACTTTGTCATTGATATCAGTTGTTAATCCCATTGCTCCACACATCATCTTTCTGACAAGGACCATTCCGAGAATTAGCATGGTCATTGCGATGACTAAAATAACAATAGTCGTAATAGACATCTCAAAGGCTGCTTTCTTATTTTTACCTCTTAACTTAAGTCTTTTCATTCTTTCTAACTTTCCTCTTTTTATCTATAAACTATGGGGTTTTTTATTTTATAAACCTTTCGCGATAAGAATCAAAAAATTTTCAAAACATATTTAAAATGGAATTCCTTGAAAGTTTATGACATTAGACAAAGAACAAGCAGAACAAGTTAGAAAACAACTTCTTGCACAAATCGCAAAACTTCCAAAAGAACAGCAAGGAGATTTAAAAGAACAAATTGAAGAAGCAACGCCTTCAGAACTTGAAGAATTTATAAAACAATCCCAAGGCAAAGGAGAAGGGGGAAAATGTATTTTCTGTGAGATAATAGCCGGAAAGATTGATTCAGTAAAAGTTTATGAAGATAATGATATCGTTGCAGTAATGGAGATAATGCCAGCAAGCAAGGGCCATATTCTTGTTATCCCAAGACAACACTTCCAATTTATTCAAGAAATTCCAGAAAAGGTCCTGAATAAATTATTTTATTTTGTTAAAGTTACAACCCCTCTTTTAACCAAGATACTAGATGCAAAAGCAGTTAGTATATACATCCCTCAAGGAGTTTTAGCAGGACAACGGATTCAACATTTTGTTATAAACCTAATTCCAAGATATGAGAGTGATGGTCTTGTTTTTGATTGGGAGCATAAGAAGACAGATACAAAGAATCTAGAAGAAATTGCAGAGAAAATAAGGAATTCAACTCAAGTAGAAGTAAGAAAAGGGATTGCAGAAGAACAAGAAAAATACGAAAAACAAAAAAAAGTAGCGATAGAAAGCGAAGCTGACAAGATTGTTAAAAGAAAAGGCAAACGTATGCCGTGATTCCTGCTTTAAACCAAGATTTCAAGAATTCTGATAAGCAAATTTCCTAAAAGAAGGCTAACAATAAGAGAAATTAAAAAAACTGGGACAAATGGCAATCCATCTTTAATTAAAACTTTTTTTCCAGATTTTTTAATTAAGCTGATATCTTCCTTAGAAAGGCCATCAGCGCTTGGATTGATAATCTTCTTGTTAATTTTCACACTCTTCACAAGCCAATCTCCTTCAGTTAATTCTTTCCAAGATTTCATTTTTATTAGACATGAATTTTCAACGCTTCTAACAAAGATGTAGAGATAGGGAAAGATTAATACGAAAACGCCAAGGACAAGCAGCATCTGATTAATTTGATTATAAAAGGCCATAACAAGCAGCACTAATCCTAAAACTAAGAACACAATCCTTAATGTCTTCTTTTCTTTGCTTATTTCAGAAAAAGTCTTAACAAATCTTTCTTTATTCAAAAATGCAAGCACGAATGAATAAACCAAGCTGTATACAAGCCCAACAAACAAACAATTAACAATAAAGTCGAAGATAAAAAGATTCTTAGTAAAAAATGAGCTGATTCCCAAAAGATAGATGCCATAATTAAAATTCAAAAAACTTGGGGCAGTTGCAAATGCACAAGCCAAACCAATCAACAACTTAGCATCTGCTCCACCAAGAGCTTTTCCGTAATAAAGTAAGCTTGCTATGATAAAAGCAACAACTCCATAAATTAAAGCGTAGACAAAATATGTCCAACTTCCAGTTAAAATCCATATCAAAACCCTTAAAGCAAGCATAACAGCAAGAAAAGAGAAGACAAGCCAATTAGCGACTTCTCTCTTTTTTATATCAGTGATTGATGCAGCAACCAGCACAATCAGAGAAGTTACAATAATGAACACATCGCCTACAAAAATTAGATTCATTTTTTATTTTGATAGGGCTCTTTCATGTCCACCCCGTTTATACACTCTTTCCTTCCTCTTTTTTCTCGAGTTCTTCTTGCTTTTTCTTTGTTCTCCACAAACATAATCATTCATTTTTACCCCTTTGCTTTAGATATTACATCAGCAATAACTTTGTTATATTCCTTTGCAACTTCTGCATCTGCTTCTTCTTTAAGTTTTTTTAGTTCTTTATCTTTTCCAATCTTTCTATTGACAAGCCACTCAAATAAGTATGTTCCAAAAAAGAGGAGAATATTTATTGCTAATGCAATAATAAAACTTAAAGAATAAAAGAAAGATTCAATTTTTCCTATCATTCCAGTCACTGCCCCGACTATAGATATTCCAATTCCTAAAACCCAAGCAATCCAAGGAGAAAATCCAGAAAAATCCTTTATTATCTTAGAAATTGCGATAAAAAACAATACAAAAAAGAGGATGCATAGTATCATGATTTGCCAATTAGAAGAGGACAAAGTAAAAAAAGAGTTTATTGCGCTGATTACCTGATCTCCCCCTTCTATATTGTATGTAGCTGCACTTACTATCGGAAGGATAATAGAAGTGAATAGCAGTACTAAAAACACAAACCTGGAATGAATTCCTCTTTTCATATTTTAGTTTAGTACTTTATTTTTATAAATCTATCTCCCCCCTTAGAATTTATCTTCTTCTTTTTGCCCCAAATATGAAAGACACGAAAGCAATGATAATTAAAACAAATACAACAACCATAAACCCCGCGGCACCAAATGCATAAACAAAATGCATTGCCTTTGTTGTTAAACCAGAGAAAACAGCCATCATTGCAATCGCTAATGCAATAATAATTGATGCTCCTTTATTGAACTTTGCAACATTCAGTATGATATCAAAAACAACAAAGAAGATGATGGCGAAAATAGCAAGAGCAATCAAAAGTTCATTTGTACTAGAAGTAAACAATTCAAACACTTGATTAAAAATTGCCCACGCCATCTTTTTGTATTATTCAAAAGAGAAAAGAGTTTTTAAGTTTAGCGCTTTATCGATACTGTATACTAATCATCAGTTCTCTCGTTAGCCAAATATCTCGCCAATCCCAAAATCTTGTTTCTGCCTAGTGGCAGAAAGATGTCTGCCATTTCTGCCGGAGTTTTGTCTTTTAATTCTTGGTGTGGATTTACAAA
>JAPLYB010000004.1 GCA_026395795.1 Candidatus Pacearchaeota archaeon
GTTTCTTTCCAATTTTATTTTTTCTAAAACCTCTTTTAGAAATATTTGTGCTTTTGCAATTTGGACATTTCATACATCTCACCTCCCGAGATGTTTAAGAATGGAGGGTTTATAATCTTATCCCTTTAAGTTGACAGTATCCTAAAAAAGATAAGTTTTTAATAGGAAAAAACGAGATAATATTGTTGAATGAATCTGAACTTATTCAGATTCCTCAAACAATTGATATGGGTTCGTAGTTCAATGGCTAGAATTGAGAATATAATTTTTCAATGGCCAAAATTATCGCCTCCAGAGCGATTGATGGGGGTTCGAATCCCTCCGAACCCATATCTTATAGCCCAAGATTATCTAATATGTAATTGAACATCTAAAGGGGGATTTGAAAAATATACACGTACATCAAAATCAGAATCCATAAGTTCAATCATGTAGAAATTCTCTTTTTGTATTAATTTGAAACCCGGTTTAGATAGGTATTCTTTTTCAAATTTGAGAAAGTTAGAAATAGTAAAATCAGCATCGCCAAGTTCTGTTCTTGTAGAGTCAGGAATACGAATTTTTAATAACTTTAAAACTCCGGAAACTGTTTGCAATGGTTCAATATGAAAAAGAGGGCCTGTTGGTGTTTCTTTGATAACCTTTCCAATTTTCTTTGTGACTTTAACTAATTCATCATATCCTTTTTTGCTTTGAGAAAAGATACAAGCATAATTTACAGGGGCATTCTTATTATTAATATGCTTATTTTTAAGAGCAGTTGCTTTCTCAACAATGCTTTTTACCTTGATTTTCAAATCTTCGACTTTCATGATGAATGTAGTTGATTACGATTTAAATAAATTCCTCCTTATCAATAATATAAAAAGGTCTTGTGTTGTGACGTTGTTCCCGAGAAATTTTTGATAATATATTATAAATTATAAAAGAATTTTTGGAATCTCAAATGGCTTTAACGTAGCTGTGCAATAATTGTATGCTGGATTCTTTGTCCCGCCTGTTGCTGAAGGATAATTACCCCAAGCATCAACACATTTGATGAAATATGTTTTGTCTTTCCAGTATGTTCCGTGTATTTCTTCGTTTCCAGTCATCAATATTCCTTGACTGAAGTTGAAGTTGCAGCTGTCAAAACTATACACACATAATGATGGCTCATCTGTTTCTAGTACAAGGAAGTCTCCTGTTATTGAATCATGATATGTTCTAATTAAGACTGGAGAGTTTATATCCTCAACAATGAATAAGTGTCTCCATGCTCTTGCTTCCATATTGAACTTATCTCTGCATAATGCAGCTATTGTGTATCCGTGGCCTGGAGATGGGGCTGCATTAAGGGTTTCATTTATTCTTGCAGTGTGGACAAGTCCTAAGTCTCCATCTAGGAAAGTCATCTCATCCCATGCTGGGTTTGGCTGAGTTGATGTAAGGTTGTAGATTTTGTATTTACATTGTGTTTGCCTTGGATCACTTGTTATCTGTATTTCTGGCTGTACATCATATGTAAACATGTTATCTTCTGGTGGTTCTGTTATTGTTATATTATATCCTGGAGCAGTCATTAATATATAATCTAAGGCGTCATCTGCAGTCATTACATTGCTCTTTTGATCATTACATTTTATTATCAAGTGATATGTCTTTGTTGTGTTGAACTCTGTTGAAGTGTAATTTGTTAATTCATATCCTTTGCTTAGATCAAGTTTTAATGTGCATCTTGCGCAGGTGTCATTTCTATCAAGACATTTCTTTGTGTTATCACAACTTCCAGATATGACACTTGAGTTTGGATTGTTATATGTTCCAAATGGAATCATCTTGCTGTAGTTGAATGAGCTATAGTTATTTGATGCGTCTGCAAATCTGCAATCTCCTTTCTCATCTAGCCAGAAACTTGCATCTATTGTCTGCAAGTCACTTCTTATCATTGACCCTGAAACTGGATCAACATAGATTATATTTGGAGGCAATTCATCTGGTTTTTGTTCTAATCTGAAAGTTATTATATTTTGATCATAACTTGTATCTGGTTCTATACCGCAAGAGTTCTGGCATTTTATGAATATGCTATGGTCTACACCTCTTGTAATTATGCCTGAAAGCATAATATGCACTGCTTGAGGGCCTGCAATCCCACCTGTTAATGCTGGAAATTCATTCTCTTCAAAATCAGTCATTTCAGTGAAACTCGCATTTGTCTTGTCAAGAATATATCTACATTTTGCTGGTTTGTCTGTTGTTACATTAACCATTATCGTTTTTGTATTAAATGGAATGCTCTTTCCATCATTTATCTTTGTCCTTATATTTCCACCCTGCATTGTTAATGCTTGAGATCCATTTAGGTCTGTGTCAACATACCATTCTATGTTTCCTTTTGTGAATATGGGCATGCCAATATCTTCACATTTTCCAGCTATGCAAACAACTTGGTCTCCTTTTGCAGTTGGAACTGGAATGCAATTTCCTAGGATATTGCATCTTTCTCTTGTGCATAATCTGTAAGGGTCTTCGTTGCATGTTGAACATAATTGTGATCCTTTGATAGTTTGTTCTGGATTGCATGATCCCATTTCGTTCTCGAGTGAGTCTGGAGATGTGAATGATGCTAAGAATCCTCCTGCTGCATTTCCCAGGATTGCTCTTGCATCTTGGCTTAAAATTTTTCCTGGACCGAAGATTCCACTGCCTTCTCCAAGAGAAGCTAGCATGCCTCCGCCTGTTCCGAAAAGAGGACCTGCCCAATAATTGCCAAAGGCTAATTTGCTTGCATAAGTCATTCCAATTTCACAAGATATGAATGTCGCTCCTCTTTCAGTCCAGGTCATTGCTGTTATGCCTCTCGCTTTCTCTAAACTATCCTGTGCCTTCTTTAATGATTTCATCGCAGCTTTATTTGTATCACTTACTGTTGCACCTGCTACAGGAGCAAGTGCTGTTCTGCAGTCAGAAAGTTCTTTGTTTATTGTTTCTATTGCATCTGATCTTTGTGTTAGCGTTAATGAATCTAATTTATTTTTATCTGTTGCACTAGAATTATAAATAGTTGATGTGAAATGAGAGACAACACCCTCGCATTTAGCTCCTGTTAATGCACTTTTAGATCCTTCTATTTCTTTTGCAGCTCCACTTAACATTGCATTTTCTCCATCTTGTCCCCACCAAGTGTATTTTCCCCAAGTGTATTTTCCAAAACATGAATTTAATCTTCCCAATGTCCCTGGTTCTTTTACAGATTCTCGAATTTTCTCTTTGATCTTACAACATATTTTTCCTTCTTTTGCGTCTGGCGCATTGATAAGGCTGTTTTCCATGCATTTGCTTGATTCGTCTTTGCTGTCGAAAAGGTCGTAGCCTGCGTTGGTGGTGCAGTTTGCTGAAACGCAGCATACTTGTGCAGGATTAGTACATTTAAGTTTTTCATTTAGAATTTCTTCGGAAGTACATGTTGCAGTTCCTTCTTTGGTTTTATCCCTGCACATTGTTCCTTTTCCACCATTCTTTTCATTGCATTGTTCTGCATCTAATATGGCTTTCTCGGTTACGACATTTATCTTAATTAAATCTAAATCTTTTGCAGCATCATCACCACACTTATATTTTCCTTTTATATTACATCCATTCGTATTATTGACTTTGATTTTAACAATTCTTTTTTGAGAATTGTCATTGAATACTATTTGATTTGGATATTCAGACCCAGCAGTCACTTCACAACCACTGTCTAACATTGATTTTCTATCTCCATCTTTAGTTTCTATAACTAGACAGCGAAGGTTGTTCGTTGTTGTGATGGAATATGTTAAAGAAATTTCATCTCCTATGTTCACAGAAGTCTTGTCTGGGGTTCTTGACACTGTATTCACTGTTGGCTCTCCGGCAAATGTGTCACTCAGTAAAAAGATTAGCATAATTACTAACACTAAACTAATTATGCCTAACATTTTTGTTTTGTTGTTCATCTTATATTCCTTTGGCTTGTTTCCATTGCGCGTATGTAATCTTTCCATCCATATAGTCTCCATCTGGATCGCTTGTTGGTGCACTCACCTTGTTGTTTCCCCCATTCCTGTTATTTGGTGCTGCTGTATTGCCCGCATTTACTGTTCCAGTTGTTGAGGGTATTGGTGTTTCTGTTCCTGAGAATACATACTTTGTTTCACATATTTTTGTTATCACATAACCAAATGGCCAATTATTATGATAATTGGCGGCAGTTATTGTGTATTCTACGCCTGATTTTAAATTAAAGGGAAGTACATATTCTTCTCTTTGCTGAAACTTCGGGAAAAGATAGTCTCCTAAGGGGATTTCTCCTATTGAGCCCGGAGTTTTTGCAGTTATCTTAAACTGATAATCTTTTTCATAAGCAGAGCGACCATTAAGGTCTATGACTAATTTTCCATTATCAATCTTACAGATTGCGGTTGTAATTTCTTGAACATCTCCAGCTACTGGTACGTAACCAATACTGCAGACCATTCTATCTTGACCCAACCATCCCTTTGGTCCAATAGTTGCAGTAATTGTAAATGCTTTGCCTACATTTTCTTTTTTCCAGAATATCTTTCCAACTGCATTTTTCTCTCCACTTTTCATAAATCCGTTGCTGGTTATAGGCTGATTGATTGAATAAGATTCGCCGAGACTTATTTTAACAATACTATCTGAATCTATGGAAGTATCTTTTTCTATGACTACATTTGCACCTTGAATTGTTATTTTACAACCATCTGATTTTGCTATTGAAATAATATTTAGACTAAATAACAACACAAAAACCAAGATAATTATTATTTTTTTCATTTTACTCTAACCCCCATTTTTCTTTTTTTTCTGTGTATGGCTCTTTAGGAGTTTGGTAATGATTGTTATTCGAATCCACATCAGTGCCTAATCTCCAGCTCGTTTTTATTTTATTTCCTTTTGCTTCTAGCCATTGCGCGTATGTAATCTTTCCATCCATATAGTCTGCATCCGGGTTAGAGCTAATTTGTGGACTTGGTCGTCTTGATGACATTGGCTCTGACCTTGCCACAGATGCTGCAGCAACACTTGATTCTAGATTGTTTAAATCTCTTCTGGTTGTCCTCAAACTATCCTGGGTTGCTGATAACATGACCTGATTTGCGGATAACATCGTAGCTAGCATAAAAGGATTCTCTTTTCTTGGTGCTGATGGTTGTGATATCTGCGCTGTTTGCTGACCAGAACTTCCTTGTTGGTATTGCCTTTTTGCTAAAAGATAACCAAAACTTCCACTTATAATTGCGTCTATACCAAGTGCTACCACGACCCCGACTCCTAAAAATGTATATAATAATGTTCTATCTTTTCCCATTTTATCCTTTGGTCCCTCCTTCTGGCTGAGTTTCTGGCTCTTGAGGTGTTGTTTTTCCTGAAACGAAATTGGTTAATGCCACATTTGCTTGAGATGTTAGTGTGTCTGTGACTTTGCTGCTGAGAGCGCTCCAAGCAAAGTTGATTAACTTGCCTGTTCCTACCCACGCAAGACCATAAATTGAATATGCTAATGATCTGTCTCCAAGACATTTAAGAAAGTTATTGTTTGCTGGAATGTAACATGCTGGATCTGAGGCGCAAACTCCATTTGAACAAACTGCTGGGCAGTATACTGCTGTTGTCAAGATGCATTCTGGAATTGTCAAGCTTGTTCTCTCACTAATTGCCATGCCTGGCCAGAACCACATAAATGTTCCCCATTTTGTCCATGACGAGGCTGCTTGGAATTGACAATCTCCTTTGCTGTAACACTCTGCCCTTGTGCATAAATTCCATATTGAATCTCCGCCACCTCCACATTCTCCACATTTGCTATTTGCTGCACCTGGCGGATAAATTGGATCGCAAGATCCTGCCCCTGTTCCTCCAAGAGCTGCTGGAAGATCTTCATGATAATAACAGTCTCCTAGTTTTGTGCATTTATCTTTTGTGCAATATGCTCCGAGAATGCTTGACCATGCTTTACCCCAAGGCAATCCTGTTGACGGCCCTAAGAAGTCACCAACACTATCTCCTATATCTCCAAGCAATCCTGTGTTTTTTCCACAGCTTGAACAGTTTATCCATTTGTTCTCTCGAACATTAGCATGGAATGCTGCTGATGGACCTTGTACTGCTGGATCTGCTGGAACGCATAATTTTTCTCTGTCTGTTCCTAACCCTTCTAATTCTATTTTATTAAAAGCACAATGAAGAATCTGATTTTGTAATCCAGTGCTTCTTCTTTGTAAGTAAGAATCTGCTTCTGTTGCTGATTCGTCTTTTCCAATGTAAGATGTGTAGAAGTTATAGCAAATGCTAGTTCCTGTTAATAATTTTTCATTTGTGATAATATCATCATCAACTTTTGGAGGAGTTGACGACATCTTTTGTGAGGTTCCACTGAATGTGCAAGTTGTTGTCTTGCAATATGCTTTTTGTGTTGCTGTTTTTGTGCATAATTTCTCAGGATAACCGCAAGAGTCTTTTACTTCTTCTTGGTTGCCATTGCTGTCATACCAATAGACATCTGTTTCTGATCCTGGAATTTTTCCGCAATCATAATAAGAATGTTTTGTTAATGCGCACTGAGCAACGTCTCTGCAGAACATTCCTCCTGCTAGTGGAACAAAACTTCCTTCTGTGCCGCATTCGGACCTTGCTCCATACTTGCAGTTCCCTCCATTCATGACACAGCATCCTAAGTCTGATGGAGAACCAACTTTCTTGCATTCAACCTGGCTTATTATTCCTTCATGAAATTCCATCATATCAAGAGAATATCCTAGGGCTTGTGTTAGGTTTTCACATTGTTTGAATTGCAAGACTTCTGCTTTTACACCGTTTGCGATTACACAGCATCCAGGAACACATTGGGGAATGTCTTCTAATTGTCTAGAATCTGGAACTCCACCTAGAGCAATGCATTCTGCTGATGCTTTATTTCTTATGCATGCTTCTGCTTTTTCTTTTGGAATGCATGTTCCTGCTTTACAATCTTGAATATTAGAACAATCATATGGGGGGCCCGTAAAAAATCTTCCTGGACATTCATCTCTAGCTGTTGTAACACATTGCTGTCCTAGCCCTGTATCAAGACAGCATCCTTCTTGTTCAGCTGCTTTAGCACTGAAAGTTAGAAATATTGTTGCTATTGTTATTAGAATAAACATTCCTAAAAGTCTAGTCAAAACTTCTTTTTTCATTCTTTTTTTCCGTTAATATATAATATACTCTATTTAATTTAAATCTTTTTAACTTCGATCAATTGCAAAGTTGAATCTGAATGGGTTTTCTCCTGGTCTGTATGGAATGCTTTCTAGCAAGAAAGCAATCTGATCTTTTGTTATGCTGATTGCTTCTTTGTTTATGTATTGCAATCTGAAAGGATTATTCCAATTATCTTTATCCCATTCTAATCCCTCGTATTTACAATCAACTTGGACTTCGCAATCAACAATCTTATTTGCTGTCTGCCATAAGTATCCAAGAGGAACAAGGATCATAACTGGTTTTTGGTTTATTGTTTGTTCTGCATTATTGCTCCCAGCTTGTTTAGAAATTTTCATTTCCCAATCAACTTGCAAGACAATTGCATCATAATAAATAAGAGGGGTGATCTTTCTTTCTCCAACCTCTATATTCATAACTCGTTTAAAACCAGCAAAATTGTTAAGGCACTTGTCAATCTCTGCATTTCCTTCTTGTTTTAAGAATAATTGATATTGAGACTCGATTTGAGAAAGAGTTGGTAATTTGTTTATTCTTTGTTTTGATGCATCTTTGTACATCTCGACTGTAAAATCATTGTCAAGATATGAAATCTTACTTAAGCCTGTTGTATCATAATATCCTCCCTGCAAGCCGATTTTAGTAAATCCTTTCATTGAGGGGGCTTTGATGCAATCATAAACAGCTTGTCTTAATGGTTCTGCTTGACTCGCAAGTAGCTGTTGGGCTTGTTGCTGTGACATGAATGTAGAACTAATCTTTGGCCAGAAGAAAATTACTAACAATGCTAGTACAACAATCACAATTGCTATAATTATGAATAAGGTAACTTGCCCTCTTTTCTGATTCATCCATTTGTCAAGGAAAAGAGATTTATAAAAGTTTTGATGAATGCCTTTTAAAAATCTCTTTTAGAACCAACTTTTTTAATTGCATAATATTGTGTCTTGGCAGAATTTAAGTTTGGGTCTTTGTAATTTTAATATTTCACATCACTTGCAGCATCTGTAGTTTCCCATTCTTTGCAAATTCTTAGACTATCTTCGGCCATTTCCTTGCAACCTTCAATTAACAACTTTTCTTGTTCTTTTTCCATTTTTTTTCTTTAATTGCTTACACACTAAAGAAGAAAGACATTTACTCTTCTTCAACTCTTGGGGCCAGGATGAAATCAACTTCTATGTTTGCTCCCTTGAACTCAAACTTTGCAGGATAGTCCTGAGAAAAGTTGATTACAACTTTATCTGCAAACTTTGATGCTTTTGCGAACTTTATCAAATAATCAATTGAATATTTTGCTTTTTGTTTTGTTTCTGTGCTTATTGTTACTTCATCGCTCGATAACTCTGTTTTTGACTTATGAAGAGTTCCTTTTGCTTCTATCACAAAGGTTTCTGGAAATGCTGTGAAACTGCATGAATCAGCTACAATAGCTGCATCATTTATTACTTCTGAAAAAGTTGATGTGTCCATGTGAATCTTTGAACTGAATGTCAATTCTGGGATCTTCTTTTCTTCTGCTTCAAAATTGATTAAAGCTAAAGAAAAGTCCCTTTTTGCCTTGTCTTCTATCTCTATTTTTAGATAGTTTTCATCTTTTATCTTCTCGATTATTAATGCGGCGCCTATTGGGACTCTTCTCAAGATTTGTTTGAAATCTTCGAGATTTATCCCTAGCTCTTCATCTTTTTCAACTTCAAACTTTGCAAATGCTTTGACTGGAATGCTTAAGTTAACTAGAGCAACATTTGCAGGGTCTATTGCGATGATCTCAAAGCCATTCTTCGTTATCTTTGCTTTTACCTCTAAAACTAATTCAGAGAGCAAAGCAATCGCATCTGCTAAAATTCTTGGTTCTGCTAATTTTATTAACATTTTAATATTATTATTTTTATGTCTGCTAATTGACCCATTTTATCTTGGAATGAGTATCATTCTGTTTTTAAAGTTTATTGCTTTTCAGTACAAGTGATTATTCTTGATATACTTGAAAAGAGGATATTATAACATAACTAATTATTTAAAATCAAGATATATTGAAGATGTATATCAATATTAAGGTTGGGGAACATGGATGCAAATATAAGTCAATTTGATAAGATAAGGAAAATAGCTCGAAGCTATTATGCTCGGAAAGATATCCAGGAGATTCTTGCTAGACAAGCGCACAATAGGGAGTTTGTTCCGAGATATGTTGAAAGTTTTGGAAAAAGACCAGATACACTTGAATATCCTGGTGATGTCTGGAGTTATGTTGAAAAGGGAGCAACAAGTTTTCACATGTCAGAAGAAATTTGGAGAGATCCAATGGAGCTTGGAGTGAACTTAAGTCCAGAACAGATGAACAAATTAAGGATTGGATGGGACTTAATTATAGATATTGATTGTAAGTTTCTAGAATTTAGCAAGGTTGCTGCTTTTTTGATTACAGAGGCATTGTTCTTCCATGGTGTAAGAAATGTGGGGCTTAAATTCTCTGGAGGATCTGGGTTCCATATAGGATTGAGCCATGAAGCATTTCCAAGCGTCGTCAATGGTGTTAATGTAAAAGATTTTTTTCCTCAAGGACCAAGGATTATCGCAGCTTATCTAAGAGAGATGATTGAAAAACCTTTGAGAGATCATATTCTTGAGTTGTCTGATCCTAAAGATATTGCTATTGCTGCTGGAAAACCTGAAAAACTTTTGTTTAAAGATGCTTTACAAAGAGAATTTAACCCTTTTTCTGTTCTTGAAATTGATACTGTTTTGATTTCTCCTAGGCATTTGTTGAGATCTGCTTATTCTTTGCATGAAAGAACAGGACTTGCAAGTATTGTGATAAAACCAGAGCAGTTAAAATCATTTCATCCTGGTTGGGCGAAACCAGAAAGGGTGCTGCCTCAGCTTTTTTTGAAAAAAGTAGATCCTGATGAAGGAAGAGAATTACTGATGCAGGCAATGGACTGGAATTCTAGAAAAGAAGCAAAAGCGAGAATGGAAAAAACAATTTCTCAAAGGCTTGAAAGAACAAATGAGATAGAGACAATCCAGACTAAAGGGAGAGATTATGGAAAAATTGTCAAGGTTAATGAAGAGAATTTTCCGCCTTGTATAAAGCAAATGCTGCAAGGAATGAAACAAGACGGCAGAAAGAGGGCCTTGTTCATATTGATTAATTTCTTAAGGAGCATTAATCTAACTTTTGAAGAAGTTGAAAAGAGATTAATGGAATGGAACGCTAAGAATTACAAACCATTGAGAGATGGATATATTAAAACTCAATTGAATTGGTTTAAAAAACAAGAATCAAGGCTTCCTCCAAATTGTAGCTTGCAGGCTTATTATCAAGATGTTGGTGTATGCATGCCAGATGGTCTATGCAAGAAGATCAAGAATCCGGTTAATTATGCTGTTATCAAAACAAGAATGGCCATGGGAATGAAAAAAGAAAAAGCTCCAAAGGAAAGAGTAAAGAAAATAAATGTTAGGAAGAAGGCAGAAAAAATTTAATTATTAAGCAATAATCTTCATTCTTTGTCTTTCAAGCTCTTTTTTAATAAAAAAATCTGAGATCTTTAAATCTGTTTCAATTAATAGTTTTGTTAAGTCACTTTCTTTATTTAACATGAACAATTGCGCTTTTCCAACCTTCCTTGTTTTTTTGATTATTTTCTTTTTTAAAAGAATTTCAAGGATAGATTCGGTTGTTTCCCATTTCATTTCAGTTTCTTTTGCTATTTGAGAAATAGGGTAGTCAAAATCTTCAAATGTAAGAAAAAAATCTAATATCCTTACGAAAGGAGAGTTTCCGAATACTAAAGTAAAAGAGGAGTTTTCCATTTTATCTTGTTTATGGTAATAATCTGATATTTATAAATATTTCCTTTTTGGATTTTAAATCCATTTAAGTAAAATCTCTTTTAACCAAATCTTCTTTAAACCATGGGAAAATTATTTAAGCTTGCTCAATTTAGAAAATATATGTCTGTAAGAAAAGCCATTCTAAAGAAATTGTTTAAACATCGTTTTGTTGGTGGAAGACACACCGAATTGAGGAATGTTGTTAAGGGATTTCCTCCAAATTTAATAAAAGACTTTAAAGAAGAAATTAGGAATTTGATAAGAGAAGGTTTTTTGACATCTAAAAAGAGTACTGGAGAAATTCACATTAGCTTGAATCCTAGAATGCTAAACGAAATTAGAAAAGAGATTAGTGAAGAATTAAATTAAATAAAAAACAATTTAAAATGCTAGAGATTAACGAAAGTATTTTAAATGTGGATATTCTAAAGATGACATGAAAAAAGAGAATGGTGGCAGATTAACTATTATTTTTGTTAGTGTAGTTCTTCTTTCTACATTTATATTATCTATATATGCAGAGACAACAATTGTTCATGCAGAGCTTACTGAACAAGACAAAGTTGTGAAGGTTTATGACTGGCTTGTTAACAAAACAAAAGGAAAGTGGAGCATGCTCAATATTAAAGAACAAGCCTTTTCTTTGCTTGCATTAAACTGTAATGAAACATTCATCGCTCAAGGAAATGCCTCTTTGCTTAATCAGAGTTTTTATGATGCTGCAAAAAATGTGAGATGCTGGAAAGAGAGCGGAAAACCAGCAAGTGAAAGTGAGTGTAAAATAACGGAAACTGCTCTTGCAAAATTAGCATTGAATGAAGTGGATCAAAACACCACTGATGTGACCAATTGGCTTATTTCTAGGAACATAACCTTGACTGACAGCATCTACTGGTTTTTACAAATAGATATTGAAAGAGGAAAACAAGCAAGGTGTGAGATTATGTATCAAAATCAAAGACAAGATGTTACTATTAATCAAAATAAAACAGTTGCAATGAATTCCACTGGATCAGGATGCATCGAAGGAGTTTTTAGAAATTATTGGTTCAAGATAAAACAAAGTCCAGATTGTTATAGCAATGAATATCTAATAAAATGTTTTGGAAATGAATCAACAGCAGCACCTGTTATTTCTACTTTACTTTATAGAAATAATCTGAATGATCCTAGAACAATATTTTTTGTTTCATCTGAAATAAGTCAGGGAACATTAGGATTTGTTAATCAGATGGGAGAAGAAGAGCAAGTTCCAGGGATAATGCAATTAAAGATTCCCACATATTGTCTTGCTAATCCTGGTGCAGGAAATGTATGTGATTATGAAGGAACTGCTTGGGCAGCAGATGTTTGGAAGAGAGAAGGAAACATGGATTACGCTAATTTATTCATTCCATACCTTGTTGTTTATTCTAGTCTGGAGGTAAACCAAAAATATTTCCCAGACAGTTTTTTATCAAGTCTTGTTGGCAGTGATTATCCTCAAGAAGTTGTGAAAAAACAACAAATTCAAGGATTTTGGTTGATTCAGCCATTGTTGTACGGGCAATTTTATGATACTCCTAAAGCTGTTTTGGGATTAGGGGATACGACTGATGTTAATATCACTAAAACAAAAAAATATTTATTAAATCATCTTTCAAGTGAATTTAGTTGGGTGAATAGTTTTGATGCTGCTCCTGCAAAAGATACTATCAGAGACACGGCTTTCATCTTATGGGTGTTCTGGCCAAATTATTGTCCTGGCGGAGTTGGAGGCGGTGGTGGAACAGAGTATGATTGTTTATTACAAGGGGCAAACTATGAATGCAAGGATTCATGTTCATTAGAGCAACAATTCTGGAGCATCTACACTTGTTCATCTGGACAAGTGTGCTGTTCGAATGTTACAAGTAATATCAGACAAGAATGTGCATTAACAGGAGGAGCATGCCAGGATGAATGCGGAAATGAAACAATTGAACTTCCAAATGTCCAGTGTGATACTGGAAAGAAATGTTGTAAAGAAGCTGCTGCTGTCTGGTGTTCTGATTTAAACGGAACAAGATGTTCTGAGCAAGGGATAGGGCTTGTTTGTTCTGGAACAGAGATAACTGCAATTGATGGAAAATGCTGTGTTGGAAGCTGCATTCCTCAGAATACTTCTAATTTAAGCTGTGTAAGTGAACTTGGAGGATTTACCTGTGGAACAGGTGAAGTGTGTTGGGATACTTATAGTTCAGTTGTGTTACCTTTCACGCCTTCTTTAGATGCAAACTGCTGTACTGGCGGAACTTGTCTAAAGAACGTGCGATGCAGCAGTGTTGGAAAAGATTGTTCAAATTCACCTTATGGATCAAGTTATTCTTGCAAGGATCCTTATGGAGCAATAGGGAGAACAACGAGAACAATAGATGTTGAAGAATGTTGTTTAGATGATTGTAAAAAGACCTGTGATTCAGCAAACATTTGTGGGACAGATCAAACATGTCCTGATGAGAAATGGGATAATGAAGCTGGAGGATTGAGTACGAGATGTTGTTTAGAGACTTGTAAAACAACTGGAACAGGAGGAAAATTCCCATGGTGGATAATCATTGTTATAGTAATACTCGTTGTACTTGCAGCTGTGTACTTCTTATTTGTAAAGAAAAAACCAGAGAAAAAAGAAGATGAATTAGAAGGAGGAGATCTCCCAGAAGTTGGATTAGGAGCCTCGAGACCATCTGATTATAGCGAATTCAAGAGTTCAGAAAAATTATTCGGACAAAAGCCATTTAGTCCATTGCAGCCAATTAGACTGCCTCAAACTCAACAAGCTCAAAGACCTGTTGTGAGGCCTACACCAACAAGACCGGCTTTTGCACCATTTTCACCAAGGCCTCAACAACCAGCAGCTGTTGAAAAAATAACAACCAAAAAAGTTACGAAAACAACGAGAATCGTGAAAAAATCAAATGCAGAAAAAAGAGCAGGCAAGACAAAGGCTGAAATAGATTTGGAAGATACTCTTGTAAAACTAAAGAAGATGACTAAGAAGTAATCATTGATATTTTATTTTATAAAATTTAAAAATTAAACTTTAATCAGGAGGTTAAAAAATGAATAAGAAAGGTTTAGGCGGTTGGCTGATTTTGGCATTAATCTTTTTAATAGTGGCTATAGTTGCTGCGATATTAGGATTTGGACTTATTTCAGGAGTTTCATTAACAATTGCAAAATGGTTAGCAATAATTTTTGTAATATTGTTTATAATATCCGTAATAGCCCATACAATAAAAAAAGCTTAATTTGTCGAGAACCATACAATGAAGGGCGTGGTTCTTGAGCATCCTAAAGATTAACTTGAAAATTTAATTTTTTAGAATATTAAATCTTTTTCTTTTTTTAATTCATAAGATTTATTAATATGCCTTTTCTCATACACTAGAGAAAAATGGTGAGTAAAAAAGTCGGATTAATAATTGTGTTTTTTTTAGTACCTATTCTTTTAAGCATGATTGTTAATGCAGAATCATGCGTTTCTCTTAATACGTTAAGAAGTGATTTTCTTCCTGGAGAAACAATGCAGCTTGAAGTGAACATTGATCCAAGCTACTCTTCAAGAGATCTTTATACAAGTGATCTGTTTTTGTATAAGATGCCCGGAAATACTGCTGTGGGAGCAAACTTCTTTTTAACAAAAGTGTCAAACACGAAATTCTTTGTATGGTTTGATGTTCCTAGCGTTGCTGGAGATTATATTCTGAAAATAAGAGAACTTTGCAATGGAAATATAATCATAAGCCAAACTGATTTTAAGATAGAAAAGCCAAAAAGTATTTATTATGATGATTTGAAAAATAAAGTCAGTGGAAAGTGGAGCACCTTATCTTTAGAAGAAAATATTATTGCAGCTGGTGCGTTGTATTACGATGATGTACTTAGACAAGATGCGATGACTGCCTATTTTTATCGAAAAGATTCATGTGTGAACACAAATTGTTCTTCAAAAAACGCCGCTCTTTCAATAATAGCTTTTAAGGATTTTGCAACAAGAGCACAGATGAAGAATCTGCTTGATGCTTTTCAAAATAATTTAAGAGGAACATGGGATCTAGAGATTGTCGCTGGAGAAGCACAAGATTGCAACCTTTCTGTTGGATATAATAATACAAAACAAATTAATCTTGCTCCTACCGCAAATAAATTCTCCCTTGATTTCTCAAACATTACTAACTCAACAAATGAAACCCAGATTACAATAAGTGATAATTGCAACGCTATTTCAAGAAAGGTAATCTTCACATATAAGAACGTTACAAAGAATTTCAGTGTTTCAAATAGTTTTACTTTGGAAAGTCCTGGATGTTTTGGAAATGGACTAAAGAGTGCTTGTGATCCAGAATCTACTGCCTATGCTCTTTATGCAATGAAGACTGCTGGATTTGGTATAAATGATGAAGAGAAGGCTGTTTCATGGTTGAAAGATAATGTCAATTCAATCGACCAATTTGCAATACTGTATTTCTTAGAAAAAGATCCTGCAATGTTAACACAGGTTTTAGCAAGCCAAAACTATAACGGGGCTTGGCAAAAGAATGGAATTAATGATGTGAGAACTACAGCATTTGTGTATTATATTCTCTTGTTGTCAGATAACAAAACTAGTGAAATCTTGAGCGCTATGGATAAAGCATCTAGTTATCTTTCATTATCTTTGGATAACCCTGCCTTGGGAATTGCTGAGATGTCTTATGCTTTATTTTTTGTTTTCCCTAACCTTGAACCCTTAATGAGTGTGTGGCCAGGAATTGTCAAAACAAAGTCTGGAGAAAAATTTAATCTTATCTTGAATAATAATGGGAATGAAGATATCAGTGCGTACATAACTCTCTTTAATGGAAGCATTACATCCACAGTCACTAAGAAAGGCATGCAAAACCTACAGATTAGTGTGCCTTATGTTTATACAAGTGATGCAAGAGTTTTAACAGAATCCGCAATCATTCAATACTCTAACAAGGTCACTAATTCAATAACAAAAACATACAGCATTCCGATTATTTTGTTCACATTGCAGGGAATAGAAGGCACTAATGGAACTTTTATTATCAATCAAAGCCAGATTAATCAAAGCCAGCAACAGAATATCATAAATCAAACTCTAAATAATACCTCAATGAATCAAACAACAAATATTAGCGGAAGTTTGATTGCACAAAACTTTTACTTTAGTGAAACAAATATCACAAAAAATATGACAACCAGTGAATTTTCTTTTACTTTAAGACTTATTAATAGATTAAACAGCACGATAAGAGACATCGATGTAAGCGCCTCGACAAACTTTGTGATGGGCTTGCAAATTGAACCGCAAATCTTGGGAGAGATAGGATCAAATGAGCAGAAGATTGTTACTGTTTTTGTTGATCCCACTGCGTTTAGCAGTCAGAGAAGCACAGGGAGCATTACTGCAACAGGAACTTATGGAACAAATCAAATTGTTAACACAACAGTCAATATCATCTTTGTGAAAAGCTCTCAAGAAAGTACTATAAAATCTTGTGGAGAGATGAATGGGACAAAATGTGGAACAAACCAGGATTGTGTAAACAAAAGTGTGACATGGACTTCAGATGTTAATGAATGCTGTCTTACTTCTTGTGTGAACAAACCAACAAGCTCTAACAAAACTCTTTCAATTATCCTCATTGTTGTAGTAGTTGTTATTCTGGTTGTCGTATTAATATTCTTAAGAAAGAAACCTCAAAAAAGCATGAAGGAATTTTCAGATGAACTTGATAAACAACAACAACCAGGGACAGGAGACTTTAAATCAAAAGAGTTTAGAGATGAATTTGGGGCGGGGATAGGGAAGGAAGTTTAATCCTTTGTTAAGAATAAAAATAACCCCCAAAATAACAATCATTTTCTATTTCGTTTGTTTGAATAACAAATCTTTGATTTTCTTTTTCTAATTCTCTTAAACAGTCATTTATTAAAATTTTAGCCTTTTCTATTATGTTTGGATCGAGAATTTTAAATTTAACTCCTAATTTTTCTAGATCGGTTTTAGTTAATCCACTTTCATGCAGTTCTTTTCCCATCCATAAATCAACAACCTTAACCAAGTAGTTTGTTTTATTTTTACTTGTTTTTTGAATTTTTTCTTCAAATACATTCGGTGGTTCTATAATTAATTTTTTTACATTTTCGAACACAGGATTATAAATGGCTTTTGCTATTGTAGACTTCCGGGGGTCGTCACTTGCAAGGTGTTTTATTGCTCTCAGATCTTCTCCATCATAGTCAAACATAGGATCCATCTGAGTTATCCTACTTTTTTCTCCAATTAGTAATTTGTCTGATTGCAGTATAAAATAACATAAAGCAGAACCAACAACAGTCGGAACAAAGGTATCATATCTCTTTAGATTTTTTCTTAGCAATTCAGAGCACAGTATTGCTGTCTTCAAATTCCCCCCTCTTCCCGAAATTATCCAAACAGAATCTAATGGAAGATGATTTTTGTTCATCCCCTTTAAAAAATGAAAAATATATTTTTCATCACCTTCTTTTATTCCTTCATCATCTCCGGGGTTGAATATCAACGCAAAAACCCTTTTTTTGAATAATCCTTCTAATTCGGAAATTAACTCCGCACGATTTTTTTCAACCATAACTTTTTATATATGCTCCGTATATAATCCTTTTTATGGAGTATAAAACGAGGATTAAATGAAGGTTATTTCAGGATATAGTAATCTTTATAAATCACCCGTCTGTATATTATTATGGAAGATAAAAAGAAAATACAGGTTAACATATCAAAAGAGGCCTTGGAAGAAATAAACGATTTAAAAGATAAATTGAATCTTGGATCCATATCGGATGTTATAAGAAGTAGCTTGAAGCTAACTCGTTACATAGAGTTAGAAAAAGAAGCTGGAAACGAAATAATAATCCGAAATAGGAAATCTAACAAAGAAAAAGAAGTAGTATTTATCAAATAATTATCTGAATAAGAGGTGATGCATATGACTATGTCTTGTATAAAATGGACACCTCAAAAAAAGAAGGTATAGAAATAGTGGAATTGGATTCTATAAATCCAAAAATTAATTCTCCTTATTTAAATCGACCTCCATCAATTAATCATACTCCTTTTGGGATTATAGAAAAAAACAAACAAAAACGAATTAATATTTTACATAAAGTTATTCATACATTAGCATTTCTAATAATCTTACCATACATAATAATGGTTTTCTTTGGAAAAAAGATTGTACCAGAATATTCAACTATTGTGGCAATTGTGATAGGATTTTATTTTGGAAAAGCTCTTTTAGAACGAGAGTAAAAATTATTGAGATGTTATCTCCTTCTCTTCGGTTTTTTGTGTCTCATTTTTTGTCTCTGTCTGCTCTTGTGAATTTGTTGGCGTATTTGCTTCTTTTTTTTCTGCCTTCTCCTTTGCAACCTCTCGTTTTAACTCCTGAAATTTTTTGAAGATTATGTCTCTCTGATATAACAATTGTTTATTTGATACATCATACTGATGAAGTTTTGTTGCGAGTTCGTTTATGAAAGAGTTGCATTCTGCTGCCTGTATCCTTATTTCACTTGGTTCGTATACTTCTATAGATGAGGGCATATAATCAAAGATTAATTCAGCTAATCTTCTTAGGCTTGAAACAAATAACTCAACCTCTGAAAATACGCAAAACAAACCTTCTTTTTCTTTGTGTGCTTCTGGAGGGTTGCATTTTATTGATTTTATTTTAATACTCTTCTCTTTTTCAAGCAACTCCATCAATTGTTTTAAAGTTTTTTCAATAAAATCTGCTGGTTTGCCTATTATTTCAAATATAAATTGGCAAGAAAGAAAATCTTTTGGAATTTCTGTTTCTTGTTGATTCTTTTGTTCTGTTTTCTCTGATTTTTCTTGTTCTTTTCCTTCTTCTTGATTATCTTTCTTCTTGAATATTTCAAACATGTTAAATCCTGTTATTTTATCTTTTTAAATTATTCTAAAAAAGACCACGATAAAGTCTACTTTATTTCTTTTAATACTTTTTTAAGAGAAAATAGCCAAACAAGGAAAAAAGAAGGATTCCTAGAATAAAAGGCAGAATCTTTATGAAGGAGAGGGTCGTTTGTTTTGAGTCATTTATCGAAGAACCAGTTATTAAGGACTGGGAAGAGGCATTATAATCTTGATTTGGATTAATGTTACTTTGGGTATTATTGATTGTTGCATCTCGATCATTGTTCGAGTTCATGTTTGTATTTGTATCATTTATTTCTTCTTCGTAACATGATTCAATTGAAACAGTCTCTGTGTCTTTTTCATCTAACCCCTCAACAACAATCTTATAATCCCCCGATTCATTTTTGCAGTCAAGGTTAATCCCCAGGGTTCCTTTGTATTCTGAATATTTTGAGTTTACATGAATCGTCACTTTATCACTTATTCTTTCGTTATCCTTTTCAACATACGCATAAACTGCATATTTGCTTGTATTACCCCTGTAAATATCTAATTTTATTTTTATTTCTGAACCAAATTTTGCAGTTTCTGGGACATCTGTTATCCTTATGCTGGAAGAATTTTCTAAATAATTATTATCTGCATTGTTATTATTTGAATTGGAATTGTCTGAATTGTTATTTGACAGGTTTTGTTGAACAGAACCATTAATAATTAAGATATGAGATATATTCAAATCTAATTCAAAAGTCGAATTCCTTATCTTTATCTGTAACGAGGCGTTTCCTACAAAATATGTGTCTGTATCAATTATATTGATTATGGTTTGAGTTGAGTTCGTAGAATTGATTTGAATGAAGTCATCAACCCACGCATTTTTATCACTCCAGCCATCGACTGTCCAGAATCTATTCAAGTATCTTGTCACGTTTTTTATATCAATCTTTAAATCATAAAAACCTTGAGAAAAGTTAATCAGATTTATTGTTATCGTGAAGTTTGTTTTGTTATTGTATACTTGAGATGGAGAAGAGAAGCTTATCTGAGGAAACACAGGGGTTGAATTTGTTTCATTATCTTGACTCTGATTCTGGGATTGATTCTGCGACTGATTTTGTGCGGGAGGCTGTAAAACATTGAAGTAGTAATACTGTGATTCAAAAAGTTCACTTGTGTTAGAATTTTTGATTTTTATCTTTAGGGACGCATTTCCAGTATAATTCTTTTCAGGGTCTATTTTCAGCTGGGCAATATAACTGAAGTTTGAAGAATTTATTGTAAACAAGTTGTACAGCCAGTATGTTGTGGACTGCCATTCATCATTTACAGGGTCGTAGATCTTGCCGATTTGTGCTGCGCCATTATTTGAAGCATTTTTTAGGTCTATCTTAAGATTATAGATTGCGTGAGAAAAATTGATTAGATTTAGAGAAACATTAAATTCAGAGCCATTATTCCAGACTTGCAGGGGATAATTAACAAGAAAATAGGGGTCTGGAAGACTTTGATTGTTGTCGTCAGGCGAGCAGCGGTTCTGCGAGCCTGGTGTTGGAAATGCACATTCGATAAATGTGCTGTTTATTTTTGCCCAGGATTTTCCTTTGTCCGAGGAATTGTAAGACATAAAATCAAAATAGGTTGAATTAAAAAAAGAGATATTTGCTCCAGGGGGATCATTTTTCAACCAAGAATCCCCCGGAAAAGGGCCAGAGGAATTAAAATAAGTTATTGTACTATTAGTAATATTTGAAATGCTTGCTTTTTTCCCAATTATAATAAAATAACTTGCATTTGTAATTAAGTTGCAGTTAGGGACATTTGTGCAGGTTATACTGTACAAACTGCCCGAAACATTGAATTTCCATTCAGAAAGATTTAGTGAAACATTTAATGGATTGTAAATTTCTATCCATTCGTCATACTTGTACTGTGGGTTTGGCAGGATTTCATTTATCAGAACTTGTGCAGAAATCAAAGGCAATAAAAATAAAATTAAGATCAAAGCTGCAACTAACATGCCTCTTTTCATAAATAGATAAGAAGAAAGGGATTTTTAATATTTTCTAAACCCTACTGCCAAACACCAGGAATTTTGTTCTTGCAGTTGGGGCAGCTTCCTCTTTTCATTTTGTTCTCTACGATGAAAAAGTTTTTTCTTTTTATTAAAACTTGATTGCAAAATGGACAATTAGTTGTAGAACCTTCTTCATCTGAAATGTTTCCCGTATAAACAAAATTTAATCCTTGTTGTTTTGCAATTATTCTTGCTTTTACTAAAAACTCTGGTTGTGTTGGTGGCACGTTTGTTAGTTTATAACATGGATAGAATGCTGAAAAATGCAATGGAACATCTTTGCCTAAATTTTCTAGAATCCATGTAACCGTCTTTTTTATTTCTTCTATATCATCGTTATATCCCGGGATAATCAAGTTTGTTAGTTCTAACCAGACTTTCTTTTGATGTAATAATTTAATTGTTTCTAAAACTGGCTCAATTTTTCCATCACAGACTTTTTCATAAAAAAGTGCATTTCCCTTTAAGTCTATGTTTGCCGCTTTGATGTAAGGAATCAATTTTTTTAGGGGAGCCGGATTAATAAAACCATTTGAAACAATGTTGCATTTAATCTTGTTTTTCTTGGCTAGTTTAGCAATATCTAGCATATATTCGTAAAATACTGCCGGTTCTGTATAAGTAAAAGATATACTTTTTATCTTTGCATTTTTTGCTTGTTCTACAACTTGTTCTGGGCTAGCTTCTAGATGGGGAATATCTTCAATTTTTCCTTGAGAAATCTGATAGTTCTGACAATAAGCACAATGAAGATTGCATCCTGCTGTTGCTATGCTTAAGGCTTTTGATCCAGGAAGAAAATGATAGAATGGTTTCTTTTCTATAGGGTCCATTGCGATTGAACATGGTTTGCCATAAACAAGAGAATAGAGTTTTCCATTCATGTTTGTTCTTGTCCCGCAACTTCCTCTTTCACCATTTTTTATAACACAAAATCGAGGACACAGTCTGCATTGAACATTATTTTCTTTTAGTACTTTATAGAATAACGCCTCTTTTAACTCTTCCATGAAGAGAAAAAGAGGTTTATAATATAAAAAGCTTTGTGAGAGAAGACTCACATTGAACCTGTGTTATCCCGTTATTATTTCCTAACGATACATTTTCTCGGGTTTTCATTTTCTCATTTTTCTTATAAAAGCTTGTGACGGTGTTTCTAGTTCATCAAACTTTAAAGATTTATGCGGCTTAACATCATTGTACCAACCC
>JAPLYB010000029.1 GCA_026395795.1 Candidatus Pacearchaeota archaeon
TATTCTTACTCATGTTTTCTCATTCTTAAGAGAGAGAAAAGAGAGAGACAAAAAAATAAGAAATAATTAATATTTAAATCTGCCGATGAAGAAGTTTTATTCTAAAATTCTAGAATGTTAAGTTTGATTGTTGGCTTAACACTTTCCAAACCTTTAAAAATGTTCATTTTCTATTGATTAAATGGCACTAAGAAAAAATCATTGTTACATTACTATAAAAAGGGCATTTACAAGAAAGAGTAAAGTAAAGAGCAAGAGCTATATCAAGACTATTCCTCCAAAGAAACTTGCAAAATTTATAATGGGAGACATTCCAGGTTATCATAGCAAAAAATACAAATATAAAGTTTCTATGGTCATGAACAAAGACATACAGATTAGGGATAACTCAATTGAAGCTTCAAGACAGCTTATCCATAGACAATTAGAAGAGGGCGCAAAAGGAAATTATTGCCTGTTTGTTTCAGTCTATCCTCATCACATTCTCAGAGAAAACAAGATGATCACTGGGGCTGGTGCAGACAGAATGCAGACTGGGATGGCTCATTCATTTGGACAACCAGTTGGTGTAGCAGCACAGATTTATGCAGGCAACGCATTATTCACAATCTTTTGTCAAAAAGAATCTATTAGTCTAGTAAGAAAGGCACTGAATGAAGCAAGAACAAAACTTCCTGGAGACAAATCAATTGTTGTTAAAGACATTAATAGAGAAGTTAAGAAGTAATTCGGGTAATTCTAAACTTTTTTACATCTACTATTCTTTCCATTATATGCTTTCTATATGCAAAACATTTAAAAAGTATTTTTTTATAGTATTAAGGTCAATAACAATTGACACGATGACATTAACAAAGAAATCGAGATGACTTAAAATGCTTGCAATACAACCAAACACAGCAACAATAGCCCCCGTTATGGTAACAGACATTTCTTCTTATGCATTAGTCTCAAAACAGCATCCTTCTGAATTACATGGAACTCTTGTTGGGGTCCAAAACGGAAATTACCACGGACCGAATTGTTACCATCCTTCTCATGAAGAAAGAGTTCATCCCAATCCGATGATGATGCGGGGCAGACCTGCTTCATTGGAAACAGAAGTAAGAAAAAGCAATCATTCAAGGATGTATCATGCAAGTCATATCGAACTGCCGTTAACGCAATCAGATGCAATTCGAATTGATGCATCACGTCCTAAACAAATTGATAGAATTCTTGGGAGAGTAGAGGTTAAAAGACGAGAAAACGAATCGAAAGGGGTGTACAGAAGTGGTAAAGCAGCTTTGCAAACATGTTTAGGCGATTGTCAGCCAGAGGATCATTATGGCCCTAAGTTGGATATGGCATCACTAGATCTCTTAAAAGGTTGGCCAAAGACAGTTGGTGGGAATGGCGATGGCGAAGAAGCATCAAGATTACTAGGATTGCAAGGTAAGGTCGTTGTCAGAAGGAATGTTCGTGGTGCACCAAGTTATCAAAGATATTTAGATTCTAGGGAATCTCAAAAAAATAGAGATTTACATGTTGAAAAAGCAAGAAAAGAGAAATACTCAGTTGCTTGTGAAGGTCCAGTAAAAACAGTGTCCAGTAACCTTTCTGATTTTTCATCTTTACCAAAGCATCTTTTAGAAGAAGGGGGCAGGCAGATCACTGCAGTCATCGAGTCTGGGCCAGAAGATTTCACGCAGGCAAAACCAATTCAGTGGCCAGCAAACTTCTTAGATCATTATGGTCAATTTAGTTCTGCATTATTTGCTGTAGATTAGATAATTTTTCCCTCTATTTTTTGCAACCAAAATCTTTTTAACCCCCATATAACTCTAATTATCATAAAGACTAAAAGAGGCAAAAACTAAAGAGGTAAAAAATGCAAGAAGATTCTTTTGATAATGTTCACGACATAGAAGATGAGGCAGAAGAAATAAATGATTTGAAGCAAGAAGCTGAAAAATCTGAGCAAAAAGAGCAGGAACTTTCAGATTCCAGAAAGATCATGTGGCTTAGAGAGATCAGCAAAAAAGACGTTGCTCTTGTAGGCGGGAAAGGAGCCAACCTCGGAGAATTATTTCATGCAGAATTTCCTGTTCCAAATGCTTTTGTTATTACATCAAACGCATTTAAAGAATTTTTATATCTGACAAATCTCAAACCCCAGATCATTTCAATAATAAGTTCAATTGATCTTGAGAATTCAATAGATGTAGAGGAGAAATCAAAAAAAATTCGTGAGATGATTATAAAGTCTGAGATGCCAGAAGATTTGCAGGATTCTATTGTTCTAAACTATGAGAAATTAAGCAAAGAAGATATTCCTGAGGCAAGCTCAAATCTCTTCAGGATACAAGAACCTATTTTTGTTGCAGTCAGGTCAAGTGCAACTGCAGAAGACCTAGCAGACACAAGCTTTGCAGGACAGCAAGAAACATTCGTGAACATGAAAGGCAACTCGCAGGTTTTAGAAGCAGTAAAGAAATGTTGGGCGTCGCTGTATACAGGGAGATCAATATATTATCGATCCAAAAATAAAATTCCAGAAGACACGATTTTCATAGCAATTGTGGTTCAGAAAATGATGAATTCTGAGAAATCAGGAGTGATGTTTACTGCAAACCCATTGACAAATGACAAGCAAGAGATGGTCATTGAGGCTGTTTTTGGATTAGGGGACGGCATTGTTTCTGGATCAATCGAACCAGACCATTTTGTCATAAATAAAGAAACAGAAGAGATCAAGGAAAAGAGAATCGGGCACAAGAAGCTTGCTTACACTAGAGACAGCAGAGGCAAGACAATAATACAAGAATTACATGAAGCTCTTATTGAAAAAGAAGTCCTTTATATCCATGAATTAAAGCAGTTGATAAAAATAGGAAAGAAAATAGAAGAGCATTATGATTTTCCACAAGACATTGAGTTTGCATTCGAATCAGGAAATCTTTACATCACACAATCTCGTCCTATTACAACACTTGAAAAGAGTATGGAAAAGCAAGAGTTCAAAGAAGGGAAAGTCTTGCTTGAGGGACTGGCAGCTTCCCATGGAATCGCTTCTGGAAAAGTTCGTCTTATTACTGATTTAAAAGATCTTTCAAAACTAGAGAAAGGAGAAGTTCTTGTTACTAAGATGACAAATCCAGATATGGTTGTTGGCATGCAGAGATCAGTAGCAATTGTTACAGATGAGGGAGGAGCGACGTGTTTCCCTGGTGAAACGAATCTTTTGACAAGCAAAGGGATTTTAAATTTTGAACAAGTTTATGAATTAATTGAAAATAAAGAAAGCTTGTCTGTATTATCAATAAATCCTTCAACATTGAAATCAGAGTGGAAGAAAGTAATTACTGCAATGAAAAGAAAGTCCAAAGTTATTAGTATATCTGTTTCGCAAACAGGTGGACAGGAAGATAACACTCTTACTCTAACCCCTGATCATAAAATGTTGACTTTTGATAGGAGAGGTCTTATTAAGGAGGAGATAAGTAGTCTGATAAAATCCGAAAAGATGGTTTGTACAATTGATAGAATACCCTCACTTAATGAAGCTTCAGAAAAAGAAAAAAAACTTGCTTATCTAATGGGCGCGTTCTTAACAGATGGCTATTTCGCACATGATTCTAGAAGGGGGCGTGTTGTTTTTACACAAAAATCAACAGAAGCTAAAAAAGAGTTTATAGATACCGTCTGCAATTATTTTTCCGAAACCTTTGGAAGCAGTTTAAAAGCAAGAGAAAAAAATTCAATCTCGACAATAAGGGGGTATACCTTTTCGAGCAGTGCTACAGATTTTGTTTGTGGCAAGAAACAGGTTGCTCAGTTGTTCTCATCTTTGTATAACGGGTTAGATGAATGGACATTAACAGCAGATAGGGAAGCCCTAAAGATGTTTTTGGCAGGAGTTGCAGATGGAGATGGCAGTTTTAATAATAAAAACGGTACGAGGTTAAACATCTATTGCGCAGACAACACTCTTTTTAGAGGAATAGTTTTATCTTGTCTTAGACTTGGTATTCTGCCACAAGTGACAATGAACAGAGGAACTTGTTATAATATCCAAATAACAGAAAATCTTCAAGAAGTCTTGGAATATTGCAAGAGAATAAAACCACAAATTCGTGTTAAAAAACAGGGTACAAAATTATTTTCAGCAAAACAGATTCTATCCGATATTATTGACAAGGTAAATTGGAAAGGAAGAATTAAACCATATGTGGACAATAATCTATTAATAGATTCAGAGAAGATAAAAAATAGATTATTAGTTTTAGCTGGTAATGAATCTGAAAAACTTTCTAAAATAATTTCTTCAGATCTAAGAATGAAGAGAGTGATCCAAGTTGGTGAAGAAAAAATAGTAGAAGTTTATAATATAGAAGTAGAAGATAATCACAATTATATTGTATTTACAAAATTACTTACTCCCATACCCGTGGGAAATTGCCACGCCGCAATTGTTTCTAGAGAGATGGGCATTCCATGTGTTGTGGGAACAAAGAAAGCAACAACAGTCTTAAAAGAAGGAGGAAGAATTACAGTAGATGGAACAAGTGGAAAAGTTTATGCAGGTGATATTTTACAAAAACAACCACCCATGCAACAATCAACACAAGCAACCCAATCTTCTCCAAAGATAATGGAGAGTCAGACTAATCAAGCAGATAACAAACCAAAAATTGATCTTGCAGGAATGCTTTTTCCCAAATCAAAACCATTACAACAAAGAATTCTAGTTAAAGTTAATTGTGATCTTCCAGAAGTTGCTGAAAGAGCAGCTGCAACTGGCGCAGATGGTGTTGGTTTAATACGAATAGAATTTATAATTGCAGAAGGTGGTGTGCATCCTTCAGAATACATAAGAACAGGGCAGGCAGACAAATACACAGAACTTCTTGCTTATGGGATAGAGAGAATTGCCCAAGCATTTAAAGACAAACCAATCTGGATCAGAACAAGTGACATAAGAACAGATGAATACAAAGGTTTGAAAGGAGCTGATCAAGAACCGAAGGAAATCAATCCAATGATCGGATGGCATGGAATAAGAAGAAGTTTAGATGATCAAGAAATTCTTAAAGCAGAATTCAAGGCAGTTAAGCTGCTTCATGATAAAGGGTACAAGAACATTGGAGTCATGATTCCTTTTGTGATAAGGGCAGAGGAAGTCAAAAAAGCAAAAGAAATCTGCAGATCTATTGGATTAGAACCGCAAAAAGATGTAGAATTTGGAGTTATGATTGAAACACCAGGATCTTGCATGATAATAGAAGAGCTCTGCAATGAAGGCATAGACTTTATCAGTTTTGGAACAAACGACTTAACTCAACTAACTCTGGGGATTGACAGGGACAACGAGAGAATCGCTCCATTATTCGATGAGATGCATGCCGGCGTTCTTAGAATGTTAGAGATGGTCATAACTGTATGCAAGATGTATGGAGTTAAAACATCTATCTGTGGACAAGCAGGATCACGTCCTGAAATGGCTAAGTTTCTTGCAAAAAAAGGAATTTCAAGCATATCTGCAAACATAGACGCTGTTCAAGAGATAAGGCAGGCAATAAGTTCTTAGATCATCAAATTATTGGGGTTACTTGATAATAGTAACATTTAAAAATACCTAAAGAGTATATTTTTTTATGTTAACAAAAAGATTAGCTCCAGAAAAACGAAGACGAAAAAGACCCAGAGATGGAATTTCTAGAGAAAGACTAGCAGCGTGGAGAGCGTGTATCCAGGGTGGCGGGCCAGTTCCTTTAGAACTGCAGCGTTGGCCTGATGCACATACAACAGAAGGTGTTCGTGTAGAAAATTATTCCAGCGGAGATCTTTCTCAAGAACGTCCTGAAGAAAAACCGAGAGAACCTAGTTCTAGTGGACATTATATCTATACAAGATCTAGTGATCCTAGTCCAAGGAAAATTCTTGTAGATTATCGCTTTGGATCTGATTAATAATTAGTTTTTTAATTTTCTCTAGAAAGTAATCTCATAAATCCTTAAAAATCCGTTCTTTTTAGGTTTAAATGGCTTATACACTTCCGGAATCAAAACAAAACATAAGGGCTTTTTTGGAAGCACTGCATACTAATAGAATCGCAGCATTAGGAAACATAACTGGTGGCGCATCAAGCGATGGTTGGGTCCGCCAGGCTAGTGGGGGCAGAACTCTTATGATTTATTCAAAAGACAATTCTTCAACCGGAACAATTTATAAAGATTTCAGAATAGTTTATCAGCTGGATATTAATCCTGATGGAACCGCTCGTCCACTTCTTGATGGATATGTTCTTGGTGAAATAAGAATAGAGGACGTATTAATATCTGGACGCGCATTACTCAAGGAAGAGACGCATAAACCTATGTTGACTTCACTGCTTGTTACTTGTGGTGAGGCTCTTCCTACTCCTTGGACCAGAGTTCCAGGATCAAGAGATGGATATGGAAATGAAAAATATGCTCAAGTGGTTCCAAACAAAAATGAACCTGGATTTGGCATAGAATTACTAGAAAAATTGGTTTTGTCTTAATTTTCTTCAACTTCTTGTCTTCAAAAAACTTTTTATACTTCTATAATCTCAATATGCCATGAAAGAAGAGGAAGCAAAAGACAGAGGAATAGATTTAGAACGGTTAAAAGAAGAGCAAAAAAAATTTGCTAAACTTGTTTCTCTTAAAGATGGTTTTGATTTCAAAAACTGCACAAGATTTGCAGGAATTGTAACAGAAACACTAAAAACAAGAGAGCTCATAGCCGCAATAGCAATTCTAGATGAAAACATGCAAGTTATAGAATCAAAATACACAATTAAACCAGCAAAATTTCCATATATCCCTTGTTTTAGAGCTTACCGAGAATTGCCAGTAATTCTTTCTATGTATGACAAAGTAGAAGATCAGCCAGATGTAATTTTTATTCTAGGACATGGCGTTTCTCATCCAAGGGGTTGTGGGATTGCAAGCCATTTAGGGATTTCTTTAGAAAAGCCAGTTATAGGGGTGACAAAAAGTCTTATGGCAGACCAAGAATCTAAAGAGAGCAGTAATAAAGAAAAGAATGATGAAGTTTTAATTGGAAAAAAAGTTGTTGCAAAGAAGATGATAACAAAAGAGAAAGCAAACCCTATTTACATTTCTCCTGGAAATCTTATTTCATTAAAAACAGCTATGGAAGTCACAAAGAGATGCATTCGCGACCCTCACAAACTTCCAGAGCCAATAGTTGAAGCACGAAAAGTTATTGCAAAGGTTAGAGAAGAACTAAATTTGTGATCATAAAAAATGGAATTAGAAAAAGAGATTAATAAAATAAAAGAAAGGAATAAAAAAGTAGAAGATGATAAAGCTTGGGAAACAAGTTGGACAAGACGGGTTATATTGGCCATCTTGACTTATATTGTAATTGTAATATTCTTTTATGTTGCATCTTTGCCGAAACCATTTTTAAATTCAATAGTGCCCACGTTGGCCTTTATCTTATCAACATTAACAATTCCTATTTTTAAGAGAATATGGATTAAATCAAGAAGATCACGATAAAAACCACTAAATTGGTTATCAAAATGGATAAAAGAGATATTAAAACATTTTCCTGGTTGGCTTTATTTGCCATAGCAATGGCATTTGTTGAAACAACTGTTGTTGTTTATCTAAGAAAACTTTACTACCCGCAAGGTTTTAATTTTCCGCTTAATATAACCATTCCTTCTGATGTAATCTTTATTGAAACAGTAAGGGAAATCTGTACGATAATCATGCTTTTGATGGTGGCGTTTTTAGCAGCAAAAAAGATTTATCAAAAGTTTGCATATTTCATTTTTGCTTTTGCAGTCTGGGATATCTTTTATTACATCTGGTTAAAAGTATTAATTGCGTGGCCGTCATCTTTGTTAACTCAAGATTTATTATTCTTAATTCCAGTTCCTTGGATGTCACCTGTTCTATCTCCTGTTCTAGTTTCATTATCAATGATAGTCTTATCTTTTATAATAGTAAACTTTTCTCCTAAAAAAATAAGAAAAAGAGAATGGTTCCTGCTTATTTTAGGAAGTGTAATAATATTTATCTCATTTATCTGGGATCATACTTTTGCTATTATAAAAGATGGATTTATCTCTAAATTTTCAAATGCATTTTTAGCAAAGGAATTTATGAATGTTATCTTCACATATATTCCATCTGGTTACACTTGGACCGCATTTCTTTTAGGAGAAGTGATAGCTCTGTTTGGTGTGTATCTCATCTACAGAAATGCAAAGAAAGATCAGAAAGAATTGAGAAGGGAGAAGAATGGTTTAAGGTGAACGTTGAAGAAATCTGAAACTAAAACTTCAAGAACTCTGAATCAAAAGTTTTTATTTTCCATTTATAATGGAAATAATAAGATAAAATCTCCATTACGAATGGAAAGGTTTAAATACTAGCGCTTAATATTTTTATAATGGATAAGTCTGCAATTAAAGAAATTGTCTTTGACCAAAACAAAGCAAAACAAAGTAAAGATCTTATTAAACGAGAAGTTTTTGTGAAAGCAGAATCTTCAATAAAAAATCCTTTTGTAATAGTCCTTTCTGGAGTAAGAAGATGTGGCAAATCAACTTTACTGGGTCAGATAAGAGAAAAATACCCGGGGTATTATCTCAATTTTGACGATGAAAGGCTCGTTAATTTTAAACTAGAAGATTTTCAGGGGTTGTATGAGATATTCCTGGAATTATACGGTGAAAATGGGATATTCTATTTTGATGAAATACAAAACATTTCAGGGTGGGAAAGATTTGTAAGAAGACTACGAGATGAAGAAAAAAAAGTTTTTGTAAGTGGTTCAAATGCTTCAATGTTAAGTCGCGAACTTGGGACGCACCTAACGGGGAGACATCTGAGCATAACTCTTTTTCCCTTTTCGTTCAGAGAATTTTTAGTTTTTAATAATTTTAATCTAGACAAAGACTCGACTCACGTAACTGAAACAAAAGCAAAGATAAAGAGATATTTTGAAGATTATTTGTTAAATGGTGGAATGCCAGAGTATGTTAAAACAAAAAACAAGGATTATCTTAAGATATTATATGAGAATATAATCTACAGGGATATTTTAGTAAGGTATGGTATAAACAATGAAAAAGCATTTAAAGAGCTTGTTTCACTTGCAATTAATAGTCTTTCTAAAGAAATAAGCTTTAATTCTATAAAAAAATTATTAAAATTAGGAAGTTCAACTACTGTTAAAGAGTATTTTGATAAGCTAGAAAATAGTTATCTAGTATTTTTGCTTCCAAGATTTGATTTTTCATTAAAAAAACAAATTAATTCAAATAAAAAAGTTTATGTTATTGATAATGCAATAGCTTCTTATCTAGGGTTTAAGTTTTCTAAAGATCTGGGAAAACTTCTAGAAAATCTAGTGTTTATAGAACTAAAAAGAAAAGAGAAAGAACTTTATTATTTTAGTGAAAAAAAAGAATGTGATTTTGTAGTAAGAGAAGGAGCAAAAATTATAGAAGCGATTCAGGTTTGTTACGATTTTAATGATGAAAATAGAGAACGGGAAGTTGCTGGTTTGCTTGAAGCTCTGGAAAAATTCAAGCTTAAAGAGGGGATAATTTTGACGTATGATCAAGAAGAGGAGATTAAAGAGAAGGGCAAAAGGATTATTGTGAAGCCAGTATGGAAATGGTTGTTAGAAAAATAAAATGAAGAGAGAAGAACTTGAGAGAAAATATGGCAAGAAATTAATTGATAAAATTTTTGATAAAGGTTATTTACGTGGTTGCACAATCGCCATAATTGATGGCGCGCAAGATATCCCCGAAGAAGATATTATAAATGCTATAAAAGAGATGAAAGACGAACCAATTGCAGACTGGGATTAAATTCTTCTAGAATGTTATAAGCCTTTCTATTGTTCAGAAAAGTGTCACAAATTGACACTTTTTTTAATGACATATTTTTAGTATTTTTTCAGGTTCCAGAAAGATACCACGCCGACGCCCAACAATCCATCTTTCTGGTTCCTCATAGAGCATGTAAAAAACACGCCCTGTCAAGTTCCATGAAGATAGAACGCCGACGCAGGGCAAGGCACCTTTTTGGAACCCTCACAGAATGATTTTTTGAATATTTTATGAATTTTATTCTGTTTTTATTATTATGATTTACCAAAGCTGTTTAAGTATTTATATTTTTCTGTTTATCGAGGTTTGGAATTTTTTCCCACGGAAAAAAATCTAATTTATACTCCTTGTAAATTTTTAATATTTCATAACTCTTAATTACTTCTCCAAACTTTTCTCTAACTTCTGCAATTACCTCACGAAGACGAGTACTATTTTCAACAATTAGTTCTAGTTCAACATCATTAACACCGATAGACTTGCTATAATACAAAATAAAAGGGTGTTTTCTTGCATATTCAATAAATCTTTTTTCTAAGTTTTCAGATAGATTCTTTGTTCTAATAAATACTTTATATCTTTCAAAACCGATTTTATCCAGATCAACAGTAATTGCATAGCCCTCAATAACATTTAATTTTTTAAGCTTTTCAATTCTGTAGCTTACTGTTTTTGAGGGTAGTTTTAAGATTTCAGCAATTTCGACTAAGGGAATACGTGAATTTTTAGCAAGTAAATTAAGGACTTTTCTATCAATATCATCCAATTTCACAACACCTTTTGGCTGTCCTGCATAAACCATGGGAACCAAATCTTTTTTCATTCCTAAAATATAACCTGGACGAAAATGATGTGCTATTGTGACCAACGCTATATCTTTTTTCTCAATGTATCCCCCGTATTTATTGTTTAGTTCTCTATTAAAATTTTCAAAATCTTCAAAATCAGCAGGAAAAACAACTGCAACATAATCCCATAATCCTTCACAAGCAACTATCCATGGAACATCTTTGTGATTAATAAAATAATTAATAAATTCTTTTTCTTCTTTAGGAGAAATATCAATTAACTTGAAATACATTCTAAATGATAAATTTCCAATAAGGGCAGTATTAAGAACAGTAATAAAAGAACGGATAACTCCTTTCTTAACTAAACTATTGATTTTAAACGTGCAACCCTGTTTAGAGATTCCTACTTTCTTTGCTAATTGTGACGCCGATTGCCTACTATCTGCGTCTAGTTCATACAAGAGCTTCTTATCTTTTAAATCTAATTTAATAGCCATAATTAGTCATTATTCCCATTAGTTTATAAATTTTTCTCTTTTTGACTAATTATTTAGTAAGAAGTTTCTTATATTTGTTGCATCTATATAGTAGTATAATCAACAATATAAAATGGAACAAAAAAACATCCAAATAAAAGAAAGCCCTTATGCTTGCCATCAGATAGATGGGAAAATACCAGTAATTGTTTATGGCAGTTGCGCGGGAAATGTATGTAAGTATTGTGATAGAAACCTGTTTGATGATGGATTCGATAAATTACCTACAATCCATGGGGGGGATATAGAAAGTGTAACAGATCAACTAGAAAAGTATCTAGGGGCATATTTATGTCCTTCAGGAGATGCATTTAGTCCGAGGAATAGAGAAACAACACATAATCTTTTAAAAAGAATTTTTGAAAAAACAAAAAGATTCGTTCCAAGCATCATAACAAAAAATACCCCCTTAGAAGAAACGTATAAACTGTTAGCCGAAAATAAAGAACGAGTAATCCTCGGATATTCTCTACCAAGTTACGATGAACGTTTTATAAAAGAAATTGAACCTAGTTCAGCAATAATCCACGAAAGATTAGAAACAATGAGAAGATTATCTCATAGTGGAATAAAAGTAATTTGGCATGCTATGCCTTTAGTATATCTTAAAAGAGAGGATATAGAAAAATTAGTCGAATTGGTCGCAACCACTGGCGTAAAAAAAGCAATAATGAGCCCCTTAGCAATTCCAAATCAAAAAAGAGATTATTTTGTTAATCATCATCTGCCAGAACTAAGAGATTTTGCTAGAGCATGCACTGAATTTAAACAGCTAGGAACAAGGAAAGCTTGGGTTTTGCCTCTCGAAGAACTAATCCAGATGTCAGAAGAATTCAGTGAAATTTCCGATAATTTCGGAATAAAAACAGAAATCTGTGCAGCAACATTAAATCCGAGATTAATCGGAGCAACTCACAATTTAAGCCTCTGTACACAAATTAAACACAAAAATTTCAAAAAATGAATTCTTTAATACAACAAACCTTAACAATAGATGAAAAAAGAGAATTGTATCAAATTGGGAGACAATACTACCATGACCGAGGAATAGGCCCAGACTTTCAAGAATGGATGGCCTTAACGGAAATCCCCTATCATCAAAATTCAGGAAAAGTTTTTCAACTAATGCAAGACAACGGCATTTTGGGGTATACTGTCTCAGCAGTAACCCAGGTAGAAAAGAACCCATGGAGAAAAGTAATAGAGGGCGGAATCTCGAGTTCCTCAAAAAAGAAAATAAGGGATTTCGTAGCAATGTTTGATTACTTAAAACAAGAAGGAGAAAATTTAATAATTGAAGTTGGAGAAAAAGAAGAAAAAATGTATCATGTATTAACAAAATATTGTGGGTTTCAACCATTTAGTATTCATGACCTTAATGAAGCAACTCAGGTAATGAAAGTATTGTTAAATAATGCCCCCTTCAAATTAAGCCAGAATGAAGACGATTTTCTAAGAATAAAAAGAGAAACAAGACAAATAAAAGATTATCAAGGGAGGATTATATTCTGGAAACCTTAACTGCCTTCCCATAAAAAAATTAAGTTGCAGAAAAAATAAAATGAAAACCCTAACAATCTCTAAAACCGAAACCTCGCTAGAAGAAGGTTTATTTTTAGTTAATCCGACATGGACTCATTTAGATGAACAAGAGATAAAAGAAAAGCTCGAAAAAGGAGAAAAACTTTTCAAAGTTAAAGTAGAAGAATTCTGATCAACCTTTATTTAATGGAACACTATCAAAATCTTCTTTAGAAAGTGCAACGTATCTAGAAACCGCCTTTAATAGTTCATTACTTCTTGAAAAAGAACTTTTTCTCTGTTTTAAATAATAAGTGTAAAGAATAATCTCTATTTCTAACTCTTTTAGTTTTTCAACTACTGGAACAAAATCACTATCATTTGCGATTAATATAATTTTCTTGACTTCTTTATGTTGTAGTGGAACAGACATCAAATCTATGATCGCAAGAGCGTCAACTCCTTTTTGTCCATAAACAAATTTTCCATCAACTTTTAGCCTTTGACATCTGCCTTCTCTTACTGAAATAATAGAATCTTTTGATAAATTTGCCTTAAAAGTTTCATATTTTTTATATCTCTCAGATTCTTCTTTTGTCGGCTTGTCGCTTTGAAATGGCGGAGCAGTGTAATAATATATTTTTACACATTCAAGTTTTTGCTTCTTAGCTAAATTTTTAGAAAAATTTATTAGGTCATATCTTAAATATTTACCATTGCCAAAATATTTAGTTAATTTTGATAAAAAACCAGCATCAATAAGAACAATTGTCTTCTCCATGATATCAACCTCCTTTAATCTTAAAGAAAGATAAAAAGGAATCATCCGGCAACCTTTCGATCACCGGGGTGTATGTTAACTTAATTAGTTTGTCCATCTTTATAAGCTTTTCTAAAAAGGGATACTGTCAGATTCTCGGGATATTAGTTATAGACAACTACCTTAAGGATGAATAGATTGATTATTGAATATGTTTTGGTGTTATCAATAAATCAGGTTATCGTCGATATCTATTATCATAATCGACTAAAACAAATTTTTACGCCGACGCAGGGAATCGAACCCCGATATCCTTGCGGAAATCAGCTTTATTGTTCTAGCAAGTTCCTCAAAGGAGGGGTGACTTGTTAGGGGAACCTTGGTTCCCATACGATCTCAAGGCTGACGCCTTACCATTGGGCCACGTCGGCAAATGACCTTACGACGCTTCATTATTCTTATATCATAAGGTTACGTAACTATTAGGAGATTAGAGATTTAAAACCTTTCTGATAAAGAAAAAGCTGAGATTCGAACTCTAATCATAAAAGGTTGACACGAGGAAAGTTAACCCTTACTCAATTGTTTGTACTCCAAATATCCTAACAAGATTAAGGTCAAGTCCGCAACTCCTGCACCGAGCCCAGACCATCCACCAGATATGAGGGCTAAAATAAGATCAATTATCGCAAAGACTATAACCAGAATCGATGCCCATTTTTGTTTCAGAAATACTCCAAAGAAGGAGATTGCATATATTATTGCAGTAGCACCATACAACCATCTTTCTAGATCTGTTTGTAAAGTTACGGTGAAAAATAAATTCATGGCAATTCGGAGTAATAATATTGCTATCAGAATAATGGTAATTGCACCATACTCCTTAACCTTTTTTGTTGCTTCTTTTTGTCTTGCTCCGCAATGAGGGCAAGACTCTGCAGTATCACTTATTTTTCTTCTGCATTCCTTACAACTGATTATAACCATTTCCTTACTAATATTCTCAAGAATTTAAATCTTTTTCTTTGATGTCCAAATGTTTAATGGGTCTATTTTTCCCCCCTTGTTTTCGTCTACTTCCTCTGCTTTTTGAAGAACTAATGATTTAACATAGTCATCTAATGAAGATTCTAAACGGTGGATTTTACTAATTTTGAAATCTAATCCAGAACTTCTTAAAATACCGATCATAATCGGGAGGAAAAAAGGCAAAAAGTTAGAGTATTTATGCACAAATTGATCTAGGTCGTTAATGTCCTCAATCTTATTTAGTTTAAATTTAGATCCCTCAAGAACTATTTCAAAGCTAGAAAAGAGGTCTTTTTCTCTAAACCATAATACACAACTTTCATTAAAGAAATCCTTAGAAAAGGAAACCAGCAAGTCCCCGATGTGTTGTTTTTGCCAGTCATGATCATATTTTCTTTTTGTTAGAATATCTACCTTGATTATTAGATTTTCCCTTTTTCTGAATAAACTGAACAATCCCATAAATCTTTATCCATTTCATTAATTTAAATCTTTTTCTTTAGTCAATTTAAAGGCAATTATGGAAAAACAAAATGCCATATTTTGGGTATGCCCCAAATAATCCCCATAACAATAACAAATAAAACAAATAACCATATAAGTAAAACCACTATTCGTTTTATTGCTCTTGCATAATACCTTGTTTTTTCTGCTTCTTTTGATGGCTTATGTCTATGTCTTTTATGTCTATATCCCATACGTTTTTATGTTTTTGGAGAATTTAAATCTTTTTCTTTTGTTAAGCCAACAATCAAACTTAACATTCTAGAATTTTAGAATAAAACTTCTTCATCGGCAGATTTAAATATTAATTATTTCTTATTTTTTTGTCTCTCTCTTTTCTCTCTCTTAAGAATGAGAAAACATGAGTAAGAAT
>JAPLYB010000042.1 GCA_026395795.1 Candidatus Pacearchaeota archaeon
CAAACTTAGTTACTTGCCTTTTTACAAAGCCTTGAATATTTTCTAAAATTAGCTTATTTTTTGGGTTTATGTTAACTTTCTTCATAGGATATACTTAGTATATCCCATATATAAACCTATTGTCTATGCTTTATAGTTTCGAAAAATCAATTTATAAATGTTACTACTAAATGATAACACATTTAATCAAGGATAGTTCATCACAAACTTTTAAAAAACCCTGCCCCTTTTCCAAATCATGCCACGATGGCCCAATGGTAAGGCGCAGGTTTGCTAAACCTGTTTCCTCACGGATATCTGGGTTCGATTCCCAGTCGTGGCGTATTTCTGCTTAATTATTCTTTACTGGGAATCGAAGTTCGATTACTCACAATTTTGAAAAAATTGGGAGGGCAAAAAATCTTCGATTTTTTAGCCCCAGTCGTGGCGTTCTTATCTTTCGTTTTATTTTCATTTTTTTGATTTCTCAAAACTTTTATATATAAGATATGCCCCAAATAAATATGGAAAAAGAGAAGATTATTATTTCAAAAGATGGCCCATATCTTGTTTCTGGAAAAGTTCGATTGAAAAAAGAAGCGATTGTATGTGATAATCAAGGTTTTCCTATAAGATGGGAGAAAGGAAAAGAATATGATGTAACAAAAGACTATGCTTTGTGCAGATGCGGCCATTCATGCAATAAACCTTTCTGTGATAAAACACACATAAAAACCAATTTTGATGGAAAAGAGACAGCTAAAAAAAGTTACGTGAATGACTTTGAAAAGATAGAAGGTCCAGAACTTGAACTTAATGACTATTATGATTTATGCGCCAGTGCAAGGTTTTGTAAAAGATTAGGGGGCATATGGGAATTAACAAAAAAATCAGGCAATCCGGAAGCAAAGAAAACAGCGATTCAGCAAGCCTGCGATTGTCCTTCTGGAAGATTAGTTATGTTAGACAAAAAAACAGACAAAATTATTGAACCAAACTTCGGCCCCTCAATAAGTGCTACAGAAGACCCTTATCGTAAAATAATTGGCCCTCTTTGGGTGAAGGGTAAAATTCAGGTAGATTCTGCAGATGGAGGGACATATGAAAAGAGAAATCGAGTTACTTTATGCAGGTGTGGAAAATCGAAAAACAAACCTTTTTGTGATGGTGCACATGTTGAAATAAATTTCAATGAAAAGTCATAGATATCAGAAAGCTTATTGATTTTCAAAGTGTTTTTTCTTAATTTTTCGTCTTCAGCAACATTTAAAAACGCCCCATTATAATTATAAACATGCCAAGAAAGAAAAAAACAGAAGAAAAGGAAGAGAAGGAAACAAAAGAAGAACTTAAAGAAGAATCTGAAGAAAAACCAGTTAAAAAAACAAAGGAAAAAGAATCAGAAACAGACAAAACAAAAACGGCTGCTAAAGAAAAAAAAGAAGATGAGACCTTGCTTGTTCCTTTAGAAGATTATATTAGGGTATCTATTCATATAGGAACTCGAGCTGTCACACCTACAATGCGAGAGTATGTTTATAGAAGGAAAGCAGATGGAATCGCAGTTCTTAACACAAAGAAAATTGACGAAAAAATAGGTCAAGCAGCTAGTTTTCTTGCCAGATATGCTCCAGAAGATATAATCGTTTGTGGAAAAAAAGATGCAGCATCAAAACCTCTAGAAGCATTTAATGATGCAACAGGCATAAGAATTTTCAAAAAATATCCTGCAGGAATTATAACAAACTCAAAATTGAAAACATTCTTTGAACCAAAACTAATTTTCATCCTAGACCCTTGGGTTGATAAAAATGCATTAAATGATGCAGTAAAGATTAGGATTCCTGTTATCTCCTTATGCAGTACAAACAATAACACACATAACATAGACTTTGTAATTCCTTGTAATAACAAAACACAAAATAGTATCGGTCTTGTTTTATATTTAATAGCAAAATTATATCTTGAGAAAAAAGGCATGAAAGACCAGTTGAGAGAACTAAGATCTTATCCTTTCTATTCAACAGACACAGATATAAGATTAAAAGCAATTCCAAGAGAAAGAATAGATATGACTGCTGCTCGTGAATTAATCAAGAAAAAGCTTGCTGAAAAAAAAGCAAAAGAACATCCAGAAGAAAAAGTAGAAGAAAAACCCGCTGCTGAAAAAATTGAAGTTGAAGATGTTAAAGTTGAAGAACCAGAAGAGGAAACAGAAGTTGATGCAAGAAAAGTTGAGTAAAAAAGTTTTCTAGAATCTTTTTATAATTAATATGACATTCTTATCAAACAACATCATTTACTCAGAACAATTGTTATCAGCATATCATTCTTTAGGATATAATTAAAAGCCTCTGGCAGGGATTGAACCTGCGACCCCAACTTTACGGAAGTCGTGCTCTACCGCTGAGCTACAGAGGCATGATACATCCAGAATTCTTATAATTAAAAAGTTATCTAGTTCTTTTTCTTTCCCTTTTCGCCTTTCTGTACATTAAGAAAATCCATTAAACTTCCTGTTTCTGCCTTCAAAACCTTCCCATCCATATCAATATGCATTCTCAACATTCTGAAACCCATAATGCACGTGATGTTCCATACTTGTTTGCCTTCTATTTTTTGTAAAACAATTATAGCTTTAGAAAGTGCCTCATCTCCTAGAAACTTTTCCACTTCTTTCTTTATGATCTTTTTCAAATCATCAAGATCAACTTTGATTGTTTTGTTTAATGCAGTAAATCTTTTGTCTGCAGACTCTAATCTGTCGAGTTTATGATGTATCTTATCGCACTCATCAACTATAAACGTTGCAACATCGCTTGTTCCTAACCAATAATCCGCTTGTTGCGTCTCAATAACCAGATTTCCAGCAGCATCTCTCATTAAAAAGAATGCAGAGTATAGAATTGCTTTTGGATTTTTCTTTTTAAATTCCTTAAACTGTTCACTGGACTCAACTTTTTTTATTAATTCTTTGAATGTCATCTTTCTCTTTTTTTATTTTCTTTCTTTTATCTCTTTTTTTATTTTCTCCATAAAGTCTTCAGCCTTAACACCAAATTCTGGCTTTTTTCCTCTTGGTCTTATTGCCAACGTCTTTGCTTTTTCTTCTTTATCTCCGATAACAACGATATAATTAATGTGCATCATTTCAGCGTTTCTTATCTTGTTATTGACTGTCTCGTTCTTAATATCGATATCAACACGAATATTTTCATCTTGAAATTGTTCTTTTAATTTCTCAACAGCTTTAATATTCCTGTCTGTGAACGAGATAACTCGGACTTGAATAGGAGATAGCCAACAAGGGAGATTGCCATTTGTGTGTTCCAGTAAAATTCCAATAAATCTTTCCAAAGCGCCAAGAGCAGTTCTATGCAGCATCACTGGTCTCTTCTCTTTATTATTCTCATCAATATACTTTAAATCAAATCTCTCGGGCATTGCAAAATCTAATTGGATTGTTGCACACTGCCACTCTCTTTCTAAAGAATCCTTTAAATGAAAATCAATTTTTGGTCCGTAAAAAGCACCATCCCCTTTATTTATTTTGTAATCTAACTTATTCTTTTTCAAAACCTTTTCAAGAATCTCTTCAGCCTTATCCCACTGCTTATCTGAGCCAATTCTTTTTTCAGGTCTAGTTGACAACTCAAGCCTATGAGTCAAACCAAATTTCTTATAAAGTCTTCCAACTAAATTAACAATATTCATAACTTCCTGTTCAATTTGTTCTTCAGTGCAATAAATATGGGCATCATCTTGGGTAAACTTAACAACTCGGAACAAACCAGCCAGCACCCCCCTTAATTCAAGCCTGTGGACAACGCCTAATTCGCCAATTCTTAATGGAAGTTCTTTGTAACTCTTTGGTTTATTTTTAAAAACCAAAATTCCCCCAGGACAGTTCATGGGCTTAACTGCATATTGCCTGTCTTCATATTGTGTTAAGAAAATATTATTTCTATACTTCTCCCAGTGTCCAGAGATAAGCCATAATTTTTTATCTAAAATCTGCGGTGTTGAAATCTCTTCATATCCTGCTTTCCTATGCTCTTCTCTCCAATAATTAATCAATTCATTGTAGATAATCAAACCATTATTGTGCCAGAAAACCATTCCTGGAGCAACTTCTGAAAAACTGAATAAATCTAACTTTTGTCCAAGAATTCTGTGATCATTTTCTTTTAATTTCTCTCTGTCTAATCTTGTTTTTAATATCTGATCAAGCATCCTTTTTCTTTCGTCTTCACTCAACTCCTTTGTATCTTTAGACTCCATCACCAATCTGCTTTCCCCTGTTCCTTGTTCATTTGCATAAATCTTCCTTGACAACTCTGAAAGAGGATGCCCCTTGCATTTCAATTCAAACTCTTTATACCATCCAAATGGTGCCCGATACACATCAAACTTATCCTTCTTTAATAACTCAGAAGAAAGATAGAGCACCTTTGTTGCACTGACGGGCATTGAAGGATGACTTGTTAAATGGACATATGGATATAATACAATCTTTTTGCATTTTACTTGTTCTGCAATCCCCTTCACATTCTCGACAAGTTTCTTTGAAATTTCCTCTTCAAAACCCTCATCGTTTTTTTCAACAGCAGTAAGTACAACTAAGCATTCTTTAATTTCATGCCCCTTTTTCTCTTTTTCATCAATTTCTTCTGGTTCTTTCAATGCTTTTTTCAAGGCCTTGAATTTTATGTAGTCACAGTGCAAACATAATATTTTCATATTGATATCTAGGTTTCTTAATTTATAAAATTAACTCGGCACAAAGATTCTGTCGTGAATACAAGGTAGATCCAAAATAAGAATATTTTCTATAGTTGTGTTTGTTCTTATGCTAAAAAACAGTAAACTGTTTTTGGCATCACAAAAATGCGTGTACGCATTTTTCATGATTTACGAATTCATCTTACAACATGCCCTCTTCTCCATTCTAAAGGAAATGCTAATCCTCGTGCTCCACTAAAGTATATTGTTTTATCAATGTAGTTGCTGGATGAAACAATCCCCGATTCCAAAGGTTCAAGGCAATAAACAGCAACAAGACTTGCTGCACCAATTTCATTCCATCCAACAGTAATCTTTCTGCTAATTTCTTTTGGCCAACCATATGATGTGTCTACTCTCATTCCGGGATTTTGTTGCAAAAATGCAATACACCACTCTTTCATCCCATTAAATGCCTCTACATAACCACAATGTCTATTCATATCAACCCTTCTTTCTAGGTTACCAATATCGTCGGTTATTGGAATAAAAAAATCCTTGATGTCAAAGGTTAGCGACCCTCTTTCTTTTGTTGTTCTTATTTTTAATGGAAATGCAACAAACGGCCTTTCATATGTCACTCCCCCCTGTGGAACATCTAAATAAAAAACATATGGTGGGTTAGTAAACTTAATCACCCAATCTCTTGGTTGTGGGGGTTCAATCCAAGTATAATACGGCCAGTATTGTCCTTGGTACTGTTGTCCATTATCAGTTTGTACTTCTGATTGGATTTTAGTTGTTTGTGAACCAACACTTAAACTTGAACTGCCAGATGAACCTGAGGAACTCGATGAACCGCTAGACGAAGAGCTGGATGAGACATTGCTACCAGGCTCTACTGGGAATGGTGTCCAATACGCGCCAGGCTTGAATTCTAGATTTGACCCTTTGTCAACAATGGTCGTAACAACCCAACCCAGACTTTGGCTTCTGTCCAAAGGATTCTCTGCAAAATACGTAAGCCAAGCGAAATTCTCCCAATGTGTGTCTGGTCCATCTATTGGTTCGCTATAGAATTGAAGTTCGAGAGAAGAAGCATTACCAGTTATGAAGAGCCCGTCTCTCTGCTTGGCGATGGGCATCACATTCGCTAGATAACGTCTCCTTGACTCAGAATTAAGGGGGAGGTCTACTCGTTTACCTCCGGCCACATTATAAACATTAGATAGAACTTGTGACAACATAGCATCACTCTGATCTGGAAAACGGTTTGCTAAATCCAATGCCTCTCTTACACGTTGGGCGTATTTTCCAATAGCTTCGAGACAAGCACCAGGTTTTGGTGGTTGAACCTCAACCCCCCATTGTGATGCAAGCATATCAAAATTTTGATTATTTGCAGCAATCCCCATTCTCCATAAATCTTTTTGCGGATAATACAATGCAGTTTGATCCAAGTTCTCACATTCTCCCCCATTAACAATCTGATTTAAACTGCTTTTTTTGGGAGATTGTGCAGATGGTGCAGATGAAACACACTTAGTCGTTTCAATCACAAATGCAGTAAGGACTGTAAATAAGGTTGTAGGAATAATACTCGGTTCTATCAGGCATGATATAAGTCTAGATTTAACCATCTTATTTTATATTGATATTATTTTTATTTGAATAAAATCTTAAAATCTCTCCTGTTTTACCAGCATTTTCAACTTTTTATATTTTTCTTAGATGCGCTAAATGCAGATATCACCGAATAAAAGACTCTTTCGTAAAACAATAAATTTTAAATACGAGAAAAACTGTTATGTTGAATAAAGAAAGTGTGAAAAAATGAAAAAAGGGAAGAATTTTGTTTTAACAAGCATGGTTATCTTTTTCTTGTTTGTTAGTTTGCTGTTATGCACACAAAATACTCAAGCAAAAGTCGTTCTTTCAACAATGAATGAACAGTATAATCTTGGGGACGAGATAAATCAAAACATAAAGGTTATTACTTCTGACGATTTCAAGGGATTTTTGAGAGCAACGCTTGTTTGTACTTCTCAAGATTCTACTTCTGAGTCTGGTTTTTCAGGACAAGAAACATTATTATTTTATTCTCCCATTTCTTTGGACCAAAATAAAGAAAAACAATTCTCTTTCTCATTCACAGTGTCGAACCCATCTAAATGTTATATCTCTGCAACATTGGAAAAGAATAGTAATGTAGCAGAAGAAGGAAAATCAACAACATTCTTGATAACAGACAAGGTTAATCTTGAACTGACAACTGCAAAGCAATATTTTCTCCCAGAAGATGAATTAAAAGTTACTGGAAAAGCTACGATGGCCAATGGTAAAAGTTTTAGTGGAGCAGTCACAATCACCTTGGAAAATAAAGATTATACAACTACTGCGACAGGAGAATCATTTTCATATACAATTACTCTGGAAAAAACAATTGCTCCAGGCATGCACGTGCTTCTTGTTAAAGTTATCGACGATAAAGGCAATACCGGAGAAGCAAGCACAAACTATGAGATTGGCGTTGTAAAAACGGCGCTTGCAATTCTTGTTAATAATATGACTTTTCTTCCAGGAGACATCCTAGTTATAACGCCCTTTCTTTTAGATCAAGCAAACAATTCTATTGAGGAAAATCTTTCTGTTAGCATCATCCAAATTTCAGACATATTGTTAGGCTTTCAACAAAAAAGGATATTATTAAATGAGATTGTCCTTTCAGGAAAATCAACTCAATATAAATTTGCAAAAGATGCCATTCCTCAAGATTATAAGATCACAGTAACCGGGGCAGGGTTTACAACAGAAACAATCGTTAGAATCTCTACTGTAGAGAAGATTATTTATCATGTAGAAGAATCTACACTTTTTGTAAAGAATATCGGTAATGTTAGATATCAAAATCCTCTTGAAATATATTTTACAATAGAGAACATAACTAACAAAAAAATAATAAATTTAGATTTAGCAATCAACGAAGAGAAATCATACCAATTGTCTGCGCCGAAAGGGATATATGACTTATTATTCAAATCAAATGATGCAGTAGAAGAAATAAATAAAGTTCCAATTTCCGGATCAGTTATTGGGACAGTGGATCTTGAAAACAAAGAACAACAAGCAACTTTTACACCAATAATCATTCTGATCGTTCTTGTGTTCTTGGTTTCAATAGTAATACTCTTAAAGATGGGCATGTTCGGAAACATCTTCAAAAAGAAAAAGAAAAAAAGACTTCCAGAAAAAATCTTCGGCTATGAAGTTTACCATGATGAATTACAGTCCAGCTCATCAACAATGAATAAACCGACAAGCACAATGATCACAAAAACTCCGGGTTCGTCAAATAAAATTATATCAAAACCATCTAGTTCAGTTAGTTCTTTTATCTCTTTCAGTGATTCTGGTTCAGCGAGAAGTTCATCACAACAACAAACACCTCAAAAACAAGTAAAAATGTCAGACATAAGAAAGTATGAATCAAGCAAGAAAATAGAAAGGGCAGTTAGTACGGATACAATGTTATTCTCTTCAAGTTCAGATGTAATGAGAAATGTTTTTGATAAATATGCTCAAGGTTTAGAAGCCAATAGAATTACTCCAAAAACAATTATGGGTCAAAAGAAAGAGATAAGCATCCTTATGGTCAGAGTTAGCGGAATGTCCGAATTAATGGATCTAAAAAAGAGAGATACTTATTTATTCGATGAATTGTCAAATTCTTACTTCTCAAAAGTAATCCAGAAGATATCTCAAGGAAGAGGTATTGCAGATTTTGCAGATGGACATTTTATAATATTCTTTAATGCAGTAGACCAGCCAAATCACTATTCTTCTGCTCTAAGAGTTGCTCAAGAAATAAAAAAATCAACAGAAGAATTTAACCAAGAGATAGCAGCAAAAGGTCAATCCTTCAGAATGGGGGTTGCTGCAAGTTTGCATGCTGGTCCGTTGATGGTGGCATCTATAGGGATGGATAGAACTCTAAAGTATGCTCCTTTGGCAGATACGACCGCAATAGCAAAGTCATTAGAGAGAAAAGCATTCAAAGGAGAGATATTGATGTCAGAATCATTTTACAACAAAGTTTCTGGATCAGTTCAAGTTAAAAAGATCACTCCCTTGTCTCTAGGAAAAACAGCGATGAATGTCTACATGATTCAAGAGACAATCCAAGAAAAGAAAAAACAGCCAAGTTGGATGAAATGATTCTAGAACGAATGCATTGGAACGTCACAGAGTTCAGGACTTTTGGTTTTTTGACATATTTTCTAATTCATTAAGTTCAATTGGAGCATAATCGGTTTTCTCAACACTTACATTTATCCCATTAAAACTTTCTTTATTGTGAATATGCCCATGAACGTTGGTGAGCCCAACTGGAATTTCTTCTTTTGGCAAGGGGCGATGGCTAAATATGAACTTATCAATTCTCAAACTCCCGTTTATTATCATAAATCCTGCCCTTCGAGTTATTTTGTGATCATGATTGCCTACAATCAACATTACTGTTCCATTTAATTTGCGTTTAATCTTTTGAACTTGTTGCCCATTCCCTAGGGCGAAATCCCCTAGATGAATCACAAGATCATCTTTTCCTACTTTGTCATTCCATCTTTTAATCATCTCTTCATTCATTTCTTCAACTGATTTAAACGGTCTGTTAGAATACTGGATTATGTTCTTATGATTAAAATGACTGTCCGAAGTTATAAAAATTTTCATTTTTTTGGTTTTTCTTTTTCAAACTTGTTGAAAAAATCTTCTCTCAACTGGTCTATTTTACCCATTATCAGAATTTCGATTCCTTTTTCTACCAGCAAATCAAGCCTTTCTCCAATCCATGTCACCCAAACATCTTCGCCATTCTCTTTTATCTGATAGAGTAATTCATTGTATATAGAATCCCAATCTAAACCTGGTTTGTTTAATGACATGCAATCTTCTAAATCTCCTTCTCTTTCAGTCATTGTCTTGAAAAGAAAAACATCTTCATTTGAACATAAAAAGATTGAAAGTTTATCTAAATTAAGAACTTTCTTTGCTCTTTTGATCATGTGTTCAGATAATGAGAATTTAGAACAAACCTTTTTAACAAACATGTCAACTTTAAATTCTCCCCTTACAAGAAGATAATGAGTGTTAAGGTTTTTGTAATCATCTCCAACTTTATTTTTTACAAATCCAATTTTCATTAGAGCATTTTCTATTTCAATTAACTCTTTTTTATCATTCACAACAAGATCGATATCTTTTGTTGCAGATTTTAAGCCTTGATAAAGCAAGACTGCACCGCCTATTGTATAGATATCAATCTTATTCTTCATTACTTTGTCAAGTTCATTGAAAAGTTCTTCAATTTGTTTAAAGTTTGATATCATAGGTTATTGCCCTGTCTTTTATCTCATTTAATGATGGGAAACCCTCAATTTTTTCACCTTTTAATACACAATTTATAGTATTAATAATTTTGTGTTTAAAACCCCTTAGCTTCTTTTTGTTTTTTAAGTAAAATAAGGTTATAAAAATTGCTTGTTTGTAATCTTTCTCATCTTCGTAGATTTTTATAGCATCAATAAAGATTTGTTTTATACTAAGTTTTTCTTTAGGAAAGTGATAGTAATCTACAAATCCATAGATTGTTATACCATACTCATTGAAAACTGAAAAAGCAGTTGGAGTAGCATAATTTACATCTTTTTTGTTTGTTTCAAACAAAACAACATTATCATATTTTGCCCTTATTAAAATGTCTGGATCTATTTCTGGATCTATCCTAAAGGAATATTCTTTATAGTCTTTTATGAATTCAATTATATCTGGCCAAATTGGACTTATAAAATATTTTCCTTCTCTTTTGGCTATAATACTAAACTTTCTAGCACTCTTTATTTTTCTGTATATTAATGATTTTTTTATTCCCGTTGCAGATTGAACTTCGTTTACAGAACTTTTTTCTAGGAATTGTTCTAAAATTGGTATTCCGGCGTCTGCTAGCACGGGGATGATATTGGGAAATTTTCTTAGAAGTTGTGAAAGTATAGAAATAAACGCATGTTTTTGTAAAATTATTTTCTTATCTTTATTTTCTGTGAATCCCTTTTTATTAAGCTTATTTATTATATAATATGTTTCTGCAACACTTTTTTTTATAGCTGGTGCTATTTCAATTACTCTTTTTTTACCAAGAGCAATCTCTCTAATTATGCAGAGTTCGTTCTTTGTTAAAGTTCGGTTTATTTGTTTTCTTTCCATTTTCCACCAAGGTAATAAACCTTTATAAATCTTTCTTATTTTGGTGGAAATATACCTAATGAAAGTATACTGGAACGAGACTTCTTTATGCAAGAAAAAGAAGGCTTTTTCTGCATCACAAAAACCTGCTGGTTTTTTATGATAAATAATTCTCATTTTAGTACACTAATTAGTCGTATCATAAGGTTATATTTTTTGTATCTTTATGATATCAGTTGTTTCTATTGCAAAACAGGATTTGTCCTCTCTTTTCCCAAAAACAATAGAATTGGAATAGCTTCTTTGTTTCTGCTCGAAAAACAGGGTTTTTCTGCACGCCAAAAATCTGAAAGATTTTTTTAGCGTTTCCATTTTCCTTATTGCTTTTTTAAGATCATTATAATCTCTTTTTAGCAATCATGCCACTGGTCACCGCTCGCTCCTAAACTGATCCAGATTTGCCTATAGAATCAGTGGTTCTTGATATTTATTTTTTCTTTTCGAGAGATACCTCTAAGAAGTGAAATAAAAAAGAAAAAGAAAAAAATAAAAAATAAATCAACTAAACGCTTAGATTTTCTTTACAGTAAGTTTTCTTGCTACTACTATGACCACTGCAGTTAACGCTGCTATCATTGATATCAAGATGCCTCCAACAACTGGATTTGCTTTTGATGTGTTTCCAGTTATCAAGTCAGAGTTTCCAACACCAGCGGCTTCATTGCCATTCTGGTTGTTTGTTACTGTTTCGACAGTGCAAGCTTGTTGTTCTAAAGGCTTGCCAACTGTTGTTCCACAGCTGCTCAAATCAGAGCATACTCTAAACTGTAACTCATTCACACAATTTCCAAAGTTAGTACATTGCCATTGAGGTGTACATGATGCAGTTGATGCATGGTAGCTTGAACCACCACTGCCTCCTCCGCCATGTTGTGTTTCCGTATCGACACATTGGTGGTTTGTATTACATGTTTGGCTACTTCCGCAACTTCCACATTGTAATGTTCCACCGCAACCATCACTAGCGCTTCCACAATTATATCCTAATTGTGAACATGTTAGTGGTGTACATTGTCCTGGTTGCATCCATCCATTAGGTACACCCAAACATGTCTCTCCATTAGATTGAGTCATCTCAAAATATCCATTATTTACAAATAATGGATTAGATTGATAGTTTGTGTATCCCATTCCCAGTCTATAGTTCAATTCATCACAACCTTGGCTTATTGTACCATTTCTTACATTGATTCTTAGTGTTGTTGTTTTAGCAACAAATTCAGAACCTAAGTTAAGATATGGTGCACCGAATAGTTCATCACTGCCATTTGCCCATAAATGGACAACTGGAACAGTTTGACTTTCAAAAGACCAAGTTGAACCGTATAGATCAGTTAAGCTGCATCTGTTTTGTAGAGCAAATGCACTTGCATTTCCGCCATGACAAAGAGTCATTGTATACTGGAATGTGCATGTACCGCCATTTGTTGCACTAACGCAACAGCTTGATGGTGCTATCTGCCAGTTGGTGTCATAAACCAAATCAAATTCTTTTGTAGCATTTACATTGAATCCGAAATCGTTCTTTCCGTTAACAACCACTTCATAGTGTCCATGTTCATGTATGTTGCTAAATGGTGCAAGATATGCACTACCGCCAATATTACTCATTGCATGATCTTCTACTAATGTCCAAGAATCATCATTAGGATTTTGGTAGTAAAGATATGCGTGACCAGAAACTGAATTGTTGAGAGTATCTGTTATCAAAGCTTCAACATCAAATGTTAATTCTTGACAACCGATACTTGTTATTTCTGGTTTTACAATTGTAACCTGTGGTGGTGCTTGCGTCAAAACATCGTGTTCTGTATGAACTGGTGTTTCCACATTTCCTAAGCAATCAACAGCATACCAATCAAGATAGACATCTCCATCTGGAATTTGCCATTGCCCAAGATAGAAAGTTACATTACTTTCATGAGCAGTTTGCCATCCAGTGTTAAAGCCTCCATTGTTGTAAACTCTGTAGTGAATTGGATCGCACTCTGTTCCAACGCCATTTCCATCAGATGATGTCAATGTAATTGAGGTAAATCTTGTGATTTTCCATATTCCGGTTTCATCACATGAACCACCGATACATCTCTTTGGATCACCTAATATTTTGTGACTTGTTGGAGCAGTGTCATCAACAAAATCTGTTTCAGATTGAGTGGTTTCTTTTAAACCAACATTATCTATGCTGTAATATTCTACAGTGTGTTGACCTGGACCATAACTACTCAAATTGAAAGTTATTGGCCATTGGTCGCTTGATTGCCAAGCACCATTATCAACTCTCCAGTATGTTTTGTTACAACCACTTCCTTGACCATCATCGCATGTTAATGTAAATTGGGTTGAACTTTTGACATACCAAATGCCATCTTTTTGCCATTTTGGCGCGCCAATTGTTTTGGTTGTTGTTGGTTTTGTATTATCTATATGCACATTAACAGATACGGGATCATTTTCATTACCCGCATTGTCTCTTGCTTTTTTATAGACTGTACAATTTCCATCATTCTGACATTGTTGTGTTGTTACAGTGTAAATTTGGTTACAAGTAACTAATGTCCAATCCATAGTCTGTATTCCATTGTTTTCAGTTCTTACAAAACATTTGCACAATCCACTTGTTGCATCTGTATCATTTTCAACTAAAACAAATGAAATGCTTTGCCATGAATCAGCTACTGGTTCTGTTATTACGACTGATGGATCTACTCTATCAATCATAACACTGATAGATGGATTTGACATAGAGCCAAGGTTTCCAGCTAAATCAAAAGGTACTACTTTTATTGCATATGTAGTTCCTTCTGGATCGCTAGAAGCGTCAATGGTTATCTCATTAGTATTTACTGTTGAATAAAAGATATAAAATCCACTATTCTTTGAAAGGAATACATTATATCTTATACTTATATTTGCACAACCAGAATCTCTTGGAGCTGTCCAGTTGAAATAAATACTGTTACTATTTGAGTAACCTTTATCTGTTCCAGAATAACACTCATTTCCGTAGAATTGGGGTGTTCCTGGCTGACCTGGTGCTTGCGTATCTATACAAACAGTACAACAATTTGTTATATGGGATTGATTTTCTGAACCGCTTCCGTCTGTTGCCCAACCACAAATTGTGTGTAAACCAACTAAAAAGTCATTCCAGTCAGTAAACCAACGTTCTGTTATTAAACCGCTTAGATTAAGAGCTGGTTTGAAAGCGTATTGATCCCATCTGTAATTAACCCCCAAAAGAGGTAAATCAGTACTTGATGTTGAAATTCCGTGTCCAATTATATCTGCATAATTTACATATGCCATATGAGTTTCTCTATCACATGATACTGGATTGTAGGATTCATTGTGTTGTGTAAACTGAGTTATCACTGTATTTGGTACAGCACTTACACAAACTGCTGCTAAAGTTACTAGCATCATTGCAGTAGCAAAGAAAATTATTCCTTTGCTTTTCATTTTTAACTTTTTTTTAAACCTCCTTTCAATCGAGTCGTTTTCTCGTTTAAGATTTCTGCCTCTTTAATATAAGTCCCGAAATTAAAAATTTCAAGACTTTCATTAAATGTTTTCAGATTGTTACATCAAACTAAAATTATTTATAAAGATTGTTGCATCTTAACATATATATCTTTACGTCGATGTTTTGTTGTCCCTTTGAGTAACACTTCTTAAAAAAGTGATAATCAATATTCGATTTAGTCCTTAAATTCGTTAACTTTTAAAAGAGAATTAACAATAGCGTTCTTTATTTCAAGATGTTTTTTTTCTAAATCAGAAATCCAAATATCAAGTTTATTGTTGTCTGATCGTTCTTTTTCTTCAATTTTTCTCTCGTTTAAAAATCTTGAGAAAATTTTCTGGTAAGATTATTCTAATTCCTCGAAATTCAGAAACATTTAATAGATGTTTATCCTGGCTTATAATAAAATCTGCTTTACCCTCTAAAGCCGTCTCTAAAAATTTATTATCTTCTATATCTTCTGTAATAATCTTTAATTTTTCAGAAGGTTTGACAATAATAGAATTTTCAATAATTAATCTCCCCCATTCTTTTATAATTAATTCATCCATTTGAATTTTGAAGGATTTTAATGTTTTTACTAATTCTTCAATAATTTCTAAAGAACTAACTAACTCAAACTTTTTATCTTTCCAAGCTTCAACAATTTTAGAACAAAAATTACCTTCCCAGAAAATGCCAGAGATGAATACATTTGTATCTAGAACAATTCTCATTTTTTACGTGCTCTCTTTATAGCTTCTTCAACATCACTCTCTTTTATATTTTTTTCTTTAGCAAATTCACGAGTTTTTTTCAAAATTTTTTCAAATTCATTAAAAGAAGGCATTTCAAGTTTTTTGAGCAGAATTGTGTTAGCTTCTCCAATAATCACAAATTTTTCACCCGAATGAATATTTAATCTTTCTCTAATTTCTTGGGGTATAACCACTTGTCCTCTTGAGCTAATACTTGTAACTTCAATTTTATCTACCATTTTTAGTTAAATAAGTTTATCTTACTAATAAGAATATCTTATTTATAAACCTTTTGGTTTCTTTTTTCAGAATTAGTTTAGTTTCTCAATTCTTAAAAGAGAATTAACAATAGCATTTTTTATTTCAAGATGTTTTTTTTCTAAATCAGAAATCCAGATATCGATCTTCTTTATCATTTGATCTGTTTTTTTGTTTTTATTTTTCTGGCCTTTATCTTTCAGTTTTATCCCTTTAATGCGCGCATAAATTAACATTTCCTCTTTTTTTATTAAGTAAAAGGGCCGAATTATTTCTTTATTTTCATAATTGTATTTCGGCAGAAGATCTTTTATTTTTTTGTTCAGTGATTTGTCAGATTCTTTTTCCATAAAAATCAAGAGAAAAGAATATGCAATATCATCCATACATTCTTGAGAAATAAAAACATTTTTTATCTTACTTAAAGTTAATAATTTTTCAACTTTTGGCAGAACCACTCTTTCATCCCTCAAATCTTTTAAACTTTTTAATAAATCGTACTTTCTGATTGTGTAAAGAACTTTTCTTTCAAAATAATCAATAAACTGGTGTTTATTTAACTTTTTTCCATTCTGTAAGGTAATAATCGTTTTCATCTTATCTTTTGTGTAAAGAACTTTTCTTCAAAACGCTCAAAAATCAAAGATTTTTGGTGTCCTAAAAAAACAGAAGTTTTTTGGGACGCAGGAAATCTCGGATTTCCTAGCGTGCCCGAAAACATTTTATGTTTTTGAGCATAATTCACAAATTTTCCTTTATCAAGCTTTTTTCCGTTTTGTAGAATATAAATTGTTTCCATTGTACTTATTAATCTTATTTAATCTGATTTCATTTAATATAAAAGTTCATTTAACACGAAATTACTTGATATGGATGCATTGCACAGGACAAACACTTTCTGCTTCTTTATTGCACGCAAGTTCTTTTTCACTAATTTTTGTTTTAATTGGCTTTGCTTTCCCATCAGTTCCTAGCTCCCAATTACTTGGACAAGATGCAACACACGCTCCGCATCCTATACACTTTTCATGTTCTTGTGCAATCTTGTATGATTTTTCAGATAACGTCCCCTTCTTCTCTTTCTTCTCTTTTGCCATGATTATTTAAACAAAATTAATTTAAAAACCTGCTTATTTGTAAATAAATTTCTGTTAAACGATTATTCAGTAAATCTCTGTTGTTTTATACACACAGGATAAGTAAAAAATAACATTATTAAGTATCATTTAGCAAACTTTATAAAGTAATTTACACACATAGTAAGTATGAGATTTTGGGGTAGGGAGAAAGAGCTCCCATTTAGACCACTAACTAATGTAAGTTTTTCTAGTGAAAACAAACTTTCTGACCCTTCTAATAAGAATAATTTTGACAAAAACAGTTCAGGTTTACAGTTCAAAAAACTTCCAGAAATTAAAAATGAATTTGAATTTTTAAATAAACTTAAAAAAGAAATTTTTAATCTAAAAAAACTTCCTAAAAGACAATTTGGAAAAGAAAAAAAAATTAACAGAAAATTTATCTTTTTCTTCGCCTTAGCATTAATCCTATTGGTCTCATTCTTCTTATTCAAGACACAATTAATGAGCTTAACTGGTTTTGTTGTGAAAGACACGCAGTCTAGCATGGACCTTATTGAACAAAACATCAGCGAATCTCAAAACTATGAATGGCACCTTGAGCATTACGGTCAATTAATCAATGCAAAACTTTCTGGAAAATTGATATTATTAGGGGAGGGTTCTGTAAAAGTTTATCTTGAAGATAAACTTCTTTTAGATAGTTCTAAACTTGAAAAAAAGAAGACAGTGTTAAACACGATGTTGAATAACAAGTCTTTGATAACTGGTTTCGCTGTTGAAGAACAACAAACATCGGTTCAAGTTGAGAACGTAAACACTTCTGAAGAATTAAACCCTGAAGAAAATCTCTCTACCCCAAAAATCTCAGGTCTAGAAGAGATCCCACTTGAGGAAAATCTAACAGAACCTTCTCCAGAAGAAAATGCAACGAATATAACTCAGGAGAATATGACTCAAGAGAACGCAACTCAGGAAAATGTTAGTGGAGGACAAGAAAACATAACACTTCCAGAAGGAAACCAAACTGAAAATATCACAGAAGAAAATATCACTGTTTATGAAATAGATTTTTCTAATATTTGCGTTGAAACCTGTGATTTAGAAGAATTTAATTTGACAAAGGAAAAATATAATCTAAGAATTGAAATAGAAAATGCTTCTTTACTTCTTAATTCTATGAATTATGAAATAAAAGAATTGGGGGAAAACGTAACACATCCAGAAGAAAATATAACAGAAGTGAATATCACTGAAAATTTTACAGAGCAGCTAATTCAGTACAATGCTACAATTGGCCAGCCAGTAAAATGGTCAAAAACAATTTTCGTTGAAAATGCAACTTTAGAAGAACCAAAAGAAATTAGAATAAAACTCCCCAAAGAATCCAAGAACATAACTCTCAATAAAATAGAAAAGAAAAAAATAAAAGAAAAAAAACAAGAGAAATTTGATTTTAATGATACAGGAGAAGAAATTCTTATTAATATCCATGTTACAGCTCAAGAATATGAAATTAGTTATGAAACACCTGCCCCCCAGATTAATGAAACTGAAATCAATCAAAAACAAAAAGAAATAAAAATCAAAGGCCCAGATTCAGTTCACTATCAAAACGTCTTGGCATATACTAATATTAGTGAAGTTTCTGAATCTGAAAAAGGAAAAATCAAATTATATTGGCTTGTGAATGATTCTGAAATTTTAGTTGAAAACATTACTTACATTGATTCAAATAATGATTCTTTGATAGAAAGGATAGCTTGGATTGTTCCTCATCTAAGTGAGCAAGACTTCTTGCTTATAATTGAGATTACAAATGCAGAGCATCTTGATGAGAACTACACTTTTATCTCAAATGTTTATAATGAAACTTACGCTTTAGATGGAATTTGGAGCGAGCCAATCTATCACAATGAATATGTAAGAGTAACTTTCAAGGAAAATCTAACTTCATCTAATGATATAACTGTCTATGCAAGAAACAATCAAAATTCAAATACAAAAATAGAAGTTTATTATTTTAATAGCTCTGAGAAAATAACTGAATTTCCAATTATAACTGATAAAAGATACTATAAAGCCTATCTTGCAAATATGTCAGGAAGCCATGCGACTTTTGATTTAAAGATAAAAAATCTTGATAATGTTTCAAATGCATATCTTGAATTTGATCATATTGTTGATCCTGATACTACCCCCCCAATGGCATCTTTCGGCACAAATCCTATTGACAATTATAATGACAACGATGGCTCTGTTACATTCGACATGAAATGTTCTGATAATGTTGGAGTAAGTTTCTTGCAATTATGGGGAAATTGGTCAACACCTTGCTCTGGGAATTTGAATTGTGATGGAGTTTCAAATAAACCCGGATGCAATGCTTGTAATAAGTGTTCATTTATTTATGCAACTTGCAGTGGAACTAAAAATTGTGCAGTTTGGAATGGAAATCAAACAGGATGTCAGGGAGCACCACCAGGTTCATGCACCTGGGTTCTTCCAAATTGTATGAATCTTGCATTAACATGTGCCCAACAGATTAGTGAAGCAAATTGCGATTATATGAACGCAGCAGGATGCATTACTAATGGTCTTTGTGCTAATAATGGAGCTTGTTCAGCTATAACTGAACAAACAATGTGCTCTACTGGATGCGGGTCTGGATTTGGTTGTAGTTGGGGAAGCTGGCAAGCTAATCAAACAAATTCAAGCCCAATAAACGATACTTGGTGGAATATAACTGTTCCAGGAATTCCAAACGGTTTTTTTAAATGGGCCGTCTGGTGCAATGACACATCAAATAATCCTGATTGGACAGACACAAACAGGACATTTAATGTGCTTATTAGCATGAAAAATGTCACAAATTGTGTAGATATTGTTTCTCCTGGATTTTATAATATAACACAGAATATTACTAACGGAACAGATGCAATTTGCATTGTTATTAATTCAGATAATGTAACTCTAGAGGGCAATGGTTTTTATGTTGATGGTATCAATGGTTCAAACCGTTCTAATTCAATAGGGATTTATCTTCTAGGTACACAGAATAACGTTACTATACAAGATATTAACATAGCTAATTGGGACAAGGGAGTTTATTTAGTGGGGAACTCTAATAGCATAATTCAAAATTTTAATTTCTCGGAAATTTTAAAGTACGGGGTTTATTTGTATAGTAACTCTAATAATAATACCGTGTATCGCAACAAAATGAACGGAATAATTGAGATTGGGATTTATATTGATTCCAGCAATCTGAATAACATCTCTTTAAATAACCTCAGTACAACAGGAGACATATCTCGTTTCGGCTTCTCTCTCTATGATTCAAACAACAACTTCATCTTCAGAAATAGATTGTCTTCTTTAAATTACTCAATGAAATTTGAGAGTTCTGTGAATAATACTGTTCAAGAAAATACTGTTGAAGACGCTATTGGGGCTGCAATAGAATTATCAAACACAAATTCATCAAGATTTATCTCAAATAATTTAACAAATGCTTCTTCAGCAGGATTTAATTTAACAAATGCTTATTCAAATGATATTACAAGCAATTATATGCGAAATATTCTTAGTGCAGGATTTATACTAACAGGCTCTTACCTGAATAATTTAACAGGAAACGTTATTGATAATGTTACTGAATCTGGATTTTATTTATATGACTCAGATAATAATTCTGTTACACTAAATAACATAACTGAAATGCAATCAAGTGGAATTAATCTTATTTCGGGGGATTATAATAACATAACTGGTAACAAATTTATAAATCCCGGATTAACATCTTCTGCTACGGGAATTAACTTATTATCAAGTTTAAGAAATAGAATAGATAACAATGAAATGATTAACTTGACAGCGGGAGGAATAAAATTAAACTCTTCTGATGAAAACCAGCTCATAAATAATTCTTATAATCTTCCAATAACCGCTAGTCCAAATATCGCAATCTGGTTAATTAGCTCTTCTAATAACAATGTAACAGATGGAATATTCTCAGGGGGAATCTATATTGCTTTTTCAGACTTAGCCTTTATTGATTTAGAGAATTCTAATTATAACAGGATAGAGAATGTTACTATCCCAGCATCATGGAGGGGGTTATATATGGATTCGTCAAATAATAACACTTTTTCTGGATTAAAGATATGGTCTGTAAGCAAAATTATTGAGTTATTTAATTCAACTAATACTACTCTTGTGAATTCTAATTTTAGCAGATATTCTTACTCTTCTTCATATTCTCCTTATTTTTATAAATCTGATTTTAACTCCTTGAATAATTCGGGAACAAATCTTATGTTTAATTCCTCTGTTTCCGGGTATCTTAATGAAACTTATGTAGATTTTTATGGAAGTGATTTTGATTTTAGAGAAGATAATGATACATACACTACTCAGGATGGAAGTTATGGATGGATTGGAAAAATATTTATGTTAAGGGTCGGTTCGACTGCTATATCTTTTAATGTAAGTTATACCAACGAGGACTTAGTTAATTATTCAATACATAATGAATCGACTTTAATAATGCAGTATTACACGGGTGGTATCTTTGGGTGGGATAGTCTGTCTAATTCAGGTGTCAATGAAACTGAAAATTATGTTTGGAGTAACCCCAACTCAACAACATTTTCTACAGAAAAACCTATTGCCCCTTTCGGAGAAGTTGATTTAACTGCTCCAATAGCATCTTTCGGCACAAATCCTGTTGATAATTACAATGACACAGATGGATCAATTGTCTTTGATTTAAAATGCTCAGATAACATAAATGTAAGTTATATCCAACTGTGGACAAACACAACAGGGACCTGGCATGCAAATTACACAAACAGCAGCATGTCTAATTATAATAATACATGGCTGAATATAACAGTGACTGGAATTCCCCAAGGACAAAATTACAAATGGGCTGTCTGGTGCAATGATACATCAGATAATTCTGATTGGACAGGTACTAATAGAACATTTAATGTTAAAAACACAGCACCAACAATAGATGATATTTCAACAATTCCTTTGCAAAACATAACAGAAGGCGGAGTAACAAATGTAACTTTCTTTGTCAATGTCTCAGATGCAAATGGATACGAAACTCTTGATGTTGTGAATACAACTTTCACAAAAACAGGAGAAGGAACAAGATACAACTCAAGTTGCAAATTTGTTGCAAATTATAATGCTACTCAAGCAAACTATTCTTGTATAATTGGCATATGGTATTGGGATGGTGCAGGAAATTGGAGTATAAACGCAACTGCAAATGATTCTGGCGAATTAGTCTCTTCTGGTTACAATGAAACATTTGAATTATCACAAACAACCTCTTTTGCTGTTTCTCCAAATGCAATAAGTTTTTTAACAATAACGCCGGGAACAGAAAATGTAACCTCTAATAATGACCCTTCATTATTGAATAATACAGGAAACGCAAATATTCCTCTGAATAATATCAGCATTAGAGCTCTTGATTTATACGGAGAAGATAATCAAAGTTATTTCATAAATTCAGCTAATTTCTCTATAGACATAGAAACAGGTTCTGTTGCAGAATGTGCTGGAGATTCCCTGTCAAACAATAGTTATGTGAATATTACGGGATCAATCTTGCCAGCTGGAAATAATTCATTAAATTATGGAAATGAAACATCAGGGCAAGAACAATTGTATTATTGCATCAAACAAATCAGCACAACTTTAATTGCCCAAAAGTATTCAACCAATTTCCTCGGATCGTGGATAATCCAGATAATCGCGTCAATGGTTTTGATTGTGCCAGCAAGAAGAAAGAAGAAAAAGCTAGATGAAGAAAAACTATTCACAATCTTGCAATTAAGCATAAATGAGTTAAAAGAAAGATATGCACTCTCAACAGACGAGATAATCAAGATTGCAGAGAAGAAATCACAAGAAAAGACAATCCCATTGGCAATATTCCAAGAGAACTTAGGAGCTCTTGAAACAATAGTCAAATATTTAAAAGAAAATCTAAACTTATCTTATCACGAAATTGCAAGATTGTTAAACAGAGATGACCGAACAATCTGGACAACCTACCAGATAGTCATGAAAAAGAAGAAAGAAAAGATAGAAATAAAATCAAACAGGTTCTTAATTCCTTTATCCGTATTCTCGAATAGAAAATTGAGTATTCTCGAATCCCTAATCTCATATCTCAAAGAGAAGAACCTTTCTTTCAAAGAGATCTCTGAATTAATCAACAGAGACCAGAGAAACATATGGACAATAAACTCGAGAGCTAAGAAGAAAATAAAAGACAAACCAGATAAGAGCGAAGAAAGACTATTCAAAATGTTAAAATTAAGTATTGGCGAGATAAAAGAAAAATATTCCTTATCCCAAGAAGAAATCATGAAGATTGGCGAAGGAAAATCACAAGAAAAGACAGTTCCTTTATCATTATTCAAAGAGAATCTGGGGGTTTTAGAGATTCTAGTAAAATATCTAAAAGAAAATTTAGGCCTTCCTTATCATGAAATTGCAAAACTATTAAATAGAGATGACAGAACAATCTGGGCTACTTACAAAAATACTTTAAAAAAGAAAAAAGAAAAATTAGAAGTAAAACAGAGTAAGATTTCAATACCTCTTTCAATATTTGTAAACAGAAAATTAAGCATACTAGAATCTCTAATATTATATCTAAAGGAAAAAGGCTTTTCCTTCAAGGAAATTTCTAAATTAATCAATAGAGACCAAAGGAACATATGGACTATAAACTCAAGAGCCAAGGGAAAATTTAAATCTGCTCCGTAAACCCGAAATGTTTAAAAACATGAAGAAACTTAAAGATATAGTAAAAAGAGAAACTAAAAAAAGGAAAAATGAAGCACAAAATAATTTTACTGTCTTCTTCCATCTTGATATTACTGGTAATTCTCTCGTTTAATTTAGCAATACCAACGGCATCTGCTGACAGCTTTTTGGATTGGATTACTGGAAAAGCGACAAAACTAACAAATGTCAGCATCACAATCGCACAGATAAGAATTGATTGGGTTTCTGCGATTGCAAATCCGCAAAATGTTACAGAAAGCGGCTCAACAACCGTAGTTTTTTATTTTAATGCTTCAGTTCCTGGGGGAACTGTATCAAATATAAATAAAAGCAGTGCTGCTGGAAATTTTTCTTTAGCAGGAGAAACTACAAGACAAAATGATAGCTGCCTAAATGTTTCAGAAGGAACAGATTGGGTTAATTTCAGCTGCAGCATAAAAGTATGGTATTGGGATGGAGCAGGAAATTGGACAGTAACTGCTTTTGTTAAAGATAACAGCAGCAACTCGGTCACAAACACCTCGACTAATATGACTTTATCACAATCAACATGTTTTGTAACTTCGCCAAATGAATTAACTTGGGCAACAGCTATTCCAGGATCAGTAAATCAGGTATCTAATAATGATCCATCATTATTAAACAATACATGTAATGATGATGTAGATACAGATAAGGTTGACGTTAAAGCCCTAGATTTAGTTGGGGCGACTAATAATAGCTTTTCAATATTTGCAGAAGACTTCAAATCTTCAGTAACATCAGGATCGGAGTGTAGTGGAGTTGCTTTACAAAATAATACGTTTAAAGCAATAACTGGATCAATTTTACCATCTGGAAATAATTCTCTAAATTATGGAAATGGAACATCAGGGCAAGAACAATTGTATTATTGTATACCAGCAGTCAATTCGAGTTTAATTGCACAAGCATACTCAACAACAAAATTAGGATCTTGGACGATCCAGATATCATAAAAATAAATCAATAAGTTTAAAAAACTAAATGAGATATAAACAATGAGGAACTTTAACTCGCTCGAAAAAATTAAAGTTTTTTTGGTGTGCTAAAAATCTCTTGATTTTTGAGTACAAAAATAAAATTAAGTTGTAATTGACATAAAAACAAAAAAGAGGTAAAATAATGAATAAAGAAGTTTGGTTAGTTGCAGGTATACTTTTAGTCTTGGTGGTACTCTCTTTTCCTGTTGATGCACTTGGGATAACAACTATGTATTACTCGGGAAATTCATTAACATTGAAACCAGGTGAAACAAAAACAATCTCTCTTGGATTATCTAATATGGCTGGAGATTCGCAGAATCTTACTGTAATAGCAAATATAACAAAAGGCGCAGAAATTGCCCAGCTTGTGGAAAAAGATAAACAGTATTCTCTTCCTTTTGGAACAAACAACAACATAGGAGTAAATGTGGTAATTAATGCCCCAATAGGAGACCCAATAGGGAAAGAGTACGAAGTAGAAGTGACTATAACAACAGTAACTTCTGGAGTAGGCGGCGGCGTTATTCTTGGTTCTAGTATAGGCACAACAATTCCAGTCACTATCGTTTCTCCAACAGGGGAGACAATTCCACCAAAAACATTTAATACTTGGTGGGTTATTCTGATTTTGTTGATTGTAATAATTATAATAATTATTATTCTATCCAGGAAGAAGAAAAAGAAAAGATAGTTCTTTTAGTTTTTAGCATTTACTATGATTAGTTTATGGTTAAAAATTCTTGAAAAATGGAGGATTTGGGCGAAAAAGAAAAGTATTAAAAATAAGAAGAAGCTGATATAAACATGAAAAAAGGTGTGGTTTTTGCATTTGTAGCTTTAGCAGTTGCGATTCTAGTTTGTTTAACTAGTTTAAATGTTCAAGCTGTCACAAACGTGAGCGCGTGCGGGGCGTTGTCAAGCGCTGGCGAATACTATGTTTTGAATCAGAGTTTGTCGTCTGCCGCGACGTGCATTACGATTGGCGCGAACAACGTTACGCTTGATTGCGGTTACTACGGCGTGCAGTACAGTATTACGGGTACTAACGTGACAAACACCTACGGGGTTTACTTGAACGGGAAGACGAACGTGACAATCAAGAATTGCTTAATACAGTCATTCTATTTCGGGATTTATGCGTATGGTTCTAATTATGCAGTTTATTCAAATAATGTTTTGTATAACAATCGCTTATTCGGGATTGAAATTGACCAAAGGTCAGATAACAACCTGGTTACAAACAATATCGCGACTTATAATGGCTGGGATATTAGTGAAGGATGTGGCGGGGGTTTTGGGGTTCACTCAACGTTTTATACAACGTTCATAAACAATACTGCAAACAACAATTATTGCAGGGGATTCTTCTTATCATCATCAACAGGCAGGACACATACAAGAGAAGTACTAATCAATAATACCGCGAATAACAATAACTTTGGGATTGAATTATATCGCACAGAAGACGCGTTTCTCATAAACAATACTGCAAACAGCAACCTTGGCGTGGGCTTTTTACTCGGTACGTCAGTTAAAAACAATACATTATTAAAAAATACTGCAGACAACAATTCGTATGGGTTCCGTATAATTTGTTGGTATGATGAGGACTACATATCAAATAACGGGTTTGTGAACAACAGCGTGAGCGATAACGATTACGGGTTTTACTTGTCTTGCGAAAACAAACAAAATACGATATTCACCAACACCACGCTTACTGGAAACCAAGTTGTGAGCAGCGAAGCAGATTCAATCGGGGTTTATTTTAATTCCGTTAATAACTCGGTTTTTTCAGGCAATAGCGTTTTTACTGCGGGAAACGGCGCGAGTTACTCTGTTTACCTCAAGAATTCAACTGGAAATCTTTTTAATGACAGTATTTTAAATGCTTCTTATGGGGGCGTTCCTGACGTTTATGTTGAAGGCAGTGGAATCAATGATTTCACTAATTGTTCATTCAATAAGTCGGACACCACATTCTACAGTGGCGCGACTGGCTCGATAAATGTTTTCTGGTATGCAGACACTTTGGTAAATGACACAGAAGGGAATAATGTAAGCTCTGCAAACGTCTCAGTTTATAATGTAACTGGAACTTTAAAGAACTGGTCTTTGACTGATGCAAATGGATTATCCCCTATGTTGATTTTAAAGGAATATATGCAGAATGCAACTGCGCAATACTTTGAAACTAATTATTCATTTAATATTTCAGCTCATAGTTACTTGAATAATGGGAGTATCATAAACTTAACAACAAATTATCTTCGCGGGATTAATCCTGTTTACGTTATCTTAAGTTTTGGAGATAATCCTCCAACATCAACTCTCAACTTTCCAGCAAACGCATATAATTCAAGTTTATAAAATATAATTTTCAACTGCACAGGTTCAGATGACAGAAACTTGTCAAATGTAACTTTATATGGAAATTGGGCTGGAAGTTGGATTGCAAATCAAACTAATTCAACTCCGGTAAGTAACACCCCTGTTACATTTACAAAAAAAATTAGTGATGGAACTTATTTATGGAATTGCCTTGCTTGTGATAATTCAAGCCAATGTCGTTTTGCATCGAGCAATAATACTTTTACTATAGACAGTACGCCACCAGAACTATTTTTAGTTGATCCTAATAATGACCACGCGTTTTCTTCAGGAACAACAAGCATTACTTTTTCATGGAATGTTATAGATAATTTAGATTCAAACATAAGCTGTAATGTTTATACTCAAGATGCATATCAATCAACAATTTATTGTTCTAGTGAAACAACATGCGAGCAAGAGATTTCTGGATTTTCAGCTGGAAGCCACGCATGGAGTGTAAACTGCTCTGATGGGATTAATCAGAGTGTAAGAAGCGAGACAAGGAATTTTAGCATCGTCTCTGGAAGAAATAGTGGAGGCGGGGGCGGAGGCGGTGGTGGAGCTCCAACACAAAATGTGACTAATCAAACAAAGGGAACAAATAACACTGGAATCTCTGGTTATAACTCTAGTTCTGATAATTTAAATGAATCAGGATCAGAAGAGGCTGGATCCAAAGGAACTAATTCTCCTGGAAATGGAAATATAAGTTTTATAAAAAAATGGTTCTGGTTAATTGCCTTGATTGTTGTAATCGGAATTGTCATAGCTTACTTTGTAGTTTCTGCGAATGTGAGAAAGAGAAGGGGGATATTAAAAAGGATTCGATATTCTTTGGAATAAGATTAAAAAATATCAATGAGATTTGTCTGAAAATGTAACTAAATTCTTCGGTTTGGAGATGGCAAAGTCAGGTAATCAAAGATAATTTTAAAAATGTTCTTCTCATGTGTGTATAATGAAAAGGGGCTTGATTAAGTTTGTTTGTTTAGTACTTGGTTTAATAGTCCTCTTATTTTCTTTAAATTCAATAGCTCATTCAGAAGATGCAATAACATCTAAAGTTGTTACAGGAGAAGTAACTGCTCTTACTAATGCTTCTATAACAATAGGAAACGCAGGTCCAGTAGTTATAATCTATAATCCTAAAGAAGGAAGAACATATAGAAATACTTTTATTTTATTAAATTACTCTGTTTTAGATCCAGATGGCGTTTCCTCGGTTTGGTATAATGTTAATGGTGTCAATATCAGTCTAGGAAACTCTAGTAATAATTATACATATTTCAATACAACAGAGGGAAACAAAACACTTTATTTGTATGCCAATGATTCTACTGGCTTAATCACCAATAGCTCAGTTAATTTTTATGTGAATAATACTAAGTTAATTATAATTTATGAAACATTTAGAGGGGGTTATAGGGGAAATTCAAATGATTTTGATTCTTACACTGAAAATGAACTGGAAAATTTTTCTAACATGACTCTGGAGAATACAAATTATGGAAAAATTATATGGAATGAAAAAATAAATCTAAGTGAGGACATTAATTCTTCAGACAAGATTACAACACTAGATTATAATGTTATAATTGCAAATCAATCCATCTTTGTTAATACGACAGAGCTTCCCAACTTGAATAAAAACGCTGCGCTTTGGTTTTATAATCTGACATTCTACAATCCCATTGTTTTAATGGATGGGGTTGCCTGTCCTGTGGATATCTGTTTCAATAAAACATATTCTAACGGAATATTGAGCATTGTTGTTGCAAGTTTTTTTAATTTTAGTCTCGAAGAAAATCCTAATGTTTCAATAAATGCTCCAGAGAATTTAGCAATTTATCTAAGAGGGGATAATGTAACAACAAAAATAAACTGGAGTGTTGTTGCTAGAGCAGAAGGGTATATGATTTATTACAGCGATAATCTAACTGAAATCTTGCAATTAAACTCATCTTCAACAAGAAGCCCAGAAGTTGTTTTAAATGGTTCTGATAATAATACTTACAATGATACGAATGCAAATAATTCTATAAGGAGATTTTATAGAGTTGCGGCATATATCAATGAAGGATTGATAAGAAATATTAGTGTTGTAAATGAAACTGTTGGAAAATATACTATAACTATTTTAAGCGATGGAATTCAAAATGAAGGAACATTTAGTTACCCCATCAATCAAACAATAAATATCTCAAATATGATTCCAAGTTCTCCAAATCCAGGTTCTTATATTTACACTTACTCAAATGAATCTGGATGGGTGTATAATATGTGGACAGGAAGTTATTGGGACACTGCCTATGGATTTGAAACATTTGAACCAACTTATGGTTATTGGACATGGGGGTTTCAATCTGAGGTTAATATGACTAATATTGGTAAGATACTTTTAGGAAAAGCAAATAGAACTATTCTGAGTGGTGGAATGAGCAAAGAAGGAACATTTGGTTGGGAATCAATTACTACTGGAGAAGACATATCCAACTTAATTCCAAGTCCTCCAAATCCAGGTTCTTATATTTACACTTATCTTGGAGGATCTTATGGTGGATGGGTGTATAATATGTGGACAGGAAGTTATTGGGACACTGCCTATGGATTTGAAACATTTGAACCAACCTATGGTTATTGGACATGGGGATTTAATGAAGAAACAAACATAAATTATACGAGAAACCCTTACTGAATATTTTAATAATATCTATAAACATGAACAAATTATATAAAAAATAAGAAAAATGAAAAAAATATTGTTAATTTTACTTGCGAGTATGATCTTTTTAATATTTCTATTCTCTAGAGTATTGGCGACATGTGTAGTTCAAGGTTATGTAAAGGGAGAAGATAATAATTTTCAAGGAAGCAATATTAAGGCATATTGTGAATTAGATGATTCTTGGAAAAATATTACAAGAAATTCAGGGGAGCTGTATTACGTTTCATGGGGGGGTCCAGCAGACACATGCCAATCTTATTGTGATAATGTTTATATAAATGGTTCTAATTCCACTTTAGGAATATGGGGTTATCCATACAATGAAACAACTTTACAATATTACTTTCCAATAAATAGTTCTAATACACAAGAGTGGAATACTGGGAATACACATAGTATAAATCTCATGATTTATGATGTGGATAAAACAAAACCAAAAACTCAACAGAAAAATGTTTCTGAAGAACAGCAAAAAAAGAATCAAGATAACTCAATGAAAGAGTTAAATAAGGACATTGCTGAAAAATATCAGTCTAAAAAACTAAATGTTAATAAAGTTAAAAATATTATGAATTATGACAAATCTTTGGAGGAAAATATCAATAATACTTCGTTAACTGGGGAACTGTTTTGGATAACTTGGTTGAATACTGCTAAACGATTTTTTGAAAGATTCTCTGGAATAAAATGAATAAACAAATTATATAAAAAATGAAAAAAATGAAAAAAAAGAGGAAAATGAAGAAGAGATGTTTATTTTTAATATGTTTTGCACTTATCTTATTTATTTCAACATTTTCTCAAGCAAATGCTGCTTGTGTTATCCAAGGATATGCAAAAGATGGTTCTGGAACATCAGTCAGTTCAGATATCAGAGCATATTGTGAATTAGATGATTCTTGGAAAAACATTACAAGAAATGCTGAAGACATGTATGGTGTTTCATGGGGGGGTCCAGCAGACACATGCCAATCTTATTGTGATAATGTTTATATAAACGGTTCTAATTCCACTTTGGGAATATGGGGTTATCCAAGTCCAGGTTATCCTATGGATTCTAGCAATACTCCAAATTGGGGAAATTCGGGAGCACATAATTATAATATAACTCTGTATGAACATAATGCGCCATTAGCAGAATTCGGGACAAATGTAGTCAACGGATTAGTACCATCAGGCAATGATTTGACATTTGATTCAAGATGTTCAGATGATAGTGGAGTAGACTTCTTATTAATTTATGGCAATTGGTCTAGCTGGGGGATTAAAGCAACTAATTCTTCTCCGACAAATTATACCTGGTGGAACATAACCATAAACAATATTCCAGATGGGACATGGGCATGGGCGGTTTATTGCAACGATACAACAGCAGGAACATCTGATTGGACAGACACAAACAGAACATTTACAATAGATACGGGGGCACCAGCAATAACAATAATTTCTCCATCAGCAGTAGAATACAAAACATTAAGTATTTGGTTCAATGTGACAGCATCTGAAACAGCTGACTGGTGCGGTTATTCTTTAGACAGCAATGCAAATGTCACGATGACCAATTCTACTGGAAACTGGAACAATTTAAATTCTTCAATGACCAAAGAATCTCATTCAGTAACATTTTATTGTAATGATTCTGTCGGGAACGTAGGCTCAGCTTTAAGGTCTTTTTCAGTAGATAATACTTCTCCAATAATTACAATTCAATCTCCATTAAATATGTCTTATAGTTATGCTGCGCCACACTGGTTTAATGTGACTTTGGATGAAAACATTTCATGGTGTGGCTATTCTTTAGATGGAGCATCAAATCAAACAATGACAAATAATTCTCAAATTCATTATTATTATCAAAAAACTGCGGCTATATCAGAAGGCCAGCATCATGTCAATTTCTATTGTAATGATACCGCAGGAAATATGGGGGCTGCTGGTTCAAGATATTTTACAATAGACTTGACAAACCCTGCTGCTTACACAAACAATCCGACTGATGGTTCTGCTTGGGCATCATCTCAAACAGTAACTTTTGATTTAAAATGCACAGATAATCTGGGGGTGTCAACTTTAGTCTTATACGGAAATTGGTCTGGAGCATGGGCAATTGAACAAATAAATTCAAGTCCAATTAATAATACTTGGTGGAATCTGACAGAAACAATATCTAATGGGATTTACATGTGGGCTGCTTATTGCAATGATACATCTGGAAGAGTGAATATTACTGAAAATGTCACTTTTAGAGTAGCTTATTCTAGTGGCGGAGGTGGTGGTGGAGGCGGAGGCGGTGGAAATATTAAAATCTCAAAAGAAGAAATAAAATTTTCTTATAACCCAGAATTAATAAAAATCTCTTTAATAAAAGGGGAAAAATCTGAAGTTGAAATGAATATCCAAAGTTTGGATGAAAGAGATATTTATTTTAATCTTTCTTTAGATATTTCTGGTGTTTCATTATCTGAAAGCAATTTTGTTCTTAAACCAAATGAAAAGAGAAAAATCCTTGTGTTGTTTAGTTCAGAGCCAGAATCTGGACCTGAACCTGGAATTTATCTTAATTATCTGATAATAGGGGCTAAAACTCTTGATGATGCAAACAAAACAGAAAAAGTCCCGATAGTTTTTGTTATTAATGCTGAAAACAAATTGTTTAATATATCATTAACAGTCTTGCCAGAGTATAAGAGGATTTTTTCTGGACACCCCGTTTCTTCTCAAATTGAATTATACAATCTTGGATTAACGCAAAGTCCAATAGATGTAAAATTAGTTTATAGAATTCAAGATTATGATGGAAACACAATAATAACTTCTGATGAACCTATTATAGTTCATACAAGAGTCTTTACTGCAAAAAATTTAATTGTTCCGCCATCAGCAAAACCTGGAGCGTATCTCTTCACAGTAACTGCGACTTATAACGAAACAAATGTTTTTGCTTTAGATTCTTTTATAGTAAAAAAATCTATTGATCTAACTTGGCTGTATTTATTATTGGGTCTTTTAATAATAATATTAATTATTCTGTATTTCATAAAAAAAAGAAGACGTAAAAGAAAAGATAAAAGAGGAACTAAGAGACTTAAAATTTAAAACGTCTCTTAATCAATTCTTACCCCATATCATCATAGATTTTTTCTTAGATAATCTTAATCATCCGGTCAATTATTAATGATTGTACCAAGAAAACTATTTATCGCTTCTTACTCTTCTTTTGTTAACTTAATCATATCTGTGACAACATCTCCGGGCTGAATTTTAATTATTTTCACGCCCTGAGTGTTTCTTCCCATCGTTCTTATATCTTTAATGGGGACTCGTATTACCATTCCTTTTGCAGTTGTAGCAATAATGCTGTCTTCGCTTGTTACTGTTTGAATAGCCATCACATTCCCGTTTCTTTCAGAGCAATTCATATTGATTATTCCTTTGCATGCTCTGGAAGTCTTTCTATAGTCAGTTACAGGCGTTCTCTTTCCATAACCTTTCTCAGTTATAGTTAAGATTGTTAATTGTTTTCCTTCTGATTTTTCTTTTTCAACTTTTTCTAAGTCTATTTTATTAAAAACTTGTATTCCGACAACTTCGTCATCTTTGTCTAATTTAATAGCTGTTACACCATAAGCGGCTTTTCCCATTTCCCGTACTTCTTTTACATCAAATCTCATGGCAATTCCCTTTTTAGTTGCAATAACTGCTTCTCCATTCACATCAACAAGCAATGCATCAACAATTCCATCGTCTGGTGGAAGTTTAGTTGCCATAACACCTGATTGGCCAATTCTTATGAACTCTTCAAGATTAACTCTCTTAGCAATCCCCCTTTTAGTAATTATTAAAATCGAGCCTTTTTTCTCTATAATTGGGATAACTGCCTTTATTTTATCATTTACCTGTAAAAGGTTGATAATTGCCTTGCCTTTGCTGTATCTTGTTGCTTCAGGGATATTGTAAGCCTTTAAGATATACAATCTACCTCTTTCAGTTAAGAATAAGATTTGATCGTGTGTACTGCAAGTAAAGACATTTTGTACAAAATCCCCAGTAGTTAACTCTGTTCCTGAAATTCCCTTGCCCCCCCTGTGCTGTTCATTGTACATTCTTAATGGCATCCTTTTTATGTAGCCTTTAGATGTCATCATAACTGCAACCTCTTCTTTTTTAATTAAATCAATCTCATTAATCTCTGGGGTTCTTTCTAATATTTTTGTTCTTCGCTCATCTCCAAATTTTCTTTTTAATTCAGAAACTTCTTTTTTAATAATTTCAAGAATTTCTTTTTCATCTGAAAGTATTTTTTCAAGTTCTTTAATTTTTTGAACAAGTTCTTTATATTCATCTTTAATTTTATCTTGTTCTAATGCAGTTAACCTTTGTAATTTCATCTCAAGAATTGCTTGAGTTTGTTTCTGGCTTAATTTATATTTATTCATCAAATTTTCAGTGGCTTCAGTAACATGTTTTGATTTTTTAATTAAAGAAATAACCGCGTCTAAATCTTTTAATGCTATTAACAAACCTTCAAGAATATGAACTCGGTCTTTAGCTTGATTTGATTCAAATTCGGTTCTTTTTCTTACTATTTTCTGTCTATGTTGGACATAAACCCCTATTAGTTGTTTTAAATTTAAAATTCTTGGTTGATTTTTAACTAGGGCAAGTAAAATACAATTAAACCTAGTTTCTAAATTAGTTAAACTGAAAAGTCTGTTCATTACAAGTTTCGCATTTGTTCCTCTTTTTAACAAGATTACAACTCTTACTTCTTCTTTTGCAGACTCATCTCTAATGTCTGAAATATCTGGAATTTTTTTATTTTGAACTAAGTCCGCTATGGCTTTAATAAAATCTGCTTTGTTCGTTTGATATGGAAGCTCAGTAATCACAATTTTTTCCTTGTCCCCCTTTGTTTCAACATTAGCTTTTCCTCTTAAAACAAAACCCCCTCTCCCTGTTTCATAAATTTCTTTTAAACCTTCTTTGTATATCGTTCCATATGTTGGAAAATCAGGCCCTAAAATAAATTCTCTTAACTTGTCTATTGTGACTTCAGGATTCTTAATATAAGCAGATATTGCGTCACAGACCTCTGAAAGATTATGTGGAGGCATACTAGTCATCATCCCTACTGCTATTCCAGAAGAACCATTAATTAAAAGATTTGGGAGTTTAGCAGGAAGAACCTCTGGTTCTTTTAAAGAGTTATCAAAATTTGGCAAGAACTTTACAGTTTCTTTATCCAAATCTTCTAGCAATTCCATAGCTATTTTTGACAGCTTGGCCTCAGTATAACGGCTTGCAGCTGGAGGATCGTTATCAATTGAGTTATGTACAAAAACTCCAGAAGAAAGGGCGAAATTATGTGTTTTATCCACAGTTAAATCATAAACATCAACAAATTTATTTAAAAATTCGGTTTTTACAACTTTGTGGTTCATTTTATTAAGTGCTATTCCTAAAGCATTGCAGAGAGTCTCTATATTGTCATTAAAAAACTTGGTTAAACCATTTCTAAATTTTATAATTCCTGCTCCCCCCCTTGGATTATAACTTATCCTTACTTTTTCATAACTTTCTTCATCTATTTTTCCATATAACTCAATTGCCCTTTTGCATACTTTTAAAAACCGATAATAATTTGCCTTTTTACCATTTTCAGAAAGAATAGCCAAAAAATAATTTCTAAATTCTTGGTTATCTTTCCATTTGTTTTTATATGCATTTATTATGTTGTTTTTATACTCCTTGTTTTTCCATCTTTCTTTTCCCAAATTGGAAATATACTCTCGATGTCTATCATCTGACCAAATTTTTTTAGAAATTTCTTTCATATGTTCTGCTCGTTCCTTACGATATGTAATATTATTCCACTTAATTTTCAAAGATTCAATTTTATTCTTTCTGTAACTCTCATTCTGCCAAAGTTTTTTTAAAGTTTTAGTAGCTCTTTTACTTAATTCATCTCGTTTTTCAGGATGTTTTTGGACGTATTCTTTGTTTACTTTACTTAAAAATTCTCTCATTTTTCTTATATAATCCTTATTTTTCCAATTAGCTAAATTTCTTTCAGTCATTCTCTTAGAATAAGCTTTTCTATTATTCTCATCTTTCCAGAATTTTCTCCTTCCTTCTTTCAGATTTTTTACATACTCTGGGTCTTTTTTATGCTTCTCAGAGGTAAAAGTATAATGTGTTTGCCAGTGTTCTTTCCATTGCATTCTTTTGATATTGTTGGGATTATTATTCAATTTATTAAAATTAATGTGGTGTCGTATTCTGCCACTTGGTCTTTGATAAATTCCATTTTCTATATTCAAGTTATCTGCAAGAATGTGCGTGAATTCCCACAATTGAGATTTTGGTTGCAAAATCATCTCATAACCAACTGCATTGGCATTATCTTCCTTTGTTGAAAATCTAGAATAGCAAGGCATTAAAGACTCTCCAGCTTTCAAATCTTTCGCCTCTTTATATCCTCCATCTCTTAACATAAACTTATGATTTAGTGTACACTTTATTTCTTCTCCATTATCTAAGGTAATCTTGATTATTTCTGCATTTTCTTTTGTTTTTCTTGGATTTCTAATTTCTGCGATTTTTATTATTCCATTATCGATACTAAAAGTAAAGTTTTGTTTTCCTTGTTTATGCTCTTTTATTAATTCTTCAAAAGAAAGATTCCTCCCATCTGTCAATTTAACCTTAGTATCTGCAGTAAAACAACCAAAATTTCCTTGACCATGAACTAAAGGATATCTTAATGAAAAGTTCTGCGCCATTCTGACCATCGCGTCATAAATAGCCATATCTCCATGAGGGTGATATTTTCCCATACAGTCGCCCACGATTCTAGCTGATTTTTTTGTTGGTTTGTCTGGCTCAAGATTCAACTCATTCATGGTATGGAGGATTCTTCTATGAACTGGTTTTAATCCATCTTCTGCTGATGGAATTGCTCTAGCAACAATAACAGACATAGCATAGTCTATGTAAGAAGACCTCATTTCATCTTCTATTAACGCTTCTTCTACTTTTTCATCTGCTGGAATTTCAAGAGGAGCTATTTGAGATTCTTTTCCGTTAGTGCCATCCCCATTACTTTCCTTTCCATTTTCTTCAATGACTTCGTCATCTCTTTCATCGTCTTCCTCTTTAGTTGTTTCCTTTTTCTTTTTTTCTTCTGTCATGCTAAAAACTCCTGTTTTTGGCACACAGAAAATCTTCTGATTTTCTAGTGTGTTTTATTTGTACCTCTAATTTTTTTTATCTAATTTATATAACTCCTTTAGAGCATGTTTTCCCCAATTTTTTTCTAACTGGGTTTTGATAAATCTAATCGTTTCTTTATCTTTTCGATTTAATTTTTTCTTTTCAAGTTTTTTTATTTTATCAAATATCTTTTGGTCTATTTTTCCATCAATTAAGTATTTTTTATTTCTTTCTTTTATAATTTTTCTTATTCTTGGGAGTTTAAATTTTATTGAATATTTTACATCCTTCATTTTAACAAGTTATATGAAACAATCCTAATTTTTTTCCAGGTAGATTCATGAAATCTTTTACAGCTTCCGGAGTTTTTTTTAATATTAATCGAATTTTATTTCTTTCACAGATTTTTGGAATACTTTCTTCTAATCTACAAGCTCCGAATTGGCCAGTCCCTATAATAAGATAATCGGGTTTTTGTTCTTCTATTAATTCCTTGACTTCTTCTCTGCACACTGTATGGTGATTTCCGTAATATTGCATGCTGATGTTTGTCCTTGTAATCAATTTCCCATTAACATCAATCAAAATATCTTGATTGTATGTTTTTCCATCAATCATTATTTTTCCGAATTCTGTTGTTATCATGTTTTATTTGTATGCTTGGGGGATGTTTGACGTATGTTTTTAGCTAATTGGATTTTGCAACGTTGCGCATGAGTTTTGATGCGCCAAAATCCTTTGTTTAAATCAATTTTTATTTATGATACCTCTCAATTTTATATATCTAAGTTTGCCTTCTTTGCATATTCTAGGATAAATAGTTTTCTTGGTTCAACAGCTTCTCCCATTAAAGTTGAAAAAACCTCATCTGCTTCAACAGCATCTTCAATTGTAATCAACTTTAGCATCCTTGCTTTAGGGTCCATGGTTGTATCCCATAATTGCTGCGGATTCATCTCTCCTAATCCTTTAAATCTTTGAACATTTAGATTTCCGCCAAGTTTTGCAATTGTTTTTTTTAATTCTTCATCTGAATAAACATAATAATCCTGAGATCCTTTTCTAATTTTATATAAAGGAGGAACAGCTGCGAAAATTCTTCTGCTTTCAATTAATTTTGGCATGAATCTAAAAAAGAAAGTTAATAACAATGTTTTGATATGGCTTCCATCAACATCTGCATCACACATCATTATAATTTTTCCGTATCTTAATCTTTCAAAATTAAATGTTTCTCCTAGCCCCGTTCCAATAGCCGAGGTTAATAAAGAGATTTCTTCATTTTCAAAAATTTTATGGGGATTTGCTTTTTCAACATTTAATATTTTTCCTTTTAATGGTAAGATAGCTTGAAATTCTTTATTTCTCGCCATTTTTGAGCTACCGGCTGCACTTTCTCCTTCACAAATGAATAATTCTGTCTTCTCGAGTTTTTTTGAAGAACAATCTGCTAGTTTTCCTGGTAAAGATCCCGAACTTAAAGCTCCTTTTCTTCTAACTAAATCCCGTGCTTTTTTGGCTGCACTTCTAGCTTTAGCTGCGTTAATAACTTTATTGACTATGGCTTTTGCAATAGAAGGGTTTTCCTCAAAAAATTGGGCTAGGCTTTCTGTAACAACTGAATCAACAACCCCCTTGACTTCAGAATTTCCTAGCTTTGTTTTTGTTTGGCCCTCAAACTGAGGTTCTTTTAATTTCAGGCTAATAACCGCAGTTATGCCCTCTCTAGCATCATCTCCTTCAAGTTTAACATCAGATTTAATGGATTTCTCAGCATAATCGTTTATAACTCGAGTTAAAGCTGTTTTAAAGCCAGTAACATGGGTTCCGCCCTCAACAGTATTAATTGTGTTCACAAAACCAAAAATTCTGTCTTGATAGCCTTCTGTATACTGAATAGCCACACTTATTACAGTAGAGGCAACTTTCTTTTCAAAGAAAATTGGTTTAGAGTGGATAGCAGTTTTTGTTTTGTTTAACCACTTAACAAACTCCACTAGACCTCCTGCAAAATTAAATTTCTCTTTTTTCTTTGTGATTTTATTTTCATAATTAATAGTTAAGCCAGCATTTAGAAAAGCAATCTCCCTCAATCTGGATATTAAGATTTCATCCTCTATCTTAAGTGTTGAAAAAATAGTATCATCTGGGTAAAAGGTTACAGTTGTTCCTGTTTTTTCTTTATCTGTTTTTCCAATAACCTTAACATCATTTGTTGGTTTTCCAATATGATAACTTTGAGTGTAAATTTTTCCATCTCTTTTTACTTCTACAATCATCTTTTTAGAAAGTGCTGCGACAACACTAATTCCGACCCCATGCAGTCCTCCCGAAACAGCATATGCCTTATTATCAAACTTTCCTCCAGCATGTAGCTTTGTTACAATAATCTCCATGGCTGGTTTTTTATAAATTGGATGCATATCAACGGGAATTCCTCTTCCGTTATCCTCGACTGTAACTGAGCTATCTTCATTCACAAGAATATTAATCTCGGTACATGCTCCGGCAAGGTGTTCATCTACTGCATTATCAACAATCTCATAAACAAGATGATGCAGTCCTTCTTTGCCTGTTGATCCGATGTACATACTCGGCCTGGTTCTTATACCCTCCAAGCCCTCTAATACTTTAATACTACCTGCGTTATATTCTTCTTTTTTCTTTTCTTCTGCCATTTTAAAATTTGCAATCTATTTATTTTAATTTATCTGACAAAACACCGTCGATGAAACCTTTTTTATCGTCGGTAAATATAGACAAATAGATAAAGTTAATTTAGTTTAAAAAGCTTTCGACTGAATTAAGGCCCAATTAGCCATTATAATCAAGAAATAATAAAATGAGCAAAAATAAAAATAATTACTTCATTTCTCCAGAACCCCTTACTCTAACCGTAACAGATGATCTTATCTGTCTCATAGTATCAGACAAGCCAGAGACTTGTTTCTTCAATTCCGCGTATTTAGGAATCTCTTCTAAAAATAAGACATCTTTTATATCTTCTTCAAACGCAAGTCTTTCTTTTCTAATAATCTTTTTGTAATCTTCAAAACCTAGAATTGTTTCGTGCAAAATCTGTTTCTTTTTTTCAACAAGGTCTTTGACAGCAGAAATCTCTTCTTTTTCAATAGTTTGTTTTAAAACCTTTTTGCAGATTTTCAAACCATCGTTAATATACTCTTCAATTTTTTTGTTTTGTTTTTCAAAATCTATTTTTCTTCCTTTAGATTTATTCTTCTGGATTTCATTATATTTCTTTTTGTCAATTTCTGTTCCAATGTTAATTATAATTCTCATCAAGCTTGTTTTGTTGAGTCTATTTCTTCTTACTATTAGATAAACAACAACAAGAATTAAGATTATAATTAATATCCACCAAATAAAATTAATTTTAATGCATTTATTATTTACACAGCTTCGTCCTTTTGAACATCCACAGTCAATACAGCAATTGTTTTGATTTTCACCATTTCCGCAGATTTTATCTCCACAGGAAGCCACAATTTGATCTCCCCCATTTACACTGCCGCCTCCAGAACTATTCTTTTTAGTACAATCTTCTGGACAATTAATTATATTTTCTGTTCTTATGTCGCAATAACCATCGTTACAGGTTGGGGGTTCTTCCTCTGAAATACAACCCTCTGTTGAACAAGTATAATTTGCAGGACATCCGCAGTCAAAACAACAGTTGCTTTGATTTTCTCCAGGATCACAAGTCCCATAACCATCATCACAAGTATGAATTTGTTCACAAGTATTATTTCCACAATTAGCCCCATCTAAACATCCACAATCAGTACAGCAATTAACCCAGCTTTCACTTCCTATTATCTCTGCATTTAAGGTATAATTGCTTTTACTAACAAAAAAGCATTCACTTGCAGTACAAGCATAACAATCCCACACATAAATACCTGCATATAACATTTCTGTAAATTTTACAGAAATATTCTCATTAGGCATGCCCAAAATCATTCTTCTTATTTGACTCTCATGCCATCCTCCAAGCCAATTTCCATATAATGTCATATTTAGAATGCTCTCAGTTTCATGCCAAGCATAACAAGTAAAGTTAAATTGTCCGATTGTTCTGTTGCACACACTATCTCCACAAGAATTAATTATATTCCCACTACTAGAGCCACCTCCTCCCCCACCAGGAGTTATTGTGTTATTATTCACAGTAAATGTAATGTTCTCTGACCAATCTCCATTTCCTTCTGAGTTATTACACCAAGCAGCCCAGGTATAAATTCCATTAGATATTGTTTCTGTTAGATTCCACAAAGTATCATTTATTGGACTTGAATTCATCGCATTTAATGCCCAGGACCCGCTAAAGTCTCCATATAATCGTAGTGTGGAAACACTCACGGCGTCTGAACATTTCAGTTGAAATGTTACAGAATTAGAGGTTTTTGTTGATCCTTCTGAAGGTTCATATGCTGTTGCTGTTGGAACTGGTAAAGAACTTAAGATAGTATCAGGCGCTTGGTCGCTCCCATTTTCCGTTAAATTAACAGATGTACTTGCATTATGATAAATGTCTTTAACAATATTAACATAAACAACATCACCAGCCTGCCATTCTGTACCACAATTCCCTATATCTTGAGCATACCAATTAGGCTGTCCAGAATTGCCGCTTATCCCAATAGTATCAGTTAAATTGCAAATATTATTCCCGCCCCTAAAAATACTAAAATTAACATCAGCTCCATTTGCATCTGTTCCATCACTAGCATTTTGAACATAACCGATGACTCCATGTGGTGTTCTTGCATTAATAATTATAGAAGCACTTATTAAAAAAGTTAGAACTAAAAAAATAAAGATTAATGTCTTTTTCATGCTTAAAAATTTCCTATTTTTGGCACGCAGAAAAACTTCTGTTTTTCTAGCGTTTTCCTCTCTTTTATATTATTAATTAAGAGGGATATCCTATTTAAATTATTTCTTTTTAAGTCGAGGGAATCAGAAAATCTTAACTTTTATTCTTAATTTTTTTCATTCACAAACAACAAATTTTCTTCCGCCAACATAATAAACTCCTCTGGAGAAATTATTTGTTATTCTTCCTGCCGAATTATAGGCTATTGCTTTCTTTTCTCCAACAAAATGTCTAAACGCGGGAACATTCATCACAGTTGGAGTTGCGTTTTCATAAGGTTTTAAAGGATTAACAAGAGATTTATCTTCCTTTACATCTGGGCTATCGTCGTATACTACAAAAGAACTAGTCATACTTCCTTCTATTGGTGGGAACAAATCTAATTTAAAATCTAAATTAGAGCCTCTTGAAGCTGTTCCGATAGTAGTTAAAACAGTTAATAATAGTAAAGTTTTTTTCAATCTTGCCATATTACAAATAGTGATGTATTCTTTTTAAACTTTTTGGTTGTTACCACTCCACAATAAAACAAATAATCAATTTGTAACTACCAGTCTCTCTATCTTTCTATCTCCTTTATCATTAAAAATAAAATATACACCGGCTGGGAGATTTCCTTTTTTCCATTCCTTTTCGCTTATTACTCTTCCTGATGTGTTTACTCTTGCCCTTATTTGCTCTCTTACACCATAAAATATTGCTTCTTGTTTTGTCATTACTGTTTGATTTGAAGTTGTTGGTCCTAAACTTTTTGCTTCTGACTGAACTTGTTGATCTCTTCTTACAACCTCTTCCAAAGTGAGCGCTCTGCCGTATCCCCACATTTCTAATGTTTTATTCCCCTTTAAAGCATATAAAATACCATTACAAGAAACAAGATCTCCTCCTTTATTCACTCTTCTTCTTTTTCCAGAAGATCCAGTAGATGGTATAGTATCTAACTCGGTCCATTCATTTGATAATGGACTATATCCAAAAGATTGTTGAGTATTTCCTCCTTTTAATGCCAAAAGTTTTCCATCAACCCAGGCCCCACTACCGCCATCTTTTAATCTCTTACTTTTTATTGAACCATTATGTCTCCCCATTAATGGCATTCCAGGCAATAATTTGCTATACCAAGTGTCTCCACTAACATCAAATTCAGCCATCTCATGATTAGATCCCGAACTATACTTTGCTTTATGAGCATAAATTCTATTATTCCCATCATAAACTAAAAATGACCCCTCATTATATTTACCCATTCTTCCTGTTGGTGCATTAGGTAATTGAAACCAGGCATCTTTATTGACATCAAATTTCCAAAATTCTGTTTTATAGCCCCTTAAAACATAAACAAAATTTCCCTGTTCATTTTGAACAAAAACCATATCATTTCCACCCTTAATTCTTTTTCCAGAAGGCCCATCAGGAATATCCGTTGTTCTTTCCCATGAACCACGCTTATACTTCCAAAAAGCATTTGTATTATTTCCAACACTTAACAATACTTCTCCGTTGCCAATATAAACTCCCCTTGTTCCTTTAGAAGGGAATTTTCCATCCATATTTGGTATTTGGGCTAATGATGTCCAAGTATTTTTTGAAGGATTATAAGCATAAAAATCTCCGGATTTGTTTCCTTTTCCAGCATAAATCTCTTGTTCCCCCGTAGATAACCAACCGCCTTGTTTAACACCATATTTTCCTGTTCCAATTGGCATTGGAGCAACTTCTGTCCATCTTTTTGGAGGTATCAAAGAATCATCAACAATACTAAAAGTACTTTTCATGCCCTTTTCTATTGGTGAAAATGCTAGTATTATTGATAACAAAGATGTGGCTATTGTCATTTTTCTTATTCTTTTTTCTCACTCTTTTATCTTCTGGATTTTTTTCTTTCCAGATAACCTTGGTTAGGCTCTGGATTTAAAATATCTTTTCCTTTTTTAAGTAAAAAATTATCTGGAATTTCGACTTTAGTCTGTCTTGGCCCGTTAATCAGGTATTCATCTTTGGCACTTCCCCCTTTGTAAGCAGTCATATGTAAACTGCAAGAATGTGGTCCAAGAGTATCTGGTTTCCATGGACTAAAGCTTAATTGTAGTTTTTGATTTGGAGAAAGATTCTCAACCATCGCTCTTGCACTATAAACTAAAGAATCTGGATTATTTCGGAATATAAAGAATTTTCCAACTATAGAATCTATTGAAACATTTCCAGTATTTTCCAATGTTGCTTTGGGATTTACTGGTTGAGATTTTGGAATTGCTCCTACTGGAGAGTCTATTGAAACTGGTCTTGCATCAAATACGTTTACAAAGGTGTTACTGGTTTTGTAATCATTTTGATGAGAAGTATCTCCTGAGACCATCGTAGAACATTTTACAGCATTATTTCCTCTTATTAATGGAATCCAATCTGAAAAACTTACCGAAGTAGATTCTCCTGGTTGAATCAAGTTGAATAAAGTGTCTCTTGAATAATTAGAGCCGATTTTCATCCTAGCATTTCCTCCAGAAGCCTGGTTTCCATAATTCTTTATCCATGCTCCAGGCGTTATGACTTCTCCACTATCTGCAGAACCTGTTGGTGCAATGATTCGTGAAGCTCCAAAATCCCATATCGGAGTTTGGTTTACAACAAAACTATCTCTTGTGAAATAAGCAGTATCTTTAACTAATTGTGCATCAGTTCTTGTTGTATCAACTGTAAAATCAAGGTTTCTGAAAAAAGTAGTGTCTCCTTTCATTTTTTCTAATCTGATATGTGCCGGGCTCCCATGAGTAGCTTGTAATGTATCAAATTTAGAATGAACATCATAATACCAATAAAGAGACAAACCCGTGTCAACAGCAGTTGTTTCAGGGGCGTAATTGCCAATCCAACTAATTGAATTTAAATTACCACTAAAATTAGTTTGGTCATAAACATTTTTGATGCATGCTGTGTGTTTATTAAGATGCAAATCTAAATATGGTGGGGGACTTGATACAAGAACATCAAAAGTTTTTGCTTTTCCATTCAAATTCCAACCACCTAAAACATGAAGTGTTTCGCCTGGTTGTGGGTCAGGCTCCATATTTTCAGTACCCACCACCCATCTTCCACGAGAATTTGTTTTTGTTCTTAAAGTATCTATACTTCCTTTTGGCGTTCTATAGACTTTTAAACTACAATCAGGAGAACTAACAAAACTTCCACCAATACCTATGCCTATAGCACTTCCAAATAATAAACAAGCTCCTGCTAGAAGAGATAATAATGTGAGTTTTGATTTTTTCTGATTCATAAATTATAATAAGAAAAAGAGATATTTAAACTTTGTGTTTATGTTAAGCCATGTATTATCCCGAAACTATTTCATAAGGCTGTTCTAGTTAGCCCTATGAAATTGAACAAATCTAAGATAACGGAGACACTTAGAAAGCTAGCTGATGGAAAAACAGTTTATCAAGCAAGAAAGGTTGCTGGCATAAGCGT
>JAPLYB010000016.1 GCA_026395795.1 Candidatus Pacearchaeota archaeon
ACGCTTATGCCAGCAACCTTTCTTGCTTGATAAACTGTTTTTCCATCAGCTAGCTTTCTAAGTGTCTCCGTTATCTTAGATTTGTTCAATTTCATAGGGCTAACTAGAACAGCCTTATGAAATAGTTTCGGGATAATACAGTGGATCTGTAATCCAAAACATTTTTAAACCACTCTTTCATAAAAGAAAGATGGAAGAAAAAAAGGCTGAGGACCCTAAAGATCAACCAAACGTAGAACATTCTGAACACCAAGAACATCCTAGTGAATCTCCTGTTTCTCAAGCATCACAACCAACTTCTAATTTACCAGAAAAAAAGAAAATGAAGTTAAGTCCGATGAAGATCATTCTTGCGATTGTTGTCCTAATCCTTATCATCCTTATTGTTTTGGTTTTAACAAATGTTATAAGCTTGAAACCAGCACAATACACAACAAAAGAAACATATAATCTGACTTATAGTGTTTACAGTAATGGCACTTTAATTGGCACACAAACATCAACTTTTGCAAAAGACAGTGTTGCTGCATCTTTGGGATTCGCATCTAATAAATTAGATGAAGAAATTAATGCGATGCAGCAAGGAGAAGAAAAGAACATCACTTTGGAACCAAAAGATGCATTTGGAATTTATGATCCTTCTTTAGTTTTCGCATTAAACAGAACAGAAGTAACAGAAGCTTCGGGTTTACCTTCAAGAATAAACAGAACAAGCACACAAAATAGAACACTTGATGTTTCAACTGATATTTTCACACAAGCATTCAGCGAACAGCCAATATTAAACAAGATATACACCAGGAGTTCAATAAATTATAAAGTTACTAAAATTATAGGGGACAATGTAACCTTGAGCATTGAACTTAAAGTAGGAGACACATTCCCTTCAGGCTTGTCTAGTTTTGGATTAAACACGACTGTTACAGCTGTAACAGACGAGACAATAACAGTAAGAATTGATGGAGTCAATCAAGTAACTCCTTCTGAAATAGGCGATTTAGCAATAACACTTGACAACAATTATGTTTACTTTGAATTTACACCAACAATAGGAAAATCAATAGAACTTTCAGGTTATCCAAACTCAACAGTTATTCAAGTCAATTCAACATATGTTTTATTTGATGCAAACGCGCTTGGCGCAGGAGAAACAATAACAGTAGATGTTAAACTACTAAAGAAAGCTGTAGAAAAAGGCCCAGTTACTGGAAGTTCAATAAAAAACATTCCAGGAGCACCAACCTTCCAATTCTTTATCATGTCTCATTGTCCTTACGGAACTCAGATGGCAAAAGGGGTTATTCCAGTATGGGAGAAATTTAAAGATAAAGCAAACATTGAATTAAGATTTGTAAGTTACACAATGCATGGCGCTCAAGAAGATTTGGATAACAACAGATTAATCTGTATTAGAGAAGAACAAAGTGCAAAGTTAATAGAGTATCTAAAATGTTTTGTTTATGGTGATGGATCAGAAGCATCAAGCCAATCATGTATTGTTTCAACTGGAGTTGATAAAGCAAAACTAGATTCTTGTGTTGCAACCAGCGCTGCAACATACATGGAAACAGATAAGGCATTAAACACACAGTACGGCGTTCAAGGATCTCCAACTGTTGTTATAAACGGAAAAGAATCAAGTGTTTATCCAAGAGATCCTGCAACAGTTGCAAAAGCATTGTGTGATGCATTTACAACCAAGCCAGCAGAATGTTCATTTGCATTTGATACAACAAATCCTTCAGCAGGATTTGGCGGCGGAACAGCTTCCAGTTCAGGATCTGCATCAAGCTGCGGATAAATCTGTTTTGAATAATTTCTAAGTCAATTTTATAGTGAAAGACATAAGTCTTTCCCTAAATACTCAACGACAAAATCATAAAAAATGTATAAACACATTTTTGTGATGCCAAAAATCCAAGGGATTTTTTAGCATGGGGAAATATCTAAGTCGTTGACTATATAATAAATTACAAATTAAAGATTTCATAATTTTGAGATGTTATCTCTTATTAAATTATAAGTTCTTCCTCTTCTTCTATTTCATTAATTTTATATACATTTAATTCTCTGATTTATCATGAACAAGAGAAGTGATAGATTGTTTGTTTATACAGATGGTGGAGCTCGTGGAAATCCCGGTCCTGCTGCAATCGGAGTTATCATTCTTGATGAAAACAAAGAAGTAATAAAAAAACACAAAGCATTTCTTGGCAAAGCAACAAATAATCAAGCAGAATATAATGCAGTGATACATGCGCTTAGATTTGTGAAATCACTCAAAGCAAAACAAATTTCTTTCTTCCTCGATAGTGAGCTTGTGTGCAGACAAATCAAAGGGGAGTATAATATAAACAATCCAGAACTTAAAATTCTCAATGGAAAGGTTCACGAGTTAATCGCGGGTTTAAAAATTCCAGTTTCATTTTACAATGTCCCTCGTGAGAACGAATACATTCAACAAGCAGATGCGCTTGTTAATGAAGCGCTAGATGAGCAAGAAAACTAATTTCTTAATGTTTATAACCAAAAACTTTATCATAATTTCTATGATCGAATATATCTAAAATAAAATTAATAATCTCTAATTGGTTCCCAGTTATAGAATAGACCAATCTCCATCTTCCAGCAAGTTCAATTCTCCAAAGATTATCTATATCATACTTCAGTGTATATTTCCCAGGGATTAATCTTTTAGATACCTGGTTTCCTGCAAATGGATTTTGTCTTAATAATTCTTTAATTCTAATTATAGATCTCAACAATGTTTGATGAAAAGAACTTTCAATTTTTTTTAATTTTTCTTGCCCAACCAGCTTGTTTAATTCATCATAAACTGTTGCAGCCTCTTCTGACAATTTTACAATCACCTCTTTATTTTTATACATCTTAAATTTCCTTTCCCTTTTCAATTGCCTTCTTTAATTTCGGACTAGGATTATAGATCCATAAAATTCCTTTGTGGCTGTCTATAATCATATTTTTGTCTTCCAAATACGCAAGAATCAAATTTAAGGTTTGATGCATAATCTTAACAGGTAATCTTCTTTTTAACTCTTCTCGATCAATCATCGTTTCAGCATTTTTCAAAACCTTCTCAATCATCAGGATAGTTTTAAGACTAGGATAATGAATTATATTCTCCATTTTGTATATTTTCATATAAAACTATATATAAAGTTATATATAAGTCTTTCTGTCAAGAATTACATCGCTTCCAACACAGAAATTCTCTTTTCTATAGAAGGGTGAGTTTGAAACATCTCTGCAAATCTTTGTTTTGTCGTATCTGAGAAAAACATTGGAGCAACAGCATCTGGAACTTTCATAGGTTCTTCATTCTCTTGTTTTATCTTTTTTAGTGCATTTATCAAGCCAGGAGGATATCTTGTAAATTCAACTGATCCTGCGTCAGCAGCATATTCCCTCTTTCTTGAAATGGCAAGCTGGACAAGTTTCACAATTATTGGGGCGAGAATCGCAAGCACTAAGGCGAGTACGAGGAAGATAACATTTCCTCCGCTTCTATCATTATCACTCGATCTTCCTCCCCCAAACCACAAACTTCTTAAAAACATCTGGGAGAATATTGAGATTGCTCCTACAACAACTGCAACAATTGTGACAAATCGTATATCATAGTTAGCAACATGAGACATCTCATGTCCTATAACCCCTTCAAGTTCTTGCTTATTCAGTTTTGCGATTGCACCTTCTGTAACGCAGATTACAGAATGTTGTGGATTTTTTCCAGTTGCAAAAGCGTTAATCTGGTCTCCCCGCATGATATACACTTTTGGCATTGGCAATCCAGAAGCTATTGACATGTTTTCAACAGAATTGTACAATGTACGATATTGAGAAGGATCTGCTTCTTTTGCACCAACACTCAATAAAGCAATCTTATCTGAAAAAGCATATGTAATCCATATATAAAAGACAGATATGATTGTTGATAATATAAACAATGCAAAAGTATCTAATTGAAAAGCAATGGCAATAACATAACCAAGAGCAATGAATACAATGAACACAATGATTAAAAGAACAATTGATTTAGTTTTGTTCTTAGCTATCTGATCTCTAAAATCCATGTGCTTCGCTTCTCCTTGATTTTTGCCTTCTTTTACATCTTTTTTTTCTTGTTTTGCATTTGCCATCTTAAAGATATATTTCTCTTATAGTTTATAAAGATTAACAAAAATTTTTAGAATTTTACTTTAGGACTTGCTCTTTCTGCTTCTGGAATTTGTATGTACTTTCCAGCTTGACTTTTGAACTTTTGTCCAGCGAAAAGATTTCCAGGGAAAGTTTGAACTGCATTGTCAAATCCTAAGATTGAATCATTGTAGAATTGTCTAGAATATGCAACCTTATCTTCTATTGCAGAAAGTTCATTCTGGAACTGTAAGAAGTTCTCATTAGCTTTCAAATTAGGATAATTTTCAGCAATTGCGAATAATCTGCCTAATGCGCTTTGTAAAGCGTCTCCAGCTTTAACTCTTTTGCCCATATCATTCGAAGAATTTGCACCAACAAGAGCTTTTCGCGCATCTGATACATCTTTCATGATGCCTGCTTCATGCTTCATGTACCCTTTAACAGATTCCATTAAATTTGGAACAAGATCTGCTCTTTTCTTAAGCTGAACATCTATTTGTGAGAATGAATTCTTTATTCTGTTCGAAAGTATAATAAATTTGTTGTAGTAACCAACCCACATTAATAGAAATATTACAATAAGTACTCCAACAACAATTAATATGATCGTTCCTAACATAAAAATAAATATTAATTTTAGTATTTAAATCTATTGTCAATATATTAAAAAACAAAACCTATAAAAAGCTGTAAGTCCTATAAAGAAGATTAAAAAAGAGGGAAAATGAAAAGAAGATTAGTAATTTTTTTAATATTAGCACTGACTATCTTCTTAGTAAATGGCTGTGGGAATCAGAATAATCCAGATAATCCACAAGAAGAGATAAATACAAGCAATCAAATGGTTAACTGCACCGACGTTGATGGTCCAATGTGTTTTTTAGATAGAATGTCTGTTTGTCTTCCTGTGACAGCAAGTATGACTGGTGCGGGAAATGTAAGCATTGAGATAACTGTTATTGGATTAGAGAACGAAACATGTCATTTCCAAAGAAAAATTAATGATATACCAAGTTTAAACTGTTTCTTCCCAAAAGGAACATTTAATTCAAGTGTTTTAGATCAAACATTTGGAAACGATAAAGGACTGCAGCCTTTTGTAGATACTTACTGTAGAATGGGATAAAAATCATATTCAAAATAAATAAAAAGGAGGGAAAATGGAAAGTCAATGTCATCTGATGGCACATAAAGCTTGGATGTTAGTCTTATTAGGGGTTTTAATCCTAATAAACGCAACATGGCCTATTGTGTCTTGGACTTTGTTTACTGGTTTCATTGCAATTATCTTTGGAATTTTAATTTTAATATTCCATGGATGTGGTTGCAAAAACTGTGCCTGTGAAGCAAAACAAGTAATAAAACGAAGATAACTCTTCTTTATTTTATTTCCCAGAAGTTCAGCAGAACGAGGGGTGCAGAAAACGTTAAGCGTTTTCTAGCATTTATTTTTTTAATCTAATTTTTTATCCTTTTCTAAAACATTTTTAAATATCCTTATCCTCCATCAACCATGTTTGGATTAACAAAAAGAGAGGAACAAGTTCTAAGAAAACTTAATACTCCTAAAAAGATTCAGGATTTTATAAACAAGATTCCAATAAATTTTGATTATAGAAAAGACACGTGCATGTCTCCTCGAAATGTTTTGAGAAAAAACAAATGTCATTGCATCGAAGGGGCTTTGCTTGCAGCTCTCGCTCTTAGATTACAAGGAAGACCTCCATTGATTCTAGACTTAACAGCGGCAGATTGTGACTGTGATCATGTTATTGCCGTATTTCAAGAGAATAAAAAGTGGGGAGCAATAACAAAGACAAATCATGGCGTTCTAAGATACAGAGAACCAGTTTATAATTCCATCCACGAGTTAGTAATGCCCTTTTTTCATGAATATTTTAACAACCAGGGAAAGAAGACACTAAGAAGCTACAGCAATCCAATAAATCTTTCTAAATTTGATCATTTAAACTGGGCAACTTCTGAAGAAGATGTCTGGTTTATCCCAGATTGTCTTGTTAAAGCCAAACATTACAAAATCCTAAATCAGAAACAGATAAGAAACCTGCGCAAAGCAGATAAGATTGAGATTGAGATAGGAAAAGTTGTTGAATGGAAATATAGAAAGAAATAAGTTTATCTTTTCTTTTTCTTTTTGAACCAGTCGATAAGGAACAAGATTCCTATAAAAAACGCCGGTCCTGCGATTGTAATTGGCCAAGTTAGCATGTACCATTCAGTTGGACTTGACATTATCACTCTGACAATACATATTACAGTATATAACAATCCAGCTAGAATAAAAACAATTCCTCCAACAGTCTCATGTTTCCAAGAGATCAATAGAACAACTAACAAAAAAAGACTTGGAAGATTGTGCATAAACAATCCTAAAATCGTTCCCCAGAATCCATAATTTCCATCAAAAACATCTAATGAGAATAGAACTAAGAATAAAATGAATATTATGGACAAAATTCTTGGTGTCCAAAAAATCCAACCCCCTTCTTTTTTGGTAGGCGTTGTCTCACTTCCTTTAACCCTCTTTTTCATTTATACAAATATGCCGTTTATTATTTAAAACTTATCTTCATAATTTTTAAAGCAGATATTTAAAAATCCATTCTTATTAATTACTCTATGAAAAAGCAAAAGTCCCTTCCAATATGTTATGTCCTTTTTTCAGGAGGATTAGATTCAAGACTTGCTTTAAAGTTGATGCAAGACCAATCAGAAAATCAAACCAAATTCAAGATAATTGCAGTGACATTTAAGTTTCCTTTTGGATCTGGCTGCTGCCAGAGCGATTGTTCTTTTAAATTTACACAAGTTCAAAATATAGAACACAAGATAATTGACTGCAATCAAGGGGAGTTATTCACAGAATATCTTCAAATAGTGAAACAACCAAAATTCGGCCATGGTTCTGGCATTAATCCATGCATTGATTGCCGAATATTCATTATAAACAAAACAAAAGCGATGCTTAAGAACAACGATTTTATAGTAACCGGCGAAGTCCTTGGAGAACGTCCCATGAGCCAGCATAAAAAAGCCATGCTCGCAATCGATCAAGATACAAAATTAAAGGGGAAAATTCTTAGACCTCTTTCAGCTAAAGTTCTAGAAGAAACAATTCCAGAAAAGAAAGGATTAATTGATAGGGGGAAGTTGTTTGGTATTTCAGGAAGAAGCAGAAAACCCCAGATGGCTCTTGCAGATCACTACAAGATAACATATCCTCATCCAGCAGGAGGCTGTCTTCTCTGCGAGCAAGTTTTTGCAGAAAGATTAGATAATTTTTTCAAAAGAAAAAAAATAAAAGACATAACTCCCAGAGATATCTCCTTGCTTAGAATAGGGCGTCATTTCCTATCTGATAAATATAATATCATAGTTGGAAGAAATCATGAAGAAAATATTCTCCTTAAAAATTTAAGAGACCAATCAGAAAAACTGTTTGAGTTTAAAGAAGCAACAGGTCCAACAGTCATGATTCAGGGTACAATCAATAAAGAATCAATTGAGAAAGCAAAAGAATTTGTGTTTAAGTATTCTAAGAATAAAGATGTGATTATTGAAAAATAATTTATCTTTAGGATACTGTCAGATTCTCGGGATATTAGTTATAGACAACTACCTTAAGGATGAATAGATTGATTATTGAATATGTTTTGGTGTTATCAATAAATCAGGTTATCGTCGATATCTATTATCATAATCGACTAAAACAAATTTCAAATAACCAAGAGGTGATTCGGACCTCAGCGAATTCTGGGAAGAATCAAAATGAATGAAAAACTATCTGAAATGCTAGGTCCTGCAGCTAAGAAAGTGCTAGAAACACTGAATCCCGATGTTTCTATTTTCGTTGTCAGACGCATAAGTCCTATCTCGGGAGAAGAAACAGTTTCTACACATGCTGCGTATCCTGATGAAAGAAGTGCAACAATTGTGATAGATGACCTGCAAGGAGCTCAATTACTAGAGGATAAGTTTTATCTATTACCCACAACATTGGGGCGATTACAAGCAAGCCGTCAATATGATCCTGGGACTCGTTCTTTTTTAGACGATACTGACACTGCTGTAATAATCAAGGACTATTTGGCTAGAAGATTGGCTTCAAACAACGCTGGATAAAATTTAATCCATTTTTACTTAGAGCTCTATTTCTAACAACCCCTTCTATCAAAACATATCCTTTAGAACAATACTAAAACACTAAGAAATCTAGGATTTCTGGTGTGCTAAAAATTTATAATTTTTAAGCAAATCATAGGATTTTTGGCATGCAGAAAATGTATATCCTTTTCTAGCAAAAACTTAATAAACTCTTCAACTATTGAAATATACAGAAAATGAGAACACCAAAAGCAGTAAAAAAAGGTTTGAACACCGAGCAAGTTCTTCTAGATGCCTTAGCAGGAGAGTCAAAAGCACGTGTTAAATACAACATGTTTGCCTCAATTGCAAAAAAAGAAGGCTATGAACAGATTGCAGCCATCTTTCAAGAGACAGCCGACAATGAACTTGAACACGCCAAAATGATTCTAAGATTGCTGGGAGAAGTTCCAAAAGATACAAAAGAAGCATTGATAAAAGCAATTGAAGGAGAACATTTTGAGTGGACTCAAATGTATCCTGGATTCCAAAAAACAGCCTCTGGAGAAGGAGAAGATGATGCAGTCACATTCTTCAAAGAAGTCGCTGAAGTAGAAATGCAGCATGAAGCCAGATACAAAAAACTTTTAGAAAACTTACAGAGAGAAAGAGTTTTCAAGAAAGACAAGGTAATGAAATGGAAATGCAGAAACTGTGGCTATATCCATACAGGAAGAGACGCTCCAGTAGAATGTCCAAATTGCTTGCATCCAAAGTCATACTTTGAGTTACAGTGCGAAAACTATTAGAGAAGCTAATCAGTAAAAATAAGTAACTTTGTAATTTATAATCTCTTTAAAGAAATCTTTAAAAACGTTTATGCATTCTAGAAAAGAGGAAAAGATGAATAAAAAATACATCCCTTTAATTTGGCTCAGCGTAATAATAGCTGTTGCGATTGTTATATTTGTGATTGCAAGCAATCCTCAATGGCTTCAACCAAAATCTGGGATAATCCCAAGAGATGGAATGAGTCTAGAAGATCCTTACTTTTCCGATAAGGTAGTAATCATATATTCTTCAGGCTGTAGCGTCTGTAAGGTTGTTGTCCCCATATTAAGGGATATAGAACAAGAGAATAACCTCACTTTTTACTATTATGATGCTTCAATAGAATCTCAATTAGCACAGATCACTGATCTTAATTTAGCCATAGAAAAAGTTCCAACAGTCATAATCTATGGAAAAGTTTATGTCGGCGGAAGAACAAAAGGGGAGTATGAAACAGCCATTTTAAAGAAGTAATTCTAAAAATAGAAACCTTTATAAACTATAGCATCCTATAGCATGATATAGAAGATGATAACAACAATTCAGATAGACAATAATGTTAAAAGCAAATTAGATCATTTTAAGATACATCCTAGAGAAACATATAATGAATTAATTGCCAGACTTATGGAAGAATGCAAGGGAAAAATGGTTGATGAAGAAAGTCTAAAAGAAACAATTGAAATTCTCTCTGATCCAGAAACACTTAGAGAAATTGCAGAAGGAATACAGGAATTTGAACAAGGAAAAGGAAAAACATTAGAAGAAGTGGAAAAAAAATTAGGTATTAGATATCGTCATTAACACCATCAAAATGTATACAATTATTTTAGAAAAAGAGGCTGAAAAATTTCTTTTTAAAATAGAAAAAACAACAGCAGAAAGAATAACCAAAAGAATTCATGAATTGAAAAACAATCCAGAGCTTGGTAAGCCTTTAGTAGGCAAGCTTTCTGGGCTGTGGAGTTTAAGAATTGGAGATTATAGGGCAATATATCAAATAAGAAAGGAACAGATTATCATTCTTGTTTTAAAAATAGGCCATCGAAAGAATATCTATGAAAATTAGGAGAGAAATAATTTTATTCTTCTAAAGAAAGCGCACCGTGTTTACAAGCGCTGATACAAGAACCACAACTTAAACACTTCTTTTTGTCAACAACAACTTTATCTTTTCTAGTTAATGCTTGAACAGGACATGCTTCAACACAACCTACACAAGCAGTACTACAAGATCCACCACAATCGCAACTTGTGCATTTCCCGTCCGCTGAAAAATTCAGAGAATTTTTGGCGCCCCGAAAATTGTCCATTTTCAAGGGTTTCCAGCAACATTTTTTATAATCTATTTTGATAACCATAATCACAGAAAACAAAATTCCTTTTTAAATCTTTTTCTCTCCAAACCTTTAAAAATCGTTTTTCCCTCTATTTCTGATTAAAAGATGGCAATCCCAATCCTGTCCTTATTATCTTTGGCTGCAGCCAATGCAATCAATCCCTGTGCCCTCGCAATGCTTGCTTTTGCATTAATTGCTATATTAACAAAAGACCCAAGAAACAGAAAAAAGGTCTTGCAAGTTGGATTTGCTTTTGCAATTGGTTTTTTCCTCGTATATCTCATTTATGGATTAATACTGATAAATGTTCTTCAACTTTTTACAGCATTAGAATCAGTTAAGACTTATTTTTACACAGCAGCAGGAATCTTGAGCATTATAATCGGATTGTTTAATATAAAAGACTTTTTTGCATATGGTTCTCTTGGTTTTGTAACAGAAACACCAAGAAACTGGCGTCCAAAACTAAGAGGAATGATATCTAGGATAACTTCTCCTATTGGCGGTTTTTTTGTCGGGTTAATTTCCGCATTATTCCTTACTCCTTGCATGATGGGGCCGTACATTATTTGCTGCAGCCTTCTCCAAAAACAACTTTCATTTGTTTCATCAATTCCATGGCTCTTACTCTATAACTTTATTATAATTATCCCAATGATAATCATTACTCTAGTCATTTACTTTGGATTTTCAACAGTTGACAGTGTTTATGGCTGGAGAGAAAAGAATTTAAGGCTCATGCATCTTATTACTGGGATAATACTTGTGCTTATAGGCCTCGCTTTAATTTTTGGATGGCTTTATTAATAAAACAGAATAAAAAGAAGTAAGGAAGGGTGAAATAAATGTTAATAATAACAATCTCCGGATGGATTGGCATGGCTCTGATTTTAATATCTTATCTTCTTATTACAACAAAACAACTTTCTCCAAACACAATAACATATCAAGTGATAAACTTTGTAGGGGCTGCGGGGATAGTTTGGGACTCGATAGTAAACCAAGCGTGGCCTTCTGCTGTTTTTTTTATCATTTGGGGCTGCATGGCAATGGTCACTTTAATTATTCATATTGTAAATCTTAAAAAGAAAACGCACAAAAATCGTTAATTTTTGGCGCTCAGAAATGCTAGAAAATTCAAAAAATTTTCTGCACGCCGGAAATTGTTCATTTCCGAGCGAACCCTGTTTTTCTGGGGAAAATAAAAGATGAAAAAGAAAAAACTTGGAAAAAATAAAGCAAAAATATGTCATCCTGATGTAAAAAACCAAAAAAAAGAATGTTTTTCATGTTTACAAGGGCAACTCCCCCAACAAACAAAATTTTTGAAAGACAGACTTGCAATGGAACCTTGTCCAATAGGCATGCAGGGAAAATGCTGTAAGCATTGTTTAATGGGACCATGTCGAGTTTTAAGTGATAAAGTCTTAGGAGTTTGTGGCGCGAGTGAAGAATTGATTGTTGCAAGAAACATTTTGAGATTTACAGCAGGAGGAACAGCTGCCCATTGCGGTCATGCTTATCATCTTCTTAGTTACTTAAACAAGAACTATCCAAATGATTACATTAAGAAAAAAGCTCCAAATTATCTTTACAATGTTTGGGATAAGATGGGGATTCTCCCAAAAATAAGAATGGAGCATTTCAAAGAAATATCAGAAGCATTGCATCTGTCCACTATGGGTGTTGACGCAGATTACAAAGATGTTCTTGCGTGGTGTTTCAAATTAGGGATAATTGATGGTTACTATGGACTGTATTTAGCAACAGAGCTGGAAGACAATGCTTTTGGCAAACCAGCAATAAAAGAAGCTGAATTGAACTTGCATGTGGTAAAATCAGATAAGGTCAATATTGCGGTGCATGGTCATGAACCAAGTTTTGCAGAGGCACTTGCAGAAGAAGCTAAAAAACCAAAAAATTCAGACATAAATCTTGTTGGTGTATGCTGCACAGGCTCTGCTTTGCTAGCAAGACATGGAATTCCGATGGCTGCTAATTTTGTTTTGCAAGAAAATGTTATTGCAACAGGAGTCATAGAAGCGATGGTTGTAGATGTTCAGTGCATCATGCCTAGTTTAGAAAATCTTTGTGAATGTTATCACACAAAACTTATCACAACAAATAATCTATGCAGGATTCCTGGAGCAGCTCATTTTCCAATTAAAAATAAAAAAGATGCACAAGAAGCAGCGAAACGGATCATAGAACTAGCAAGATTGAACAGAACAGCAAGAAAAGAGAGCAATTTTAACAGCTCAGAAAGTCCTCCAAAAAAAGTTGTAGTTGGTTTTACAGAAGATAACTTTCCAATCTCACCAGAAGACATGGCTCGACAGATTCAATCAGGAACATTAAAAGGAATAATCGCTGTTGTCGGTTGTGTCAATCCAAGAGTCAAAGAAAAAGACCAATGGATTTCTGCTTTCAAAGAACTTAGTAAAGATTATATAATTCTAACAACGGGTTGTGTTGCCTTCGAGTTTGGAAAACAAGGTTTGTTAGATGGAAAAAGAATCTTCCATCTAGGGTCATGTGTCAATAATTCAAGGATAGCAGAGCTTTTCAAAAAAATAGCAGAAGCTTCAAGCAAATTAAACAATGCTCAGAAATCCGAGATTTCTGGCATGTCAAAAACGCAAAGCGTTTTTAAGCAAAAAGAAACACAAATCACAGATCTTCCTTTCCTTGTGTCATGTCCGATGCCAATCACAGAAAAAGCTCTTGCTATTGGAATGTTCTTCGCAAGTCTTGGAGTAGATATACATTTTGGTTATCCTTTCCTTGTGTCAAGTGATTCAACAATAACAAATTTCCTTGCCAATGTTCTGCAAGAAGATTTCAAAAGCCGCGTGATGCTTGAAACATCTCCTAAAGTTTTCCTTCAGATGCTCAAAAAAGATGTTATCTAGTTTTTTTGGCACTCTAAAAATTTCTAATTTTCAAGCGAAATAAAGAATAATGTGATTTAGAGAGCTGACAGAAAAAATTTATATCTTCCTTTTTAAAAAAAGTGGCCGGTTGATGAAAGTTGCTGGGTTAGACCAACCCCCACAACCAACCGAATATAAGAGAATTAATCCGTATTTAAGTCTTTTTCTTCAGCAAGAATTAAATCGGACAATTAAAGGACAAGATTTAAATTCTTAAAGAGATTAATGGAATATGGGCATAAAAAAGTGGATCAAAGAGGAAGAGAAAGAAGGAGCAGAAGCAAAAAGAAAAGAAGAAAGTAGAATTATAAGAGCGTTGAAAAAACAGGAGGTGGACTTTGGCAGGAACAGTTGAAAGTAAAATAGGAAAAAGAATCAAGAGAGATATGAAGCAAAGAGAAGAGGCAATGAAAGAAGCGCTGGAAATAGTCAGGAGAAGAAAGAAAAAGGCTTAAATCTCTCTTTTTACAAACTTTATTGATAGCAAACCACTAGTAGAATAAGTTAATTAATTCGCTTTCTACGTTCTAAGACGAATTGATTTGTTTAATTTTAACTAAAGAAAAAAGATTTAAATACACAAATTTTTTTACTATAAGTTAGTTGCATAGAGATCCCAAAAAGATGTATCTATGCATTAAAAAGCTCGCATGGTGCAATGGCTAACACTCAACCCTGTCACGGTTGCAACCCGGGTTCGAATCCCGGTGCGGGCGTCTCTGGGATTCAGATAACTTTATAAATCCCATTTCCTAGTCAAAGGTATGAAAGTAGACCTTTACAATCATGAGAAGAAGTATCATAGTTGGAAAGAACAGGCTTCTAGAGCAAATTATATTGAAGGGGATTTGACTAAAAAAAATTCTGACATTCTTTTGAAGTATATTTTTGATATGGAGATTGGTGCCAATGTTTCTCTCAAAAATAAAAAAGGCGGCAGGAGCTATGCTCGATTGAATACTATAAAACAAAAGCTAATTCAGATGATGCAAAGGCTTCAAGACAGGAAAGTTGTGGATATAACTAAAGTAAATGAAAATCAAATTCAAGAGTTCTTTAATGATATAAGAAGTGGCAAGATAAAAAGAAAAGATGGCGGTGAGTACGCTTCTATTGATACCTATGTAAAAATATTCAAGGCATTTTGGCATTGGTATATTAAGATTAACAGAAAAAAAGGAATAAATATCGAAGATTTAACAGTAGAGATTGACGGCTCTGCAAAGTCCAAGCCAAAATGGGTTTACCTTGATGAGGAGCAGATGAAACTGCTTCTTGAAAAATGTGAGCCACGTTACAGGGCTTTCTTGTCGTTCTTATATGATTCTGGAGCAAGGGTTACAGAAACCTTTTCTTTGCTTGTTCAGGATATTCATGAAGAAAAAGGCGTAGTTCATGTAGATATAAAAGATGAAAATTCAAAAACTTTTGGAAGAAAAATAAAACTGTTATTGTGTGGAAAAGACTTACTTGAGTATATAAAAAGAAGTGAGCTAAAACAAGAGGATAGATTATTTGGATTTAGTCCAGAATATACTAATCGTTACCTAGGAGAACTTGCAAAACAGTTATTCGGAAATAAAGTTTCAAAAGCAGGAGCAAAATACTCTGACTTGTCAATGTATGATTTCAGGCATAATTCATGCTGTTACTGGATTCAAAGATATAAGAATAATACTGGCTTGATGTTTAGATTTGGATGGAAAACTGAAAAATATATTCTTTATTACAGTGAATTTCTTGGAATGAGAGATTTAATCTCTCAAGAAGATTTATATGTTGATGTTACAAAAACAGAACTTGAAAAACAACTTGAACAGCAAAATAAGAGGGTTGTTTATCTTGAAGAACAAATGAAAAAGGTTGATGAATTAGCAGACCAATTACACAATCAGATATTTAACAATGCTCAAAAAAACAAGCACAAATGAAATCGAAAAGTCATGTTCAACAACATAAAGCAAATTAAATCGTAAGCAAGGTTTCGACCATGCCTTTAGGCAAGAAACCTTGCGAGAGGTGAAAATGCTAAATGAAGAAACAAGACAAGCAAGAAAATAGTCTTACTGGATTTTTTGTAGTAATAATTATAATTTCAGCATCGCTATATTCAATTAGGAAAGATATTCAAGATTTATGGGCTTCTGTTACAAGCACTTTTAAAGCAATAATAACCTTTATCACAAGCCAATTATTCTTTGTTATTCTTGCACTTATTGTTTTGGCAATTCTTATTTATCTTATTACGAAATTAGTAAAGACAATTAAAAGAAAGAAAGAAGAAACGAAAAGTGAAAAAGAAGAACTTGAAAATTTTCTGAAAGAAGAGATTAAACATAATACAGAAAGCATCGAAAAATATAACAATCTTGTCAATGAAAAGATAAAAATCTGCAAAGATACAAAAAGACTTAAAAAATATGTTAAGCCACTAAAAAAGAAACATAAGAAAGTAGGGCAAGTTAAAGAAGAAGTTGAGCATAAAGAACATATTAACCAGCTCATAGAAAAAGAAAGGGAAATAGACAAAAGAATTGAAGAAAAGGAAAGAAAAGAGATGGAAGCTGAAAAAGATAAAGAAAAAATTCTTAACGGGCTTGAAATATGGAAAAATAATGTTTTTAAAAAATCAGAACTAAATAATAGGCAAATAGAAACACTTAAAGAAAAAGGTTTCGAGCAGGTTAATCAGTTTGATGTTCTTGAAAGAAGGCAAATTTCTGTTTTAATCAAACTTTATGAAAAATTAAATCATTCAAGAGAGCATATTTTCTTGGTTTGGAGTGTAAAACGACTTTTAGAAAAAATTGGGATTGATATAATTGAAGAACATTTGACAAAAGGAGCAGACATAACCTTCAAGCATGAGGGAAAATGGTTTGCAATTGAAATTGAAACAGGAACATTGCTAAAAGCACCCAAACAACTTAAGGAAAAAGTTGATTATTTGAATGAACAATATCCCAATAGGTGGATGTTTGTTGTTTCCAATGAAAAATTAGCCCCAAGATATGCTAAATTTGGATTAAGCACCCAAAGAAACCGGGTGCAAGAAAACCTCGAAAAACTGCTAAAAAACACCTGATTTTAAGCACCCGAAATTTGCGGGTGCAAACTTGCCTTTATCGACGATGACATTCTGTTTTTAAGTCTGTTTTGCCAGCAGTGTATATGGTATCTACTCTTCTCTCTTGTTAGAGATACTTTCTTTTAAGCAATTTTTCAAGCAAAAACTCTATTCTAACCAATCTCGGTTTTTCTTTAAGTTTTTGCCTACAAAACTCAGACAAAGAGATACCCCCTTCAAATGCCTCTAATTTAATTTTATCTTTAACTTGAGTTTCTATGTAAAACATTATCTTTGAGTTTTTAACTCCCATTTTGAGTAAATTATTTTAATTTATTTTCTAGTTCTAGAATTTTTTTATTTTTTTCAACTAGTTTTTCGTTCAATTTATCTATGCCGTCGGATATTTTTCGCAAGCCCTTCATCATTTCTTCCCCCAAATCAGGTTTTAGTTCAATCTTCATAACAATAACATCTTTCGAGAGTTTTTAAAAATTATTTCAGTTGAATAGTGCAAATCACATTAAAATAATACTCTTATTCAAAGACTCATTAAGGGTTCAATCTTAGAAACTGGTTTTTTTATTAAATTTGATACTCTTTCTCTCAGCTTATAACTATTCGCCCATTTCGCATAAGCATTCCAACCTTGAAATGATTCAAGTAACTTTTCATGGGACATAAGCCCCTCTTTGAAAAGTTTTATCTTTATCAACATCTTTTTTACATTTCTCTTTCTCAATAATCTACAATGATAAAAGTTTCTAAAACCCACAAAATCAACCCCCTTGGATAATGGAACTATTCTTGATTTTTCGGGATGCAGTTCAATTTTAAGGTTTTCTTTCAGGAATTTATTAATATAAAGTTTCCAAACTTCAAGTTGAATTTTATTTTCATGCAATACAACGAAATCATCAACATACCTAACATAATATTTTGCTTTTAATTTGTGTTTGACAAAATAATCTAACTCATTAAGGTAAACATTTGCAAAGAATTGGCTTGTGAGATTGCCTAAGGGCATACCCTTCTCCTTGTTAGGATAGTTTTTAAGAATCTTATTAATTAAGTTAATTGTCTTTTCATCTTTTATTTTCTTTCTTAAAATATTCAATAAAATTTCTTGATTGACTTCAAAGAAGTAATGTCTTATATCTGCTTTCAAGCAGAAAGCTGTTCTTGTATTATTTTTAGTGACTTTTCTCTTATATTTATCAAATAACCTTAAAGCATACAAATTGCCCTTGTTTTTTCTATTTGCACAACATCCATCAATGAATGTTTTATCAAAAATTGATTCAATAATCTGATGAACAGCATGATGAACAATCCTATCTCTGAAAGTAGATTTATTTATAACCCTTGTTTTTGGATCTCTCAAGATAAATGTTTTCAATGGTTTTGGTTGATAAGTCCCTTCTTTTAGTTCCTTATGCAACTCTAGAAGATTTTCTCTTAAATTACTTTCAAATTCAATAACATAATCCTTCTTTGTTTTTCCTTTCCTAGCTTTTCTCCAAGCAATACATAAATTCCGAACAGAATAGATTTTTGGATAAAGATATTTGTGGCTTTTCATGAGTGGGTGGTGTCCTGACATTTGGGCTATTCCACGAACAGCATTGTTGTAGTTGAGGTTCCTGTTGTTGCCATTGAGCTCAGACTCATTGTCAAGACTCCTGAACCACGAGCCATGTGTAGCTGCTTTACCCTCATATCACCACCATTTCATTCACTCAAAATTGAGTGTGCAGAAAATTGATTTTTTATTTTATTTTAATTTTCAGCATTTCCTAACAAGAGTACTCAATAAAATGGTTGAATTTTATGGCTTAAATTTAATTTGAATAATGCACTGATAAAACAGCGTGTAGTCCTTTTCTACACTTCATTAACAAAAAGTTTCAGTATAGTGTCAGGACAAAAGAAATATCAAAAGAAAGTTTAAAACTTTTTAGTTTTTACTTAATGCTCGTTCTACTAATCCGCTGACTTGTCCAGTAAATCCTACAGATTCTAAAGCACTTCTAATTTGAGCTAAGCCATACAGATTTGTTCGTGCGTCGCCTTCGGCGACGACACCATTACGTACCCCACGAACAGCAGCGTAGCTGAGGCACCAGTAGTTGCCACCGAGCCCAGACTCATAGGCAAGACTCCTGAACCACGATTTTACAGCATAAGGTTTATCGCCAACGCCTGCAAGAACAAATGGCATTGCTTTAATGCCGGATTCATGTAAAAAAAGACCATACTCTTGTGCATCTTTTGCATCTTGTCTCGTATCTTTTCCATTAGTTGTTCCAAAAGCATAAACCGTAATTCTCTCACTGCCAAATCTTTTTGTTGGAATTGGTTTTTGATTAGAAGGAATTTTAACGGCATTTGATAAGGTTCTTTGAACTTGTTCTTCTGTAAGATAAAAATCTTTGTTAGCTCTATGAGCATCAGTTGCCAATTTAGGATTTTCTGAAATAATTGACACTTTAGAAAGATAAATTCCTTTTTTTGGATCATAAACAAAATCTTCTGCTGTCCAGTTCCCATTTTGTGAGATGTGGGCATCTTTTCCTTGCTGTCTTCTTAATTTAGCATTTATTGCTAGTGTAATTTCAGGATAACCTTCTAAATCTAATTGTGCTCTTCCAATATCGTAAGGGGCAGGAACATATTTAGAAGAAATTCCTGTTGGACGTACATCTTCTATTGTTTTAACTGCCATTTTAAGAAAACTCCTTTATGAGTGCTTCTAATTCAGATGCAGGTCTTTCTCCTGTTCTAACACCTTGAAGTAAAGCAACATAATTTTTAACTTTTACTGGATCTCCGAAAATTTTTGCGATGCCTTCGGCACTAGGACGTACCCCACGAACAGCACTGCCGCAGTCGAGGCTCCTGCCGTAGCCAACGAGCACAGACTCACGGCCAAGACTCCTGAACCACGATTGTGTCAGAATGGTTCCAACTTGTGCATCAACTATATTTTTATCAACAGGATACACGGTAAGACCATTTCTCTTGAGATGGTCTAGATATTTTGCTCCTTCACTTCCAAGTATACCATCAAAAGTCTCCTGATTTTGTGTTGGAGAAATAACAAATTTGTCTCTTTCTGGCAAGATTAAAACACTTCTCTCTTCTGGAGATTTACCTTGTTTTTGTTCTTGCTCAGCAACGTTTAAATGTTCATCATAAATTTTTGTATCGGAAGTAGAAAGATATTTTCCCAAAGCATTGGCTTGAACTGCTTCTTTTGCTAATTGTGCATTTTTAGATAAAGTCGAATTTCTTGTCCATAAGGGTTTAGCTCCTGCCTTGTATTCAAATCCAGAAGCAACATAACTTCCATCTGAACAAAGACCCCTTCTTCTTGCAAAAGCGACATCTTGTTCAGAAGCCAAGGTTACATTTTCTTTTCCGAAAGCTTCTAAAACTTGATCAAATGGAGCATTTCTTCGAATAATATCATAAGCTCGTCTTATAATAGTTCCTTCGGTTATTAATTCGGTCATTTTAATCTACAGTTCATAAGAAAATGCCCTTTTTAAACTTTTCGTTTTATTGTTCCTTTAATAGTGGTAACAAACATACTATAAGCTATTTTTATCATTTCGCAGTTACACTATTTAGAAAGATTTATATACTTTAATATATATGTTAAAATGTCAAATAACAAAAACCCTAGATGGCGATTAAGAGCTGATAGGATAAACATGATCAAGCTTCAGAGAAATTTGGAGAATGATAAAATAAAGTCACTTCTATTTCATTTTATGATATTCAAAATTCCCCTCTTTATTCTCTTTAAGGAGGGCAGGTAACATGCCAACCCCCATTTTTATTGTGGGGGTTTCTGTTGTTTCTGTTTTATTTTGTCTTTTATTCAAGAATTTTCTAAATTTTGAGTACAATGGGGTGAAAAATGACTCTTGAAAATGAGAATAAGGTTTCTGAGCATCAAACAAAACTTGTGAAAGAAGATGCAAAAACTAATTCTGATAAAGTAATGCCTGAAAATACGATTAATAAACTAAAAGAAATCATAAATTACTTAAAAGATTCGAGTGTATCAAATATGACTTTTGGGCATTAAAAACCATTGAGTAGTACAAGAATATACTAAAATTGTACCATTAACTCAAGAATAAAATATGATTTGGGTTTTCGCACCAAAACGAAATATTTAAATAGTATAGTAAAATACTATAATAGTAAAATACTATACTAAATCACCATACAAAAAGACTATATTAAAATGAAATTTGTAAACAGAATCTCAGAATTGACTGAATTAGAAAATATCTCTAAATTAAGCAAGAAGAAGATATTTCCTGTTTTAGTTATTGGTCCAAGAAGAATTGGGAAAACAAGGCTTATAGAAGAATTTTGCAAAAAAAAGAATTTTCTCTATTTCTTTGTTTATGAAGGAAAAGGAATAAACTCTCTTTTAAAAGAATTTGAAAAAGAATTAAAAGAAAAAAAGATAATTGATGAATACCGAACTCTAAAATCAATGGATGAATTTATTGAGATAATATTCACACAATGCAAGGATTATATCGTTGTATTTGATGAAATACAATATCTCTTATCAGTTTACAGGCCATTTTTCTCACTATTGCAAAGAAAAATTGATGAAAATCAAGATTATCCTGCAATGCTTGTTTTTCTTGGCTCTGTTGTCGGTTTAGTCAAAAAAGTGTTTGAAGACCTAAAATCTCCTCTTTACGGAAGAATGAAGAGCAAAATTGCCCTTAATCAATTAAGCTACGAGTCTATAAGAGAAATACTGTCTAATTTAGATTATTCAAATGAAGAAGATTACATAAAATTCTACTGCATTTTTGGAGGATTTCCAAAGTATTATGTAACAATGGAGGATTATAATCTAAAAAATATAGATTTAATTAAAACACTAGAGACCTTATTCTTTAAAGATAATGCCCCACTTAAAAATGAAGTTGTGGATGTATTAAGACAAGAATTTGGAAAAGGAAAGAGTTATTATTATGATATAATTGAAGCAATTGCATCCGGAAAAACAAAACTAAACGAGATTGCCACATCTGTAGGCAAGCATCCAACAGAAATAACCTCATTTATTAAAGATTTAATAGATTATTACGAAATAATTAAAAGAGAGACTATTATTACTGAAGATCCAAGAAAATCTAGAAACTCAATATATCTTATCAAGTCTCCGCTATTCAGATTTTGGTTTAAATTTGTTTATCCTAACTTAAGATATGTTGAATCAAGCAAATTTGATTTGATTTTAGACAACTTAAATAAAGAGATTAATGCTCATATCGGATTAGAATTTGAAGAGGTCTGTAAACAAATTATAAATAAAATAAGAAAATCCAGCGTAGTTGGAAAATGGTGGGGTTATAAAAGAGAAGGCACAAAAAGAAAGTCTATTGAAATTGATATTGTTGCGTTGAATAAAGAAAAAAAAGAAATTTTATTTAGTGAATGTAAATGGAAAAATAAAGTTGATGCTGAAGCAACTTTTAAAGAGTTGATTGAAAACTCAAAATATGTAAAATGGAACAATAAAGAAAGGATTGAGAGCTTTGTTGTTTTTGCAAAATCATTTGATAAAAAAATAGATACTTTTGATGGAAAAAAAGTTTATTGTTATGATTTAAAAGACATAAAAGATTTTACAAAAAGGAGCCCTTAAAATGGGATGGTATGGCAATTTTTTAGTTCCTGAATTGAAGTTATTGCTTTGTTTAAGCAGAGTAGACCAAGGAGTGCTTTCTGATAACTTTGATTCTCTTGACAAATTTTTTAATCAGTATGAAAAATTAGAAGATGATATCAACTATGTAGAAGAAGCAGCCGAAGAAAACAAAACATTTTCGGCAAAAGCAGTAGCTAAAATGTTTTCTATAACCGATACAACAAACCACCTAACCGGAATTTCAGATAGCCTCTTCTTGTTATACTTTTTGCATAAACTCCATTTTGAAATAGAACATAAAAATGAAGAAGAACTTGACTCTAAAAAATTACAAGCAGATGGCTGGAAAATTATAACCCCGTAACACAACGAAAATTATAAATAGTCAATCGTCTTTTAGAAATCAGCATTTAATAAGCAGTTCCCCTAATTCTTTTTGGATAATGAATAAAAGTAGGAATCCCTGTAGAACCCGGCGCGGGCGTACCATCTTTCTGTCCAATTTTAAGAGACGGAAAATCTTCTAAACAGAAAGTTTTAAATACTACAAAAAATGTACTGATCAGTACATAAAATGAATAACTTATTTGGAAAAGGCAGAGAGAAGATTTTAGAGTGTTTTTATAGAAACAAAACTAAAGAAATCTATTTTAATGAAATCTTAAGAGAAACAAAATTAACGCCGAATACTACTTTGAAGCATCTCAGAGTTTTAGAAGAAAATGGCATTATCGCCTCTAATAAAAAGTTCTCAAACACATTTTATAGATTAAGCAAGAAAAATCCGCAAACATTTTCCTTATTATCTTATTTTGATTGTAAAAGATTAAATGAACTCCCCCCAATAAGAAAAAGAGCAATACTTGATTTTTTAGAGAAAATTCAAGTTAAGCCATTAATTGCAGTTGTTTTCGGTTCAACTGCAAAAGGAAGTTTTACTAAAGAGAGTGATATTGATCTATTATTGATTTATAATAAAAAAGAGAAAAAATCAGAAGAATTAGCCAAAGAAATTGAAGCAACAACAGCAACAAAAATCCAAACATTTATAATTGATTTTGATTATTTTAATGAAGAAATACTTAAACAAAAAGACGCGGTTGTAACCCATGCAATTAAAACTGGTTTTGTTTTAACTGGAAGCTATTTATTTTACAACCTAACACTAACATAATAAAAATTAAAAAATTTTCAGCATGCCGAAAAAACAACAGAGGTTTTTTCTGTATCACTTTAGAAAGATAGTTGTCATTTACAATGAACAAAAAGCATTAGTTTTGTTCATTCATAATGAAAAGATTTAAAAAGTCCATTTTTATTATATAACCATGCTATCGGAAGAACAGATAAAAGAAGTTTTAGTAAGGCAGAGGGAAAATATTTTAAGTAAACCCTTTGGTGTAGAAAGAACAATATTAAAAGAGGTAGAATCAAAAATTAAATTGCCTCATGTTATTGTTCTTACAGGATTAAGAAGAAGCGGAAAATCTATTCTTTTAAGGCAAATAATAAAAAAACATTATAATGATGAAGATTTTTATTATATAAGTTTTGAAGATGAAAGGTTGTTTAATTTTCCAGCAAATGAATTCAACAAGCTTTATGAAGCATTAATAAGTTTATATGGAAAAAAGAAAACTTTTTTTCTTGATGAAATCCAAAATGTAACAAATTTTGAAACTTTTGTAAGAAGGTTTTATGATGAAGGTTTTAAGTTTTTCATTACAGGTTCAAGCGCGACATTACTAAGCAAAGAACTAGGAACAAAGCTAACTGGAAGACACATAGATATTATTGTTAAACCATTTTCATTTTTAGAATTTTTGAAACTTAAGGGATTTAATCTAGAAAAAGATTCAATTTACAAAACAGACACAAAAATAGAAATAAAAAAATACTTCAAAGAATATGTAACAAAAGGCGGAATGCCAGAATATTTAATATACAATGATCCAGAATTGCTGACAAAAGTTTATGAAGATACTGTCTTAAAAGATATTGCAGTAAGATACAGGATTAATAATGTATTTGTTCTTAAGCAATTATATCAGTATTTAATAACAAATTTTGCCAATAGATTCAGCTTCAATTCTCTAAAGAAGGTTACAGACATTAAAAGTGTAAACACCATAAAAAAATATATCTCTTATCTTGAAGAAACTTATTTTGCAAAAACAATAAACAAATTTGATTATTCTATGAAAAAACAGATAATCAATGACAAAAAGTTTTATGTTATAGATAATGGATTTATTTATTTAATTTCAAAAAAACTTTCAGAGGACAATGGCTGGTTACTTGAGAATATGGTATTTAATGTCTTGAATAATAGCAATCTTTTTTATAATTCTAATGAAAAAGAATGTGATTTTCTAATTGCTAAAGATAAAACAATTGTCCAAGCAATTCAAGTTTGTTATGAACTCAATGAAAAAAGTAAGGACCGGGAAATAACTGGTTTAATTGAAGCCCTAGAGAAATTTAAACTTAAAGAAGGATTAATTTTAACTAACGATCAAGAAGAAGAAATTAAGGAAAATGGAAAAAAGATTATTGTAAAACCAGTTTGGAAATGGCTTTTAGAAAAATAAAATGGGAACAACAACTTTTTATCTAAGATGTAATGATCTTAGAACAAAATTAAGGAGTTTAACAAAGAATGAACTTGAAAAATTTGATAATCTATCCCCGTATAGAAAGGAAAATGAGGGTTTTGGTTGGAGTGCCCCACTTGAACTTCATAATGGAAATGTTTATGTTTTAGTATTTTGGAAAGGCAGACTTATGAAATTAGAAGATGCTCCAAAGATACTAATCAACAAATATTATGATAAGTATCAAGGAAAAACCATTAAAGAATATGAATGGACATTGCTAAAAAGACTAATTTTAAATGAAGCAGATTACTTAGATAAAGAATTCAAAAAAGAAATACGAAAAACAAATAAAAATAAAATTCCGAAGACAAAAGCAAAAATATAAATAGTTGAACATATTTTAAACTATGTAAAAGAGAAAAACTCTCTGATATGTCATGACCATATTCTGCTCGGTGCGGGCGTGTAGACAAAAAATAGAAAGGTTTATAAATGTAGTCACATACTATATTCTATGTATATTGAAAAAAGAAAGGTAAAAGGAAAAATCCTCTACTATTTGGGGCATTCTTTTAGAGAAGGAAAGAAAGTTCATAAGATAAGAAAATATCTTGGAGCAGACTTGTCTCCAGAGTTGTTAAAAGAAAGAAATGAAAAAGCAGAGAAACTTATCCAAGAAGATATCAATCAGTATAAAATAATTCAAGATCCTCTAGAAATTGAATTGCCATTAAAAGAAATAGAATTTATCCAAAAACTTGAATTAAAAGAAAAGCTTAAGGTTTTTCATCTATCTAAAAACCAGTGGAAACTATTTTCAGAATTGTTTACTTATAACACAAACGCTATAGAAGGAAGCGAATTAGAAAGCAAAGAAGTCAAAGATATTCTTGAAAAAGACAAATGGCCTAAAAAATCAAAAGAAGATATAGCAGAAACATATGGGGTTAATGAAGCAATTGAATTCATAAGAAAAACAAAAGAACACATCTCTTTAGAATTAATAAGAAAACTTCATGAAATTGTTTTTAAGAACTCAAAGTATTATGCAGGAGAATTCAGGAAATCTGGCGAAGAAGTTGTTGTAAGAAGTGGTTTAGGACATATTGTTCATCAAGGAGCACCGCAATCTCGAGTTATTTCGCTATTAAATGAATTGATTAATTGGTACAATAAGAATAAAGACAAATACCCCACATTAATTCTAGCTGCGGTTATTCATAATCAATTCGAAAACATTCACCCATTTAGAGATGGAAATGGAAGGATTGGAAGGCTATTATTAAACAACCTTCTTCTCAAACATGGCTTACCACCAGTTAACATAGATTTCAAGAACAGGGCAGAATATTATAGCTCCTTACAAGAATATGAAAAGAACCATAATTTAAGACCAACAATCGATTTGATGGTAAAAGAATACAAAGCCCTAAGAAAAAAACTTAAGAAATAATGTATGACTACATAAATGGATTATGTGACTACAAAAATAAAAAGTGTAGTCACATACTTACTCTCTACAATAAGAAAACGCAATGTAGAAGGTAAAGGTCTGAGTTCCTGTAGCGTCGCGGTGCGGGCGCACCATCTGAAGGGCGATACTGTCAACTTAAAGGGATAAGATTATAAACCCTCCATTCTTAAACATCTCGGGAGGTGAGATGTATGAAATGTCCAAATTGCAAAAGCACAAATATTTCTAAAAGAGGTTTTAGAAAAAATAAAATTGGAAAGAA
>JAPLYB010000010.1 GCA_026395795.1 Candidatus Pacearchaeota archaeon
GCATAGAAAATAAGTGTGCGGAAGTGCATAGAAGATTTTGGGCATATCAGACCATAAAAAGATATGCCGAAGAAAAGATAGCTAAAAAATATTCTCTCTAGAAAATAATTGGAGATTTAAGTGAATTGTGCAACACCGCAAAATACTTACTATTCTTACTATAATTAGATTTTAGAGCTAATTTATGTTTGAAAGCATTCGTTTTCTCAGATAAAAATTATCGAAAACTCAGCACAATAGTGCAGAGAAAGTTTTTATGTTTACGCTCTAATCTTATATTTTTTTCTTTAATAATTATTATCCTTATGCTCGAAAAAGAGAACTTTTTCGGCATCACGAAAATGCAAAGCATTTTCCATGATTTAAATTTGTATTTTAATACTTTAAATAAAAATCTTCAAAACAGGATCATATTTTTTAGAAATCTTCTTGCCTTTTGATAAAATTAGGATGTTATAAACGGGGTAATAGCACAAGGTAGTATTAATTAAGATATTTTTAATTGATAAAGCATGTTTTTCAATTTCATCATTAATATGAAAGATTTCCTCAGCATTTAGTCTTTCCTGATAACTTCTTTTCTGCAGCATTTCTAATCTTGCCTTAGATTCTTGAATAGTTCTTTTGAGAATATTGATGTCCCGGTCATAGTAAGTATGTTTCAACTTGCTTTCAAGGAGTTTTATTTTTTCCTTGCATCTTTCGACTTCTTCGTCTTTTTCTTTAATCTGCTTGGAGTAGTGATCTTTAATCCTATTAAGCTCTTTACTGAGTTTTGCATTCAAGGCGTACTTCACAACCTTAATTTCTTTATTTACCCACATATCCAATCTTTTTTTAGCTAGATTATAAGGTTCCTTCAAGTCCATGAAGGGAATTTCTTCTTTATTCCCATCATGGGTTTTGAATTTATGGATATCCCAATCCAAAATTTCTCTGTCTTTAACTAAAAACTTAATGATTGTTTGTTTTTTTTCATTAAGATACTGATAAATAGACAAAAAAGAAAATTCAGACAGGAAATTATAATCCCCTGGTTTAATTTCAAGAATTTTATAATTTTTCAATTTAGGATTTTTACTAAGTTCTAATAAATCGGGTTTAATGTCTAATTTTAATAAACTAGTCTGTCCCTTATTGCGGAGATAGTCCCTTATTCCAAGTAAAAAATAACTTCCCTGTATAACTAACTCAGAATCTTTTACTTTAGCATGCAAATTAAAATCAAAAACAAGTTTATATGGAGGTTTTTTCCCAATAAATTCTTCAAAATCTCTTGGCACTTCACTGATAGTTAAAACTCCTTCTTTATCATTAATTTTGCAGTCTTTAAAGAATTCTAAGATAAAATCCTTTGGATTATAATCAGCCATGTTAGTCTAGTAACTCCGAGGTATACTCTTTAGTTTGTTCATAGTTTTTGATGCCTTGATTTATTTCATTGCCTACTTTTCCAATTTCCCTTGCAAATCTACTTAAGTTGTTTTTTGAGTCTAAGAAAGCATTCATAATTTTTTCTTCAAACTTGCTTGAACCAGATTTCCCATTGGAATCTAGCCCCATATTGAACAATATAATCGGCAATTCTCCCATAACTAGTCCAATGCAGCACATCTTATTTATAATCAAATCAACAACATGTTCTTCCATCGTGCCCTTTGTAGCGAGATTATAAACAAATATATCTTTCTTCTGTCCTATTCTATCGAGTCTGCCTATTCTTTGTTCAACAGCCATGGGATTCCACGGAAGATCATAATTAATGAGGTTATTGCAAAATTGAAAATTTAATCCCTCGGCACCCGTTTCTGTACTCACAAGTATCTGGCTTTTTTCCATAAATTCCTTTATTCTCTTGGATTTTTCATCATTAGTCAGTCCGCCTCTAAATTCAGTAATCTTGAATTTTTGTTTTCTTAAAATATCTGAGATATATCTCAGTGTTGCGGGATGTTTAGTATAAAGAAGAATTTTTGCACCTCTTTCTTTTTTATCTATTTCATTAACCAGTTCAATCAATTTGTCTATTTTAGTGTCTTGGGTTATTCTTTTTAATTGTTCAACAATTCTTTTGGCAATATCCTGCGTGGTTTTATGATATTTTGGATTTGCTATTAAGTTTTCTAAGAATTCAATTGAAGATTTAGATGAACTTGTTATCTTTGGCAGTACAGAATGTATAGCTAAAGTAGTATTTATCGGATTTCCATTAAAATCAAAATAATGCATTAGCAACATGTCAACAACTTCCTCATAAGCTCTTTTTTCATCCCAACTTAAATCAACTGATTGAATTCGGGGAATTCTTTTCATATAATGCATTCCTTTAGTTTCGTCTCTTCTTCTTCTAATCATCACCTCAGAAAGTTTTCTTTTCAATTCTTTCGGATTTAATGGTCGTCTTTCGTTTCCATTTACTAAAAAATTTCTTCTAAACTCACTTATGGTCCCTAGATGCCCTCTTCTTAAAAGAGATAGAAGAGTATACACCTCAATTAAATCATTTTGAAATGGTGTTGCAGTGATTAATAATAGTCTTTTCTTTTGAAGTTTATCAACAAACTTCCATCTAAAAGTTTTCTTATCCTTAAGTTTATGGGCCTCATCAATTATGATTATATCCCAATAAATTTCATGAGCTCTAGAATGTTTGAATTCATTTGTTTTAGTATTAAAGCCCTTGACTGTATCTATAGAAGCAATTACAAGTTTGCTATTTTCCCATTCATTTTCTTTATTAATTTCTTTGAAATTTAACTCAAATTTCGTGCTTAATTCTTCTTTCCATTGATTAACTAACGAAGGAGGGGTAAGGATCAATGCTCGCTCTACAAATCCCCTAACAATGCATTCTTTTAAAACCATTCCAGCAGTTATCGTTTTTCCTAACCCTACCTCATCTGCCAACAATGCACGACCATCCAAATCTCTTAAAATTTTAAGTGCACCATCCTGTTGATGGGGCAGATTATATGCCAGATTCTTTTTAATCATCGGATAAGAAATTAATTCTTTTATTTCAGATTGTTTTGCAGCTTCTTCTGCTTTTAATTTAAGATTTAATACTTTTCGAGGTTCAAATTCTTTATTTTTTATCTTTTCCATAATCTCCCAATCTTCTTTTGTGAGTGTTTCAACTATCTTGAGGTTTTTATCAAAATATATCTTTTCATTAATAGTTACTTTAACTTCCTTTAGAATGGCGATTTTTTTGTTCTTCATCTTTTCGCCCAAAGGGAAGATAGTTTTTAATTGTTAGCCTCTTGTTTTTTTACTGGATTAGAAAGTTTGGAAAAAGAAGAAATGATAAATCCCCTTTCCATAATTCAAATTTTCGGTGGGAGCACTTTACCTTTCTGTGATTTTAGGGAGACTCAGAATAAATTAAATCTTTTCTTCAACTTTTACTTTAAACAATTTTTCCCCTTTGTCTAACTTCTCTTGAATTTCTTTCTCGTCTAAGTGAGTCCATGTAGGATTAATTGGGATGATGCCTCATCCGGAAAGAGCAGTTATGTTCACTCAGCTTCCTTATTGGACTTTATTAAAAGAACAGCTAAGAAGAGAAGGTAAACCCATCCCAGAATATGGGGATGGTTTAAAAATATTCCAAAATGCTGTAGCATATTTCAAATAAATTTCTTTATAGTTGAAGTTGCGGTGTTGCACAATTCACTTAAATCTCCAATTATTTTCTAGAGAGAATATTTTTTAGCTATCTTTTCTTCGGCATATCTTTTTATGGTCTGATATGCCCAAAATCTTCTATGCACTTCCGCACACTTATTTTCTATGC
>JAPLYB010000034.1 GCA_026395795.1 Candidatus Pacearchaeota archaeon
ACGCTTATGCCAGCAACCTTTCTTGCTTGATAAACTGTTTTTCCATCAGCTAGCTTTCTAAGTGTCTCCGTTATCTTAGATTTGTTCAATTTCATAGGGCTAACTAGAACAGCCTTATGAAATAGTTTCGGGATAATACAAGATTAATCTAAAAGAGAACATTTAAAAACAATTTTTTTCTCTTATTCTTATGGCATGGATTGATGCATATAATGTAAAAGTAGGAACGGGCATAATTCTAGATGGAGTTCCATGTGCTACCAAATCCATTGATATCAGTAAAAGTGGAAAACACGGGGCCAGCAAGTGCAGAATAGAAGCTGTAGGGATTCTAGATGGTAAAAAAAGGATTGTTGCAGTTCCAGGTTCAGAAAGATTTGAAACCCCGATGATAGAGAAGAGAAAAGGTCAGATCTTGAGTGTGAATAAAGATAAAAAAATTGCAAGTGTCATGGATTTAGAAACATTTGAGACAACAGACATCCCAATTGCAGAAGATGCTCTTACAGACATAGAAGAGAATAAAAACGCAGAATACTGGGTGGTTAGTGGCAAATCAATAATCAAAAGGATAATAAATAACTGATAAGATAAACCGAATCAGAATTAGTATTAAACCTCATAAAAACCAGCAATAAATTCACTTATCAAAAAAGAAAAGATATAAACTAAAAAATGGCAGGAAAAATAGAAGCAATACAGGGAAGGATTTTCAAAAACATTTTCATATGTAAAAAATGCGGCGCAAAGCTCAGAACAGAGTCGAGGAAAATTGCAGAAGGAAAGGTAAGATGCAGGACATGCAAAGGGGATGTTTTCCGACCAAAGAGCAGAAAAGTAACTAAATAAATCAACCTATTAAAATCAAAATAAAATGAGAAGACAAAGAACGAACAGGTCCAGGATTAGAGGAAGAAGAAGTTGTGGAATGGGAGCAAGAAACAACTATAGAGGAAAAGGAATGCAAGGCGGAAAAGGTATGGCGGGAACTGGTAAAAGAGCAGGACAGAAAAGAACCTGGGTTTTGAAAAATTTTCCAGATTACTTTGGAAAAACAGGATTTACCAGCAGAAAAACAAAAATGTTGAGTATTAATATTGGGTTTATCAATGATAAAATTGAGACTCTTATAAAAGAGAAAAAAGCTAAGAAAGTGGATAAGGGTTATGAAGTTGAACTCAAAAACTACAAGGTTTTATCTGCTGGAAGAGTTGACAAAAAGTTATTTGTTAAAGCAAGCGGTTTTTCAAAAAAAGTAGAAGAAAAAGTTGTAAAAGCTGGTGGCGCAATAACCCAAATCAAATAAAACAAGATCTAGATAGATTATAAAAATGTCTTTTAATGATATACTGCTAAATTTACCAGAAGTCAAGGGTCCGACTGAAAAAAAATTAGATTTTGGTACGAGATTGAAATGGACCCTGATAATCTTGGCATTTTTCTTTATACTTTCTAATATTCCTCTTTTTGGCTTAGCAGAATCAGCACTTAGCCAATTTGAATTTTTATCTATTGTTTTTGGAGCAAGCTTTGGTTCATTAATGAGCTTAGGAATCGGCCCAATTGTTACAGCGTCTATTGTTTTACAACTGCTTGTTGGATCAAAAATAATAAATCTCAATCTATCAACTCCAGACGGAAAGAAGAAATTTGAAGGATTGCAAAAAATGCTTTCAATATTCTTTGTTTTATTTGAATCAATGGTATATGTTCTAATGAAAGGATTACAAGCTATCCCGGGTTTTGAAGTAATATTAATAGTGCAATTAGTCGTCGGAGGTTTACTTGTATTATTAATGGATGAAGTTACAAGTAAGTATGGTTTTGGTTCTGGGGTCAGTATATTCATCGTTGGTGGAGTTGCATGGCAGCTTTTCACAAAAGCTTTCGGATTTTTAGGACAAGGGAAGATAATACAGCCAACAGGAAAAGTCTTAGTCTTGATATCATCCATAATTAATTCAGGCAACCCAGGGGCTTTAATCAATGCTGCGGTAGCATTTTCTGCTATTGCTGCAACAGTTGTAATATTCTTTGTTGTGGTGTATGCTCAGACAATCAAAATAGAAGTGCCTTTGTCTTTCGGCAGAGTGAGGGGTATGAACGTGCGCTGGCCACTGTCATTTTTCTACACAAGCAACATTCCAGTTATCTTAACAGCAGCTCTGCACGCAAATTTACAGTTAATTGCGACACTTGCAGAGAATGTTATTGGTCATCCGACATTTTTTGGTCATTTCAGTAATGGGGTTCCTCAATCTGGACTTGCATTTTGGCTTTCTCCCCCTTCTTTAGGGATTTTTGATGCGATAATCAAAGGTTCACTTCAGTGGCAGATGATTGTTCAATCATGTTTATACATCCTGTTCATGGTTGCGGGTTCAATCGTTTTTGCAATATTTTGGGTTAAAACCTCTGGCATGGATGCTTCAAATCAAGCAGAGCAGATATCTTCAAGCGGATTACAAGTTGCAGGATTCAGAAGAGACCCAAGAGTAATCGAGTCCATACTCTCCAGGTACATAATGCCTTTAACAATAATGGGTGGAGCTGCCGTAGGTCTGCTCTCTGCCTTAGCAGATATATCTGGTGCACTGGTAAGGGGAACAGGAATTTTGCTTAGCATTATGATACTGTATAAGATGTATGAAGATATTGCTCAACAACATGCGATGGATTCTAATCCTTTAGCAAGGAAGTTTATTGGCGGAGAAATGAAGGTGTGAAATACCCTTACCTAACATTCTGTCTAGGTTAAAGATTCTTGTTTCATCGAGTTTCCTTGCCCTAACAGAGTATTGGGAATTCTCTCCACACAGGACATTTCCTGCCCTGAAAATTTATTTAGGATATTTATAGCTGAATTATGGTCTCTGTCTAAAACAAAACCACAATTAGCACATTCGTATGTTCTTCTGTATAAAGGCATGTTTTGCATGCTTCCACACTTAGAACAGATTTTTGTTGTGTTCTTTGGATTTACTTTAACTATTTGACAACCAGCATTCTCAGCTTTGTAGTCAAGTAATTGAGTAAATTTATCCCAGGAACAATCTAACATATTCCTTGCATTGAAATATTTTTGTTGAGCCATTTGTTTGATGTCTAAATCTTCCATAACAATTATTTTACATTTTTTTACTAAATTAGTTGTGAGTTTATGTAAAAAATCATTTCTCTGATTTGCAATCTTCTGATAAAATTTTGATAGTCTTATTCTTGCTTTTCTTCTGTTAGAACTTCCTTTTTTCTTTCTTGATAATTCTTTTTGTAAATGTTTTAACTTTTTAAAATTCTGTTCTAAAATCTTCGGGTTTTCTATTTTATTTCCGTCACTATCCACAAGATAATTGCTTATTCCCAAATCAATTCCAATAATTTTTTCTCCACAAATTATCTGTCTTTTCTTATCGGTAATTATTGTTGCATACCACCTATCGATTTCTCTTTTAATCTGAATTTGTTTTATTTTTCCATTTAACTCTCTATGAACTTTTATTCTTATATTCCCTATTTTTGAGAGATATAACTTATTACTTTCTAAAGAAAATCCACTTTGATTATAATTTATAGTTTTAAACCAACCTTTTCCTTTGAATCTTAATCTTCCTACTTTTTTATGATTTTCTTTCAAAACCTTTAATGCTGATAAATTAGAAAATAATCTATAACATTCATATTGTAATGTTTTAGAATAAACTTCCTTAAACTTTGGTTCACAGATTTTCAAATCTGGAAGCATCGCTTGGATTTGTGCTTTATCAATTATTACCTGATTATTTAATTCTTCTAACATCATATTATACGCCCGTCTACAAGTATCTAAAGCAAATTCTAATTTTTCTATTTGTTCCTTATTAGGATACATTCTGAATTTGTATGCTATCATTTTATTTTTTTTATGTCTATTTCAACATAATCCCCCTTTTTTATATTCATTTTCTTTAATATTGGTTTGTCAATTATAATGCCTAAACTCTGTGCTATTTTTACCATTTTCTTTGTTATTTTCATATTATAATTATAATATTTATATTTATATACCTTCCCATTACTAATTTATATATGACCTCATAAAATCGAGGGTATTGACCTTTTGGATGTGAAGTTAGAAAATGTTAAGTAAACCTTAATAATTAACACACAATTAACATTTAAAAAGTCATCTTGCTTCAAAGAATTGAGGATAATTAAAACATGTTTATAACAGATTTTATTCAATGGAGTCCATTAGTTAGTATCATCCTTTTTTCTGCAATCATAACTTTCGTACTTACTTGGGCGTATAAAAAACTGATTAATTATCCAAGATACAAAGAAGTTAACGATAGACAAAAAGTTCTTAGAAAAGAGATGAAAGGTCTAAAAGATCCTGAAAAACTTGCAAAAATACAAACAGAAATGATGGATCTAAGTATGGAATCACTTAAGATGACTTTCAAACCAATGATGATCACATTCATTCCCCTATTAATTGTTTATGCATTGTTAGGAAAAGCATACACTGGAGCTGCGATAGGAAACATAATCGCTTGGGGAGTAAAACTTCCGATTGTTGGAACCGGCGGGGGTTGGCTTTTTTGTTATATTCTCTTTAGTCTTATCTTTAACATGATTTTCAGAAAACTTTTAAAGTTCTAGGGAAAAGAATACAATGTCACAAAAAGAACAGAAAGAATTTGAAGAAAAAGTTGTTGAACTTAACCTGCTTAATGCGAGGATGCAGGAGTTAGAGCAACAGATGCAGATTATTGAAAAACAAATTTCAGAATTGCACACAGTTTATACTGCCTTAAAAGAATTAGAAGAAACAAATACAGAGACTGAAATGCTTTCTTCAATTGGGCAAAATGTTTTTGTCAAGGCCAAATTGCAGGATAATCAAGAAGTTTGTATGGATGTTGGAGCAAAAGTTTTTGTAAAAAAAACCGTTCAGGAAGCAAAAGATATCATAACAAAGAAGACAGATGAATTTATTGATATTAGAGAAAATGCAACAAAGCAACTTCAATTTATCGCAGAACAAATGCTTACTCTTGAGAATGATCTCAGAAAAGAACAATCTAGATTATCAAGGGAGTAACTCAAATCCCATTTTTCTTCAATAAACCGGGGAGATATTCAATGGATTTTATTATGAAATCTGGATGATACTTTTCTAATTGGTTCCTTTTTGTTTGCCCAGTTAAAACAGCGATGCCTATTGCTCCGGCTCTTTTTGCAGCAATAACATCATATATAGAATCTCCGACATGAATATCTGATCTAACATGCAATATTTTTTCTGCCTTGAAAATCTCATCTGGCCAAGGTTTTGGATGTTTAACTTGATTGGCTAGAACAATAACATTGAAAATCTTTTTATCGATTTTTGCAGATTTCAATAGGACATCTGATTCTTCCACGGCACAATTTGTGACCAATGCGAGTTCATAGTTCTTTTTCAGTTTTTTTAAAACAGAATAGACCCCATCTATTGGTTTTGCAAATTTAACTGTTTTCCTTAGAAAAATATGGTGGAGTTGCCTTATTTCTTCTATTTCACTAAGATTAAACCTTTGATGTATCTTCTTTCCAATTGAAGTTATCACATCATGGCTATGCCTTCCATCGATGAATGATTTGATATTTACTTTATCAATATCCATGCCTTTCTGTTTGAATGCCATCTTAAAAGCCAGTGTGTGGGCTTTTATTGTAGCAACTAGTGTCTGATCGAGATCAAAAGAAATCAATTTTTTCTCTCTATTCCCCCTAATTTTTTTGGTGATCATTTTTAGAAAAGAAAAGGATACCTTAATTCAAATTCAGTTACAAAAGTCCCTGGCTCAAGGACCCCTAATTCAGTTATTATTCCTTTTATCAAATGTGAAGGAATCTCTTCAAAAATAACATTACTTATCTTTAATTTTTTTGGTTTGTTTGGCCAAACCTCTTTTTCATCTCTTTCTTCTAATTTTTCTATGTTTCCAAGAACTGTTTTTGGATCAAATTTCCAAGAAAAACTGCAGGCATAACTTGGAACATCATATTTTTCTGCAATTTCTGCCATCATCTTATTCCCAATTTTGTTTATAACTGAGCCTTGAGCAGTTATAGCATCCACTCCAAATAAGAACAAATCTGCTTCTTTTAATGCAGACGTAGAAGAGCTATCTATGAACATTGTAACAGGAATTCCAGCATTAATCAATGCCTTGGCTGTGATTCTGCCTTGGAAATTTGGTCTTGTCTCAGTATTGTAAACTTCAAATTTCTTCCCTTGTTTTTTTGCTTCAATAAGGATTGAAACAACCGTACTACTATGGCAATGTGTAAAAACGACCGTATTATTCTGCACCAAATTCGCACCGAATTTTATTACTTTTTTTCTTGCATCTTCAATAATTTTTATTGTTTCATGAATGCCCTTGTTTATATCCTCAAAAGAGGTTGCAAATTTCATACAATTTCTCAAACAAGGTTCAGTAGGCCTTAGCGCAATTAACTTTTTTATAGAGGATTGATCATTTTTGAATTTAAGTGCCATCAAAGCATTTCGAGCAACATTTTCTGCCCCCTGAATTTTTAGAGATTTTATATCTTTGCAGATTCTATTAAAATTATTCATCTTCTTCTTTGCCTCTTTTCATATTATTAAATAAATTCAGATATTAAAAACTTTGCTTTAGAAACCTTTTAAAAGAGAGAGAGACTTATTTAAAAATAAAGAGAAGAAAATGCTTGAATTCCTTATCAATCCAAAAAGAGCTGAAAGAAGACCTTGGGAGATGATAATAGTTGGTTTTTTTTATGCAGTCATAGCCATATTATTATCCATCTTTTTGTTTTACAAAAGTCAAGCACTAGAAGGATATAGTAGCATCTTCATAATTACATTTACAGTTATTCTGTCTATTCCATTTGTTTATTATTTAATCAAGTTAGAAGAAAAAAAAGAGAATCTTATAATTGAGGAAGAAAGTATCATGAAAGAACATGGAAAAGCTTTGAAAGCCTTAATCTTTCTTTTCTTAGGATATATTATAGCATTCTCAATCGCTTTTCTGATAATGCCGCAAGATCTCACTTCTGTGACGTTCAAAGCGCAATTAGAGACCTATTGTTCAGTTAATCCAGGAGATGTGCAAAACTGTCAAGGCAATTTATTAAGTGGAGCCGCTACTGCTGTTAGTCAGTTAACCTTAAAGGAGGGTTTAGGAAGGGTTTCTTCAATACTCACAAATAACTTTTTCGTTCTTATGACAACTTTGATGCTCTCTTTACTATTTGGCGCCGGAGCAATATTTATCTTAGCATGGAATGCAAGTGTTATTGCAACAGCCATCGGTCTTTTTAGTAAAGGTTCTTTAGTAAATCTTCCAGGTGGATTTCTCAGATATTTAATTCATGGAATTCCAGAAATTGCAGCTTATTTTGTTGCCGCATTAGCTGGTGGAATCGTTAGTATAGCAATAATAAGACATGGGTTTAAAACAAAAGAATTTTGGCATGTTTTAAAAGATTCAATGAACCTTATTGTCCTCGCTCTGATAATCCTAATTGTTGCAGCATTTGTTGAAGTATTCTTAACTCCTTCTATTATCTCCCTCTTAAATCTTTAAATTAAAAACAATCTAAATTTGAATTAAAATGCATAAAGTAACAAAAGATGCTTTTACTCTTTTACTTTTTTCAGCAGTAGCTGGAGTTGCAGGTTATCTTTATTACTTTATCCTTGCCCGTGTCCTTTCTGTTGAAGAGTATGGTTTGCTTTATTCAATCGGTTCACTACTTTATATTTTAACTGTTCCCCAGGAAACAATAAGAACTGTAGTTGCTATATTCACTACAAAATATTCCAGTAAGAAAGAAACAGGAAAAATTCATCAATTAATGGATTTTGCAAGCAAAAAAATCTTTCTTCTTTCTATTGTTTTTTTCATAATAGTCCTTGCTTTAACCCCCCTATTGATAAGTGTTTTACACACCACTTTTCTTCCCTTGGCTATAATCTCTCTACTTTTATTAGTAGCTTTTCTTCAGCCAGTTGGTTGGGGAGTGTTCCAGGGTCTTGGAAGGTTTAAGGAGTTAGGAATAAATAACTCTATCGAAACTCTCATTAAATTAGGGCTTGCCGTGGCTTTGGTGTTCTTACTTCCAATAAATATTAGGATTTTTGGTGCACTTATAGCCGCCCCCATTTCTGCTTTCCTTGCCCTTTTATTAGGTTTTTGGGCCTTGAAAGACATTAAAAAAGCAAAGAAGATAAAGATAAAAGAAAAGCTCGGGAGGTATTCTTTTGCAACACTGATAATCTTTGGTTTAATTACTTTAATGTATAGTGTGGATGTTATAATCGCAAGATATTTCTTTTCAGCTAGAGTTTCTGGAATTTATGGTGGAATCTCTTTGATCTGCAAATCTCTTTTCTTTATTGCAACTGGGATAAAAAGGGCGATGATGCCCAATCTCGTGAAAAAGAATGAAGAAAAACAGGATAAAGAAGTAAAATCAATATTAAAGAAAGTGTCTCTATTAATGATAATGCTGTTTGGCGGTTTTTTAATATTGTCTATCTTTTTCCCAAATCAGATAGTCATGGTGGTCTTAGGTAAGAAGTTTCTTTCTGCTGCTCCTTATTTGAAATATATGGTTATGGCAATGGCCTTTTTCTCATTTGCCAATCTGATGGTTTATTACAATCTTTCAATTAATCAAAACAAAAAGATGACAATAAGAGTGTTAGCAAGTGCATTCTTTTTAGAAGTTGTTTTATTACTTTTCTTTCATGAAACTATTCAACAATTTATTCAGATGATGATGATTGTTAACTTGGCACTTCTGATTGGATTAGTGGTAATAAGCTTGATAAAGCCGAAGGAGAATAAACCAATCAGGTTGTTGAAAAAATGAGACAAAATGACGAAAATCCAGAGAATTTTCAGCATGCAGAAAAAGCAAGGCTTTTTCTAGCAGAAAGATTATTAAAGTCTATAAAAGATATTAAAGCAGAATTTTTTATGATAAAATGGAAGGGAATATTGATAACAACATAGTTGATAAAACAGATGTTTTAGAAGAAAAAAAAGAGCCAATAACCGCTATTAGCTCAGATTTTAAAGAAGAAAAACTAGTTAAAAAATCAAATAAAACAGGTTTCAATGGATTTTTCAAAAAACATTGGATTTCTTTAGTCGTAGTTTTTGTGCTTTTAGCAATAGTCCTCTTTAGTTGCTATATAAGAACAGAAAATCTAAGAGCAGATAATGGGTCCGGGTTGAAAGATGTGACCAACGGAAATTACACCCTGGGTCCTGATCTTGATCCATTTTTATTCTTAAGATTTTCAAGGGACATTATTGCTGGGAATCTTACAAATCCCGATATGTTCAGGCAGGCCCCTTTAGGCATGCCCAATTGGGCGAATTCTGCTATTCAACCCTGGGCAATTGTTGCGGTTTATAGAGTGCTAAGTATATTTACTAATCCCCCAGTCGCGACAATTGAATTTGCGGCTATAATGGCCCCGGTCATTTTTACTGCGATTGCTACAATATTATTCTTCTTATTCATAATGGTGCTTTTTTCCTTTGTGACAACCAAAACAAGATCAAAGATTGGTGCATTAGCTGCAACAGCGCTTTATGTTGTTCTTCCAGATATGTTGCACAGAACTGTAGCAGGAATTCCCGAAGTTGAAAGTTTAGGGATGGTCTGGTTTTGGGGGGCATTCTTGTTTTTTGCTCTTGCTTGGAAATCAGAAAAAATAAAATCTCAAGCAATTTTTGGGTTAATTGTGGGATTATTCACTGGACTGATGATTTATACTTGGGGTGGATTCAGATACATTTTCATGACAATTGGACTAGTAAGTTTCTTAATCTTCCTTTTTGGGAAACAAAAAAAGAAAAATTTCCTGATTTTCTGTTCTTGGATTATTCCTTCATTTATATTCTCTTTTGTACATGTTGGCATCATACCAACAATCGAAACAATAAGTGATACTGGGTTTGGGTTTATTATATTTGTTATTCTTTTAATTGATATGTTAATCTTCAATACAAAATTAAAAAAGATAAAAGAGAAAATAAATCTTCCAGAAAGTATAATAAGTATTCTGGTTGTATTAGTTCTTGGAATTATCTTCCTTCTAATTTTGAAACCAAGTGTTATCCCTGCAACAGTTTCAGATATTGTTTCTAGGTTGATTCATCCTTTTGGAGAAGGGAGAGTTGGATTGACAGTCGCCGAAAATATGGCCCCTTATTTTGTTCAGGTGATTGCCGACTTTTCTTGGTTATTCTGGCTATTCTTCTTTGGAGTAATCTTATTATTCTATGAAGCAACAAAACATTTTAACAATAATAGAAAGTTATGGTTGAATATTACTTTTATCATTTTCCTATTCACATTTATATTCAGTAGATTTTCTTCTAGTAGCTTGCTTAATGGAGAAAATGGTTTTTCTAAATTCTTGTACTTCGGGGGGCTTGCTTTATTCTTGATTACTATTATTTGGATTTATATTGTTGCCCACATCAAAAAAGATGAGAAGACGATTAATGATTTTAAAGAGATAAACTTCACATACCTATTTCTTTTAGCTTTCTCTTTCTGGTCGATTATTTCCATGAGGGGGGCAATAAGACTTTTTTTCATGGTTGCCCCGGCATTAGTTATCCTTGCAGTATTTCTTCCAGTTAAAATATCCGATTATGTACAAAAGAAAGATGCGTTTGCATTAACGTTTTTTGGAGTTGTGTTAGTACTTTCATCAATATTCATCTTTATTTCTGCAAAATCGTTTTTTATAATCGCTTTTTCATTGATATTGGTTGGACTTTTTATATTCTTAATTTATCTTAAACAAAAATGGCATGGCATTCTTGTCATCTGCACCGTTCTTGCCGTAGCAGCACTACTAATCTTAACATTTGTTAACAATGAATCCTCAACTGTCCAACAAGCTAAGGCTACCATAAATGGCCCGTATTATCAACAATGGCAAAAAGCAATGGCATGGGTTAGAACCGAAACATCGCCAGGGAGTATTTTCGTACATTGGTGGGATTATGGGTACTGGGTGCAAACTCTTGGAGAGAGACCAACAGTAACAGATGGAGGGCACGCAAATGGTTTTTGGGATCATACTACTGCTAGATATCTAATGACTGCGCAGAATGAAAAAACAGCACTACAATTATGTAAGGCGTATAACGTTTCTTACTTCATTCTTGATTCAACAGATATTGGGAAATATTCTGCTTTTGCAAGCATTGGCTCAGATGCGGGAGGAAAGGACAGACTAAGCTGGATTAGTACATTTGAAATGGATGAGAAACAGACTCAAGAAACAAAGAATAAAACAATTTATGTCTATCCTGGAGGAATGTGGTTTGATCAAGATATTGTTTGGAAGGGGCAGCTTCTTCCAATGCAAAAAGCAGGAATTGCAGCGTTCATTATAACCCTGGATAACAAAACAAAAACATTCAGTGAAATAACTGCTGTTGTATTTTATAATCAAAAAAGATATGACATTCCAATAAAATACTACTGGATTAATGGACAAAAATATGAGCTTGACACGCAAGATTCTATTTCTACAGCACTTTATTTCATTCCAAAATTAAACTTCAATAAAAACTCCATCGATCCAATCGGGGGAGCGCTATATTTAAGTGAAAAGGCACTAAACACGGAGTGGGTTAAGCTATACTTGTTAAATGAGACTACTAGTTTTAACCTTGTCCATACAGAACAATCATTATTTGTAAAACAATTACAAGATTCTTATGGTTTCACTGGAGAAATCTTATTAGTCAATGGAGACATACAAGCCCCTATAAAAATCTGGAAGGTGAATTATACTAAAGACATAAAATACTATCCCGAATATATCGGAACAACCGGCTGGTCTCAGACAGCAGGGCCATTTGCAAGTTTAGACTACCTAGGAACATAAAACAGATTATTCATTTTTAATAAAAATAAAAAATAATTAACTAAAAAATGTTTGTTGAAATCTTTTTTTCAATTTTAAGTTTTATCCTCGCATTCTTCGTTTCTCTTGGTTTGACCAAATGGTGGATAAAAATTTCCAGAGGGCATAAAGAGATGCTCCAACCAGATATGAACAAATATAAAAGTAAACCAACAATATCAAAAGCAGGCGGAATTGCTGTAACAATAGCAATTGTACTGTCTATCTTGGTTTATATCTTTTTCAAAACATTCATCTTACATTCCCCAACACATGAAATTGAAACATTGAGCATTGTAGTAACTCTTCTTTTAGCCTGTTTTGTAGGGTTCATAGATGATATCTTTGGTTGGGGGAAATCTTCTATAAGTGGCTATAAAAAGATTTTGATGACCATTCCAATTGCAATTCCATTAATGGTTATTAATGCTGGTCAATCTATAATGGCATTTCCTTTTCTAGGAGCTATCGATTTCGGCATTGTTTATCCTTTAATTATTGTCCCCCTTGCAATTATTGGAACAACGAATGGCTTTAATTTACTTGCAGGATTCAATGGCATGGAAGCCGGTCTTGGAGTTGTGTCTTTTGCAGGACTTGGAATACTCGCTTATATGACGGGTCAGATGTGGCTTGTTTTAATTGCAGGAGTAATTGTCTCGGCTCTTCTTGGGTTTCTTGTTTTTAACAAAAATCCGGCAAAAATATTTCCAGGGAATACCTTAACTTATATTATTGGGGGTCTTTTTGGAAGTCTTGCAATTATAGGAAATATGGAAAAAGCAGCATTAATCATTTTTATTCCATTTATCTTAGAAGGCTTTCTTAAACTGAGAAGTAGATTTAAGGCTTGGAATTTCGGGATTCCAAGCAAAGACAATAGTTTGGAATCAAGATACAAAAAGAACTACAGTTTGACTCATATTGCTCTAAGGATTTTAAAGAAGATCAAGCCAAGTCACAAAGTTTATGAAAATGATATAACCTACTTCATAATATCTTTTGAGATCGTTCTCGCAATTATCGCTATTATCGTTTCTATATAGTTTCGCACTTATTTATTTCTTTCTTTGGTGCGTTACCACCGGTTGATACAGGTTCTGTCGCATTAGGGGCTTTTACTTTAAACTTACCGTTCTAATTATTTTATACCATCGCAAATATTCTTGGACATGGGGATATTAGAAGCACAAAAGTTTATCTTCACTTAAATAAATAGATTTTTGAACACATAAGGCAAGTTTTAAACAGTTAATTACATCTTGCCAAATAATTATTATACATTATATGTTTAACAGAATAACCATACTTTTTTAATAATGCAATTATGGTAGAACAATTTTCTTTATCAATTTCAAGAATTATATTTTTAATTTTATTTTCTGACAGAAAAACTTTCATACCTTTCAAAACATCTAACTCAAAACCTTCTACATCTATTTTAACTAAATCAATCTTTTTTACTTTATCTTTAAATAAATTGTCGAAAGTGTCTAACTTAACAATATCAAAATCTTTACGTTTAATTTTTAAAGAATGTCCTCCATAGTTTCGGCTGTCGCAATCTTTGTATAATTTAGCATTACCTTTTTTATTTCCTAAAGCAATTTTAAACAGTTCAATATTATTTAAATTATTTAATTTTACATTTTTAGATAAAATTCTAAAGTTATCTTCTTCTGGCTCTATAGAATAAATTTTTGCTTGAGAGTTAATGCCCCCAAGAACAGTATATCTACCAATATTTGCCCCGATATCTACAATTACCTTACTTTCTTTAGAAAGGTTTTCAAAAAGTTTTTTCACATTAAATTCATAACTGTCTGAAATAATATGCAAATCTAAACTTTTTTCTCGACAATAAAATAATCCATTAGAGTTGGCTATTACTGGTTTTGTTAATCCTTCACCAAGACTATAATAATTCTTTTTTGTGAACAAACTAAGCGATCTTAACCATAAATATTTTCTTTTCTCTCGTTGAATAAGTTTGTTACCCTCTTTATTTACTCCTTTTATCCTAAAAAAGGATTGTAACTTTTCTATACCCATGAAGATATTATAAAATCTATATTTATAAATCTTCTATTCTTTAAGAATTTAAGAAATCAAAAGAAATAAAATGATAGCATTTGTAATAGGTACAAAAGCAGAGCTCATTAAATGTGCCCCAGTGATGTTAGAGCTGCAAAAAAATAAAACTCCTTATTTTTTTGTTCACACAGGGCAACATCCTCTTGGAAAATCATGTGAAGAGTTTGGTATTAAAAAACCAGATTATTTCCTAAGTGAAGAAACAAAAGAAGGCAAACAACTTGGATCAAAAGCAGGAATAAGTTCTTGGCTGTGGTTCTTGAAAATAATCTTTAAAGTTAGAGGACTTTTGCGAAATATCAATCCAGATTATGTAATTTATCATGGGGATACAATAAGTACCGGTGCAGCAGCCATCGGATCCAGCAGCATTCTCAATCCTTTCAAAAAATGGAAAAATGTTCACCTTGAAGCAGGATTAAGGTCTGGTTCTTTTTTAGAGCCATTTCCAGAAGAAATAGTCAGGCAAACAGCAGATAGATTCTCCGATATCCTATTAGCCGTTTCTCAATTAAGTGCAAAAAACTTAAAACGAGAAAGAGCAACAGGAGTTTTTGGAAAAATTTTTATTGTTGGCAACACGGTCTTAGATTCAGCAGAAATAACTTATTCCAAAGTTAAAAAACAAGACAACCAAAAAAAACAAAGCAAAGAAGAGTATGCTTTGATAAATATGCACAGACATGAGAATCTCGGGTCTTTAGATAGAATGCAAAAGATTATTGAAATTATAAAGAGTATTAACATTAGATCAATTTGGCCAATGCACGAAGTTACAAAAGAAGCCTTTGAAAGCTATGGGTTGATGCGTGAATTAAAAAAAATAAAAAAGCTGGAGATAACTGCCCCCGTTTCCCACAAAGAGTTTATTTTGTTATTAATCAATTCGAAATATCTTATTGTTGATGGGGGTAGCATCCAAGAAGAAAGTCTGATTTTCAAGAAACCCTGCATTTTGTTGAGAAAAACCACAGAAAGACCAGAAGGGCTATCAACTGGAATAAACTTTTTAACTAAGCTGAATGTGGCTTATACAAAGAAAGTAATGCGGGATATTGAAGAAAACAGGATAAAAGTAAAAGACTTCAAAAATCCCTATGGTGAAGTCGGAGTAAGTAAGAAAATATTGGAACTTTTGAAATAGAAATTTAAAATGAATAAAAAAGAAATAAAAATTTAATTATAAAAAATGGATCAACAAATTTTAAAAAGAAATGCCGATTTTTCAGATAATTATAAACAAAAAGACTGGGATAAGATTAAGATTCCGGAAATGATAGATTGTGTTCTGAAAGAAAGTGATAATATCCTTGATTTGGGTTGTGGAGAAGGGCAAATAATCACTGCAATCCTGGAGAAATACCCCCATAAGTCTGTTTGGGGGGTAGAGATATCTCCTAGAAGAGTAGAAGAACTCAAACAGGCTTTCCCCTCCGGCAAATTTTTTTGTGAAGATGTGTGCAACACTTCACTGCAAAACAATTTTTTTGATTTAGCGATTTCAACGCAGGTAATTGAACATCTTGAAGATGATAAGACGTTTGTTAAAGAATGCAAAAGAATTTTAAAAGAAGGCGGTTATTTGTATGTAGACTCTGTCATAAAAAAACCTTGGGCGATTTATAAGTACAGATATAAAAGAAGGTTTGTTCTTGACCCAACACATGAAAGAGAATATTCCTCACAAGATGATTTTTTAAGATTATTCAAAGACGATTTCAGAATAATAAGCATAAAAACATATCCAGTAAAGAGGAGATTATCTTTTTTAACAATTCCCATCCCGGGGTATTATATAGTAGAAGGATTATTCAAAAAGATAAGATAAAAAAATACTGAAACGGCTATAAAATGAATAAAAAAGAAATAAAAGTTTATTTACAATATCCTTGGAAGTTTCCAGATTCTGCTTATTATAAATCTTTAATGAAATATCCCCCAAAAAATATTAGATATATTAACACGAATAAAAAAGAGCAATTAATATCCAATAAAAATGTTTTTTATCTTTCTAACAAGTTAAAAGCAAATATCAGAAAGATAGTTCGTACATTAAATTTACCCTTGATAAATGCCCACTTAACAAAAAAAGATAAAAACCGTGATTTAATTCATTGTGCTCATTGTTTAAGTTTAAATAAGACCCCATGGGTTGCAGACATCGAGTCTGCAGGATTTATGTTTTTGTCAGGGAAACCAACAAAATTGGGAATAAAATTTATTAAAAGTCTTATCCTCAACAAAAACTGTAAAAAAATAATGCCCTGGACAGAAAATATAAAAAAAGACATACTCACCATCTTTCCTGAAACCAAAGATAAAGTAGAAGTTGTTTATCCTGCAGTAACCCCCCTGCAAAAATTAAAAAAAAGGAAGTATAATAAAAAGATAGTTATTTTGTATGTTGCAAGATATTTTTGGTTAAAAGGAGGATTAATTGCGCTTGAAGCATTAAAAAAAATAAATAAAATATTTGATGTGGAAATTATTTTTATATCGGACGCACCCCAAGAAGTCAAAAGAAAATATCCCGAAATCAGTTTTTTAGAGTTAGTGCCCCAAGAAAAACTTTTTGGATATTATAAAAAAGCAGATATCTTTTTTTATCCAAGTCTCGTAGATACGTTTGGTTTTCAATTACTTGAGGCAATGGCTTTTGGTTTGCCAATTGTTACAGTCAATACTCTTTGGACAAAATCTAGGAATGAAATAATTAAAAATGAAAAAAATGGCATTATTTTTGATATTAAACAAAAGATCAATTTTTATAAACTCGAAAAAAAGGAATTTATTGTTGTAAAAAAACTTGTGAAGAATCTTTTCAGGTTAATAAAGAATAAAAAATTAAGAGAAAAAATCTCTAGAAATAATATAAAGGAAATTAGAAGTGGAAAATTTTCAATAAAAGAAAGAAATAAAAAATTAAAAAAGATTTATGAAGAGGCCATAAAATGAAAAGAAAATTGAAGGTGAGCTTTATTTCTACGGTGTTAAATGAAGAAGAAAACCTCGAAAAATTTCTTGAATCTCTTTTAAATCAATCAGTAAAACCAGATGAGGTCATCCTTGTTGATGGTGGATCAAAAGATAAAACTTTGGAGATAATGCGGTTATACCAGAAAAAATCCAAAATACCCTTTAGAATTATCATTAAAAAAGGGGCAAATATTGCGGATGGCCGAAATATTGCAATAAATTCTGCCAAGTATGGACTGATCTTTGTAAGTGATGCGGGGTGTATTATCAATAAAGATTGGATCAATGAAACTTTAAAATTTTTCCCAGAGAATGACGTAGTTGCGGGAAGTTACAAGGCCATAATAAAAAATGATTTTGAATTTTTTCAATCCCTGATTGTTATAAAAAAGATTGATAGACCGTCTAGAATGTCCTCTAGAAATATTTGTTTCAAGAAAGCATGTTGGAAAAAAGCAGGCGGCTACCCCGAGAAATGTTTAACTGGGGAAGACACAAAATTCAATATCTCCCTTATAGAGAATAAATGCAAAATCGTAACCAATCAAAGAAAAGATATCTCCTGGGAAATGCGCCCAACAATCAAAAAGTTTTTCAAACAGTTTTATAAATACGGAGAAGGGGATAGGATACAGGGGAATTTAAAAAAACTGAGATTAAACGGTCTGATGGTGATTAGCTTTTGGATATATTGCCTGGCATTGATTGTAATGTTGATAGTCAATTCACTAATATTTTTAATTCTTTTAGTTTCCCCCATAATCTCCCTATTAATAATATCTGTTAGATACTTTTTTAAAACAAAAAGAATATCTGCTTTGTATTATATCCCTTTATTAGAATTAACAAAGAGAGTATCATACGTTCTGGGGGCAACATTTGGTTAAAATGAAAATTGTTTTAGTTGGAAAATGTTTTAATCAAAATTCTGGGCAGGGATCTATAAGTTCTGTGGAGATTTTTATGACTCTTCAAGGAAAATAAAAAGTGAATTTAATATTAAAAAAATTGAGATAAATAAAACTGGGAAGAGCCACCAAACAAAAAATGTTCTTCTAGGAATACAAAAAATAAGAGAAAACAAGGCAGACACCTGTCACATTTTAGACCCGAACTTGGTTCGGCAATGTTATTCAGAAAAACTCCATTGTTACTTTCTATGATTTAATCTCTCTTATAATTCCAGAAAGAAAAAAGACGTATAAATTGTTTTTTAGATTTATCCTAATGTTCGTATTGAAAGCAAAACATTTTATAGCAATATCCAAAAGTACAAAGAAAGGTATGCAAAGATTATTGAAAATCCATTCAAATAAAATAACAGCTATTTATCCCGGTGTGGACTTCAAGAAGTTTTATCCTCTAAAAAAAGAAAAAGAACAAAATTTTTGCAATTAGTTATGTTGGGGGGCTAGGAAAAAGAAAAAACATAGAGTTTATTCTTAGATTAGCAAAAAAATGGAAAAAGAAAGGAGTATCTCTTAGTTATGACTTGGCATTTTTTCAATGAAATAATGAATCAAGAAAAAGATTGGTATAAAAAAGGTGGAAAGTTTTTAGTTCCTTTGCCTGATTTTAAGATTATTGGGAAGTAATTTCTAAAAAATATAACCAAATTAAGCTCTCATAATAATTTAATTAGGGGTTCTTGATTGTGTTGTGAATTGACTGCCAACTTCTGGAATTCTGAGTTGTCCTGTTCCAATTTCAATTGCTGTGCGCATGTACTCTCGTACGTATGGGTGATATTTATTTGGATTTGCAAAAAATTGATCTGGAGTTACAATGTGATACTTGCTGCTTGTTTCATCTAATCTTACTTGACCTGGTTTTGTTTTTCCAAATATAACCGCAGCATATTCATGACTTCCTTTTAGTTCGCAAGGCACCGAGGTTGTTTCCCAAGAAACTAAAGCATGACCAAGAAGAATTAGTTCATCTTCAAGTTTTAATCCTGTTTCTTCTTCAAATTTTCTTCTTACAGAAGATTCTAGACCATCGCCCTTTGTTAATCCTCCACCAAGACACCATTCTTGACCTTTTGCTGGTTCTTGGTTTCTTTCAATCATAATTAATCCAGGATTATCAGAAGGATACCAAGCAAGAATATCATTGCAAGCCCTTGTTAAAACAGATCTCGCACTGGTATAAATTGCACTCTTTCCGGTATATCTCAGTTTAGCTATATCTACGCGTTTTCCACCATCTTCTGCAAACTCAAAATCTTTCCAATTTCTTACACCATTCCAAGTTAAAACTTTAATCATAAATTATAATAATCTTATTAGGTTTAAAAACTCTTCTATTTTGTAATTCTTTAGTAGTAACTATCTTGAGGATTATCCTAGGAAATTATAAAGCATAGACGATAAAACCAAAAATTACCTAAAACTAAGAGAAAAAACTGGAAAGGATAGTCTAAATCACGCACGGAATTTTATTTGGGAAAAGTGCATAAATGAGACTTTAGATGTTTATAAAGAAATAATACAAGACTACAAGAAAAAGTGATTTTTTGTTACAGTGAAGGATTTTTATTAATTTACATAGGGATTCTTAACATCTATCAAACCTATCCCTTTTATTAATTCGTCTATTCCCTCTTCGACAGAAATTTTTGTCTTGAATCCAAGAGAACTTATCTTTGAATAGTCTATGAAAAAATTTCTCCTATCGTCACTTCCTTCTGAATCCACCATAAACAATAGAAATTTTGGAACCTTGTTCTTGATAATCAAAGCAACATCTTCTTTTGTCAAATTTGCTTCATTTGAACCAAGATTATAAATTTGATTCAGCATTTTATCACGATTCTTTAAAGCAAAGATTAATCCGCTAGTTATATCCCTTATGTGAACAAATGGCCTCTTGAAACTCTTTTGATAAACAAGCAGCTGTTTGTCTTTAATCGCTCTATATGCAAAATCATTAATCAAAGTGTTTATTCTTAATCTGTTTGAACAGCCAAATGCTGTTGCAAACCTGAATATTATGCAGTTTCCAGAATCTTTCACCAATTTTTCTGCTTCAGTTTTTGTTATAGCATAGGTGTTTTTTGGATTCAGACCAGTTTCTTCAGAACACATCTGGGTAGAAGTTTCACCATAGTTGCTTATTGTTGAAGCATAAATAATAAGTTTATCTCCCCTATTCTTTAGTATATTCTTTGTTCCTTCAACATTAACTTCCTGAGCAAGTTTTGGGTTTCTCTCGCATGAAGCCAAGCTCACAATCGCAGCAAGATGGATTATAATATCCATGCCTTCCATTGCTTTTGCTGTCTCTTGCTCATTCCTAACATCTCCTTTGACAAATTCAAAGTTTGGATTAATCAAATGTGCCATCATAGTGTGCCCGGAATCACAACTAAGATTATCAAAAACACGCACAAAATAACCTTCCCGAAGTAACTCTGGGACTAATATAGAGCCGATATAACCGCAACCTCCGGTCACTAATATTTTTTCTTGTATCATCTTCTGAATCTTCATTGTTTAACTAATTTATAAACTTTTTTGGTGCGAAGAGTACCTAATCGCCAATATGTTAAACTTTAAAAATACTTAATTCTTCATGTTTTTATGAAAAAAGCATTAATAACAGGTATAACTGGCCAAGACGGTTTTTATCTAGCAAAATTTTTAGTTGGTAAGGGATATGAGGTTTATGGAATGTATCGTAGATCTAGTTTGGATATTGGTGAAAGGATAGATGAAATAATAAATGAGATTCATTTATTAGATGGAGACATTACGGATTTCGCATCTATAATTAGGATTTTACAAGAAGTTAATCCTGACGAAGTATATAACTTGGCTGCACAGTCGTTTGTTCCTGCCTCTTGGACAGAACCCCTGGCAACTGCTGAGATGACAGGGGTAGGGGTATTAAATATATTGGAGGCTATCCGACTAACAAATAAAAAAATCAAATTTTATCAAGCTTCTAGCAGCGAAATGTTTGGCAAGGTGCAGGAAATACCTCAGAAAGAAACGACTCCATTTTATCCTAGAAGTCCTTATGGAGTTGCAAAAGTTTATGCTTATTGGATAACTAAAAATTATCGAGAAAGTTATGGGATTCATGCATCAAATGGAATTTTATTTAATCATGAATCTCCAAAAAGAGGAAAACAGTTTGTAACAAGAAAGATTACTCACTGTGTCGCAAAAGTTAAATTAGGTTTATTAGATTGTTTAGAAATAGGTAACTTAGATGCTAAACGAGATTGGGGGTATGCTGAAGATTATGTGGAAGCAATGTGGTTAATGTTACAGCAAGACCAGCCAGATGATTTTGTCATTTCCACAGGAGAAACTCATTCAGTTAGAGAATTTATTGAAGAAGCTTTTAGGGTAATTGGGATGAATATAATTTGGTTTGGCGAAGGTTTAAATGAAGTTGGTAAATTTGGGGAGAAGGTAGTCGTTAAAATTAATCCTAAATTTTGTAGGCTTGTTGAAGTAGACCTACTATTGGGAGATTCTTCTAAGGCAAAAAAAGAATTAGGATGGACACCCAAAACTAAGTTTAAAGAATTAGTTGCTATGATGGTTAATTCTGATTTAAAACTCATATCTGAAGGTATAAAAACAAATTACGCTGAAATGAAGAGATAAATTTAAAAAGTAAAAAAATAGATTATTGAAATGGATAAATTTAAATTGATTAAACCAAGTTGCAATCTTCAAACAGTTTTTGATGGGCGTGGAGGGATTTTTACATGGGTTCCCGAGGTAGCAATTAAAGAGTTTAATCTTCTTTACTTCAAACCAGGAGCAATTAGAGGGAATCATTGGCATCCGGAATTTACTGAATATTTTTTAATTGTAGATGGCGAGGGAGTGATGGTCGTTAAGAATGTTGAAACAGGAGAAGAAAAAACAATACATATGTCTAAAGGAGAATGTTCTTGTGCAGGGCCCGGAATTGCACATGCATTCCATGCAATTACATTAGTTACTGCTGTGGCCATGCTTTCTAAACCATGGGATAAGTGCAAAGATCCAATTATTCATGAGCAAGTAACCAAAGTAAAAAAATGATAGCTCTATTCGGTTCTAAGGGATTCGTAGGAACTGCAATTTTGAATGCATTAAAGAAGAGAAATTATGAAGTTACAGAAATTACCCGAGAAAATTTTGAAAAAAAAATGAAGGGAAATTTCGATTATGTTATTAATGCAGCTATGCCTTCTGCAAGATTTAAAGCCGAAAATAATCCTGAATGGGATTTTCATGAAACTGTGGAAAAGACCGCCCAGATTTTTTATGGTACTAAATTTAAAAAGTTTGTTCAGATTAGCACCCTTTCTGCAAGATGTCAGACAGATACAGTTTATGGTAGACATAAATTAGCCGCAGAGTCGGTTGTGAATGATGGGAAGTCACTCATTGTTAGATTGGGGCCTTTGTTTGGCGAAAGTTTAAAAAAAGGAGTGTTAATAGACATGTTATGTGGTTCAAAGGTATATATCGGAAAAAATAGTAAATACGCATTTACACCCGTGGACTTTGTGGGAAATTGGATTGCTGATAATCTCGATAAAAAAGGGATTGTTGAAGTAGGTGCAAGAAATTCAATTTCACTATGTGACTTGGCAAATAAGCTAGGAATTCGTGTAATCTTTGAGGGGCAAGATTCCTCTCAGGAAATTTTATCCCCCGGACCAAATTATCCAGATGTAGAACTTGTGACAGACTTTATGAAAAAAAGAATGGAGAATAAAATGGATGAAAGAATAAAAAAGTGTAGAATATGTGGCAATTCTTTAATAGTCCCTTGTATAGATCTCGGAGCACAATATCTCTCATCTATATTCCCGGAAAATATGTCTTATAAAAATGAATTAAAAAAATATTCTCTGGAAATTGTTCAATGTGTCAAAACAAATGACTCTCAATGTGGCAGTCTTCAACTAGCTTATGACTATGATATTTCAGAGATGTATGCGCATTATCCCTATACAAGCAGTTCAAATAGTTCAATGAGAAAAATCTTGTTAGATGTTGCAAATTCTGGCAAGGCACTAAACATATTAAAAGATGGAGATTTAATTTTAGACATCGGTTGTAATGATGGAACCCTACTATCTTTTTTTGAAAATCAATCTTTAGATCTTATTGGTATAGATCCTGCTCAAAATGTTGATAGCTTAGTCAATTCTCCAAGATTTGTTAGGGTAACTGATTTTTTTACTAAAAAAAGTTATGAAAGTGTGACAAAAAAGAAAGCAAAACTCATTTTTGCTATTGCAATGTTTTATCATTTAAATAATCCTATCAAATTTTGTGAAGAGATAGAATCTGTTTTAGACGAAAATGGTGTCGCTATTATTCAGATGGCTTATCTTCCCGTCATGATTAAAACAAATATGTATGACAACATTGTTCATGAGCATGTAGCATATTATAGCACCCAAAATATAAAATGGATATTGGAAAAAGCAGGATTAGAAGTATTCGATGTCATACTAAACGATGTATACGGGGGAAGCTTTAGGATTTTTGCGAAGAAAAAGAGCAATTCCAACTTTCCAGTAACTGAAAGGTTGAAGTCTGTCCTTCAAGAAGAAATAGATTGGGGCGTTTTTAAAGAAGAAACCTATGGGGATTTTATGAGTAGGATAAATAAAACAAGAGATGATTTGAAAGAGCTTCTTAAAAAAATAAAGAGTGAAGGAAAACGTACCTGGATTTATGGAGCTTCTACTAAAGGAAACACAATTATGCAATTTTGCGATATAGGGCCTTCTCTTGTTGAAGCAGCGGCAGATTCAAATCCATTTAAATTTAACAAGTACCTTATAGGATCAGACATACCAATTTATGATGAAGTTAAGCTTAGAAAAGAATGTCCTGAGTATCTATTAGTGTTACCTTATAGTTTCATTGATGCCTTCAAGGAGCGTGAAAAAGAGTTAGTTGCAAAAGGAACAAAATTTATTCTTCCTTTACCTAGGGTAAAGGTAGTATCATGAGAATCATTTTTCCGAGAATGGAGACTACGCATTTTCATAATGCCTATGATGGGGGTTGTAAGTTTGTGCAATTATTAGGAGAAGAACTTGTTAAGAAAGGTCATGAGGTAGAGATTGTAACTACGAGATTGAGAGATAATCCTGATTTAAATTACGCCGTCTATAATGGGGTAAAACATGTCTTCATCGCTCCAGAATATACTGGAAAAAGACTAATCCCTTTTAATATGATCTATAAGCTACTTTTTAGTTATCATTTAAATAACTATCTTAAAAAACAAAAGTTTGATATCCTGCACAATTCTGAAGCTCTTGCTTATTTCTATATGCATAATAAAAAAAGAGAAAGAGTTGTTTTTCAAAGTTGGGCTTTGGAACCTTTTTATGGGCATGAAGCTTCTTCTCAAACAGGATTAAAAAAACTTTATGTGGGTTGGGCATTACAAAAACCTTGGAAGTATTGTATTCTAAATGCAGAAGCAGTTACGGCAGATAATGAATCTCAAATTCCAAATATAGTTAAACTTGGAGTAAATAAAAATAAAATTGAATTTATCCCCCTTGGTATACCCTTTAAAAATATTAGAAAACTAAAAAATAGTTTTAAAAATAGAAGAAAAGAATGTGGTTTCGATAAAAACGATTTAGTGCTTTTAAGCGTTGGTCAAATAATTACAGAAAAGGGAATTGAAGAAATAATCAAAGGATTTATATTGATCAAGAAAAAAATAAAAAATGCTAAGCTAATCATGATTGGAAAGGGATTGCTCGAAGAAAAGATGAACAGAATGATTCAGGAGGCAAGTCTTGAAAAAGATTTTGTTCACCTTAAAAATGTTCCTGAAGCGGATTTATTTGACTATCACTTTTCCTCAGATGTTTTTATAAATGGCACTCATACAAATTATCCTACTATTAGCGTTCAGGAGGCTTTGGCAACCGGGTTACCCGTGGTTAGTGGTGCTGATTTATTTTTGATAAAAAATGGGATAAATGGATATAAAGTAGGGTTAAATAACCCCAAAGGTATTGCAATGGCCGTAATTAAAATGTATAAAGACAAAAAGGTGAAGCAAATGGGTAATAATTCTATAAAGACGGTAGAGTCTGCAGATTATGAAAATGTTGCAAAACTAGCAGTAGAAGTATATAAAAAGTTATTAGCTCAAAAAAAGTAGAGATCAGGCCAATTGTTGGTGGATCAATAATAAACCAACCCTTCTTTAATAATAAGTCCCATCCTGCAAAAAATGCAGAGACTGTTCATAAATTTGGTTTTTATATTCCAAATAATCCTGATTTGAGCAAAAAAGAAATTTTACTAATGAAAAGATTATTGGAGAATAGATGATGGCTCTTTACTTTTTTCTTTGAAAAAAGAGACTATTCTTTACCATCTGCAAATCTTCCTTTTTCACACCCTTTAATAGAAAAATTATGAACCAATAGACTATCATGGAGCAGATGATCATGATAAACCAGCTCAACGTGCTTTGTCCGAAAATATAGATGAACAGCATCATAAATCCTAACATAATCGCGCTTGCGATAAGTGGTTTGAAGATCGAGCTCTTGTTTGGCGTAATTCCGAATTTCTTTTTGGCGAAAGCAGACAAGGTGATAAGATTCACATATCTGCTTATAAAAGTAGCTAGTGCAGCACCGATAAGCCCATATTCTGGTTTTATCTTTATTGATTCCAAAACAAACCAATATGTCAAGACAGTATTCAAAAGTGCTGCGACAATCATAATAAAAGCAGGCCACTTTGGTTTTTCCTTTGCATTAAACAGTGTTGTGTAAAGTGCGGTTAAGATGCCTTCTAGAACTAATGTACTCAAGAAAATAGAGGTTATAAAAATAGTCAGCTGATACTCAACAGGAACATATGCTGCGCCATATAACAATCTGAGAAGGAAGACAAAGGCATAAGCCAGTCCAACAGTGACTGGGAAAGTGAACAAGAATAGGTAATGGAATGTTTTTCTGAAGGCTAACTTCAGTTTTTCTCCATGAGAATGTACGAACACAGGGAATATCACGCCCCCTACACCAAGCAGCCCTATCATTCCGCTTATCACCGTGAAAATTGCTGCATAAAAACCTATGAACTTGGCATCTATGGTAAAATAACCAAGGATTAACTTATCGATGTTGGTGAAAATAACTGCATTCAATGAATTAAGCGCCAAGAAACCAGAGAATAATAGAAGTCTTCTTCTTTCCACGGGTCTTGTCTTTCCAGAAACCAGAAATTTATATCTTTTGCGTACAACAAAAAAAGAATAGATTATAGCAAGCAATAATGCAATAAACAAGACAATGAAAACACTGGCTACATTCTTATAGAAATAAAGAAAAACGAAGATTAATGCAACCCGAGAGATCTCAAAGATGCTTTCTGCAATTGTTGAATATTTAACTTTTTCCAAAGCCAAGAAGATAGGACCAACAATTCCGTATAAAGAGACGATTAACAAATAAATTGCTCCAACTTGTAATGGCAGGGCTAATTCAGGTTTCTTAAAAATTGCTGCAACAACTCCAGCTAAAAAAAACAATAATATAGACAGAACAATTGAAGAGATGACCTTAAATTTTATTAAAAATAAGAATCTCGACCTCGCTTCTTTTTTGATAGAAGCATTATTTCCTTTTCCCAGACTATCAGATACGTACCTTGTAATTGCTGTCCCTATCCCTAGATCAGAGAGAGTTACGATCGTCAGTATGACTGTCAAGGCCAGGCTATAAATTCCAAACGCTTCTGGAAAAAGCACTCTTGCGATGATAACCGTGAAAATCAGGGCTCCAAATTTAGAGATAATTCCCAAGACGCTTTGATAAAAAGCGTTTTTAACAACCTCATCACGCACTATCTTCTTTTCTTTCATTATCCACAATATAAAACAGTCACCAATCCTCTTTATATTCCTTTTGGGAAGTTATGTATCCCGAATATTCTAGACTATCAGATAAAATAAAGATATCAATTTTTAATCTTTTGTTATCTTTTTTAAGATGTCTGCGAATGCAGGTCTTGTTATGAAAACACCAACAGTGATTCCTATGGCTGTTGTTAAAGCAAATCCTCTTAACATTCCTGCTCCAGCAAACCAAAGAGGAATTAAAGAAGCTATGACAACAACATAAGCTGAAAAGATTATGAAGAATGCCCTTTTGATTCTTTCTTTGATGCTATAGCCTTTTGAAGAAGTTGATTCATCAATCATGACTATCTGATCATCAACACCAGTTCCTATTGCTGCAATAATACCTGCGATGCCTGGAAGATCAAGGTTCCATTTTATTATGGCTGCAACGCCAAGAAGCAAGATTAGTTCAGAAACGAGGGTTATCATAACAGGGATTACTACTTTTGGTCTTCTAAATCGTATATAAACTAATAATCCAACTAGAGCAAATGACACGATAACAACGATGAAAATATTCTTTGAGAAACCTTTGCCGACTGTTGGAGAGATCGTATCCAATTTTTCTATATCTAATTTTATAGGCAAACTTCCGGTTATTAATATTGTTTGCAATTTATTCATATTACTTTGAGTATTTTTGATAGCATCGGCTTTTGTATTTCCTGTTCCGCTGCCAGAAATAGTAATCTTTGTTGTTTCTTTTCCCTTTAAATCAACATCAATGTATAAAGTATCAACAAGTTTATCATCTAGGTACAAATCAAGAGTTTCATTGAGGTAATGTTGCCCTTGGCTAATATTTTCAGAGAGTCCAGCAGTAAGGTCTGCTTGTCTCTTCGCTGCTTTTGATGAAAGATCAATTTCAAAACTGAATCTGCATGAATAAGTCCCTTGTACAGCAGTGCAGTCTTGAATTATTTCACATGTAGCATCTCCTCTGCAAACATAGGTTATGTCTCCCTTTCCTCCAACAAAAACAGTATTATTTGATATTTTTGCTTCGAATTTTCCTTGCTGTCCTACAAGTTCTTGCAATTCTTTTGGTGTAGCTCCAGCAATTTCTATAACCAAATATTGTTCTTGTGTAAATGGATTGCTGGCAGATCTTACAACTACATCTTTTATTCCATAAGCATTAAGCCTTTGTTCAACTAATGATTTCAAATCAGCAAATTCTGTTGCATCAAGTCTCCTTTCAGGTTTAACAAGTGCTCTTGCTCCCCCCTGTATATCCAAACCAGTCTTAATGTTTGTCTTTGACATTGCAGCAACAGTCAACCCAACATCCTCTTTAGTTAAGAAATCATACGTTTTCTGATCTGTGACAATCTCAATTCTTGCTCTAGGTTCAACATTGATTATAATTTCCTCAAAAGTATAATTATCTAAAGAATAATTATTAATACCCTGAATAATCATCCCGACTTCTAAACCTGCTTTCCCAGAATTATTTCCGACAAATGAAACAGTCCTGTTATCCACATCAAAATCAATTAAAGTGGACTTATAGTTGATTGTTCCATTGTTCGTAGTAATTGAGATGTCAACGGGGTTAATTATCATTTTGGAGAGTGTATCGTAATAGTTTACAACAGAGTTTATTTTATCTCCATTTACTTGTTTTATTACTTCTCCTCTGACCATCCCTGCTAAAAAAGCAGAAGAATTTATTTCAATATCTTTTATTTCAATCCCTCCCGAAAATGCTTTGAAATTAATTATTCCTGGAACAATAAATGGAATTCCGATTATTGCTATAAGCAGAGCGATTATCAATATCCAAATTTTTAAAGTTATTTTTGTCATCTTATTATTCTATTTTTTTAATCAATATTCTTCTTTTTACAATACCATTTAATTATTGCCGCATTTCCTACCCATGTTCCTATCAAATCAAAAACAAGTCCTGCTGAAAGCACAAAAAAGATTTGTTTTAAAACAGGAGAAGAAACAAGGAAGTATCCTGCGAGTGTTGTAGCTATGGAGGTTAAAGTCATGGTTATTCCAGTTTTAAACGCTGATTTGATTCTAGTATTTACTTTTCCTTCCCCCCTTCTTTTCAAAACCCTTGTTGTAAGTAAGATATCTGTATCAACAGAATAACCAGCAAGCATCAACAATGCTGCAATTCCTGCAGCAGACATCCTAATTCCGAATATATTAGCGATTACTAGCGCACCAAGAGTATCGACTATTCCGCATTGAATGACAGCGAGACTTGGGATAGGTATTCTGAATATTATGAATACGATTATTCCCATGAACAAGAAAGCCAGAAGGATTGCTATGACTAATTGTTTATAGAATGATTGTCCTAATGCAGAGCCAGAGATCTCAGTTGTTGAATTTTCAGAGGTTAAATCATATTCTAAATACCCTTCAATAGCATTTGTGGTTGAGTTTACATCGGCCTTTGTTTCAACAGAAAAAGCAGTGGGCCTCCCAGTCGTAACATCATTTATTTGCCTTACAAAGACTACACCGAGTTCTTTTGTTAACGCAGTTGTTAATTCCTCAGTGTTTACTTGTTGATTAGTGTAAACTGTGATAATTGTTCCTCCAGTCAAAGAGATGTCTTTGTTCATAACATCCCCAGTTGTAGCATACATGTAGATAAGCTGGCCAAAGACAAACACAGAGAGGACAATCCAGATCAAAAGAAGCCATTTATAGTTTTTGTCATACCATTCAGAACTCATAATCTTTTTTCGTGCGGGTTTCTCTGTTTTTACTGGATTTTCTGATTTTTCTGGATTTACAGGCATTTCTGTTTTATTTTCAGGTATCATCTGTTTTTCAGAATTATTAAGATGATCATTATCTTCAGTGTTTACATCAGCCTTATTTTCTTCTTCCATTTTTATGTTTAGTGTAAGACGTTTAAAAACCTTTTTAAATCATACAAGTTTATGGAAAATATGCGCTGTTAGTATAGTGGTTAGTATCACTGGTTTCCAACCAGTTGACCCGGGTTCGAATCCCGGACGGCGCATACTTTTTCTTTAAATATTTAAATAGACAATACTAAGAATCTTATATGGGCTCGTAGCTCAACCCGGATAGAGCAGAGGCATCCTAAGCCTAAGGTTGCAGGTTCAACTCCTGTCGGGCCCGTTTTACTTTTTAACTTTGAACATCTTTCCATGTCCAGGAATGATGTAATCTGCGATTTTAAGAATTTTTTCTCTAGACTCATTATATTTCTCTACACTATAAACAAATTCTGGATTTGGTTTTTTATTAATATCTGCCCATTCTTCGCTTCCAACAGCATCTCCTGAAATAACAATCTTTCCTTTATCTGTTTTGACTAAAACTGAGACATGATCATCACTATGCCCTGGAGTATCAATTACAGAGATATCTTCTGCAATTTTTTCATTTAAAATATCAAATCTTTCCAATGTTCCTTTATCAATCCTTTGAAACTGGCCGGGGTATTTCCCATTAATAAATTTTAATAATACTTTTGATTTGGGAAATAGAGAAACATTTACAATATGGTCTAAATGCAAGTGAGTCAAAACCACAGCATCAATCTTCTCAGGTGCAAGTCCTTCTTTCTTCAAGGCTTCAAGTAATCTATCTTTATTTACAAATGCTCCGGGATCAACTATGATATTCTTATCACTTCTTATTAAAACAGTAGTGCACCCAATATCAAATTTTTCATTTTCAATTTGTTTATGTACTCCTTCAACTAAAACTTTAACTTCTGCCATTTTTTATTTCTCCTTAAGATAACTTGCCGCGTTTAGTGCAGCTTTTGCCCCTTGCCCGCAGGCAATGATTATCTGTCCAGCAGTTCCTGTTACATCTCCTGCCGCAAACAAACCAGGGACGTTTGTTTCCATTTTTTCATTAATTTTAATTGTATTTTTCTCTCCCAGTTCAACTTTAAGGTCTTTTAGAAAATCTAATTTGGTTTCGTGCCCTATTGTAACAAAAACACCAGAAACTTCGAGTGTCCCCTCTTTTCCATTTTCAGAATTTTTTATTTTAATTCCTTCAAGGAACTTTTTCCCAAATAATTCGGTGATGTTGTATAAGGTTTTTATTTCAACGTTTTTTTGAGATTTAACTTTTTCAAGAACAATATCTTCTGCATTGAATTCTTTTTCTCTATTAATCAAATAAACCTTCGAGCATATTTCACTTAGAAATAAAGTGTACTGGATTGCTGAGTTTCCTCCTCCTACAACAGCAACTTCTTTGCCTCTAAACAAAGGCCCGTCACAAGTTGCACAATAGCTTACCCCTAATCCAGAGAACCTTTTTTCATCTTTCAACCCCAGTTCTTTTGGTCTTGTTCCAGCGGCAACAACAACACTTTTAGCAGAAAAGTTTTCTTTTGTTGTTTTGATTTCAAACCCCTCTTCATTCTTCTTAATGCTCTGGACTTCTCCCAAAACAAGGTCTATTGGAAGTTTCTTAACCTGGCTTTTGAATTTTTCAGCTAATTCAACACCACTTATTCTTTCAAAACCAGGGTAATTCTCAATCCAGCTGGCATCTAGAAACAACCCGCCAACACCCTTTAATTCAAGAAGTAATGTTTTCAGATTTCTTCTAGAAGAATATATTGCTGCAGCACAACCTGCTGCACCAGCCCCAACGATAACAATATCATATTCTTTTGTTTTCATGTTTAAAGTAAAAGATTTAATTTTAAATACTTAATGGAATTGTTGAAAATCTATCCTTGTTTCCCTAATTTTTCAGAAATTTTTTCAAGCATGTCTGCCGTCATTCTCTTTAAATCATAGTCTGGTTTCCAATTCCAGTCTTTTCTCGCTTCTGAATCATCAAGTTCATTAGGCCAAGAGTCTGCTATTTTTTGTCTGAAATCTGGTTCATGAGAACATTTGAAGCAAGAAATGCTTTTTTTAATTTCATCAGCTAATTCTTTAGCAGAAAAGCTGATTCCTGCAACATTATAACAGACATGCTTTAGATTCTCTTTTGGCGCCTGCATTAATTGGATTATTGATTTTATGCAATCAGGCATGTACATCATTGGCAGAGTTGTTTCACAAGAAACAAAACAGTTGTATTCTTTCTTTTTGATGCATTCATAAAAGATTTCAACAGCATAATCTGTTGTTCCGCCCCCAGGAAGCGTCTTATAACTTATTATTCCGGGGAATCTAAGTCCTCTGACATCCACCCCAAATTTATCTTTATAATAAGAACATAGTAACTCTCCAGCAACTTTAGTTATCCCATACATTGTTGTTGGTTCTAAAACAGTTTGTTGAGGTGCTTTCTTTGGAGTTGTTGGTCCAAAAACAGCTATGGAGCTTGGCCAAAAAACTCTGAGATTATACTCTTTGGCTAAATCAAGAACATTAATCAAACTATCCATATTAATTGTCCAAGCAGTTTTCGGATCTTTTTCACCAGTAGCAGATAAAATTGCGGCAAGATGATAGAGTTCATTTATCTTATACTTTTCTACAACCTTCCTAATTTGTTCTTTGTCCAGCGCTTCAATTACTTCAAATGGTCCTTTTTCTTTTGATGATTCATCAGGAGATTTGCTGCTACGACCGCTTGCAACCACATTTTCATTTCCATAGATCTTCCTAAGTTCAAGGACGAGCTCTGAACCAATCTGCCCCATTGCCCCAATTACAAGAATTTTTTTATCCATTTTTTATTTGCTTTAAATTTTTTTGATTATATTAATCTATGTTTAAGACTGTGCCGATACTTTGGCTGTTTGACTGCTGATGTCTGTTTTTGCTTCAATTTGTTGTGTTGAATTATTTTCAAATTCATTCACATCTCCTGGAGGAACAAACACTGCTGCAACAACAACACTTGTCCATAATCCACTCTTGTCTCCAACAGCAGATTGCGAAACTGCAGTAGTCCTGACAATCTTATCTGAAATTTTCCAAATCTCTTTTCTTTCATCATAACTTGCATCTGGATTGAACTCTACGCCAAGAGTTGAAGCAAGCATTGTAGCTGCGAGATCCTCTGCATAATCTTCTGCTTTATCATCTGGCATCCCAAACGCATGATGTTCTGATAAGTAGCCATACACATTCTCATCAGCAGGAACTGCGCAGCCAATAGCCGCCGACACCAGTCTGTTTGGTTCATTGGTTTCGTTTCTAGCCATTACACAAAAAACAACTTCTCCTGCTTTAAGATATTGCAACCCTTGAGATCTTGGGACAATTTTGCATTTAGGAGGCATTATGCTAGAAACATTGACAAGATTAAAGTGTTGTATACCCGCATCTCTTAATGCGAGCTCAAATGATTTTAATTTTTCTTTGTCTCTTCCAACCCCTTTAGTAAAAAAAATCTTTTTTGGAACCATATTTTCATAATATTAAACATTAGTGAGATTAAAAAGAAAAAATTTATCTTTATAAATTTATCTGAATTTTAGAAAATTTTCTCTTTTTTCTTTTTTATTGACGGTTACCTTTCTTACGTTTGAAAAAAATAAATCTTTTTTTCTTCTTTTCTTCAATGACTTTTGTCTTTATAAAAAACACGGGAATCCCATAAGCTTCTGCTGATTTCCACTGAACTTTATCAGCTGTGATCAGTGTAGCCTTTTCCTTAAATGCAAGGTCTCTTATCAAAGCATCAATTTCTCCTGATTTCGCATATTTTATTTGATGTCCCGTTGGCCTATCTCCAATAAAAGTGATTTTAACTCTATTCTTTATTTTGTGAAGTTTAGCAATCTCTTCAAGTCCAAAAAAACCCACTTCTTGCCCTTTATTAGCAAGATTTTCAAGTTCTGCAATAACTGCATTTGGAATTAGCAAATTCCCTTTTAGTTTATCCTTGAACAATCTAAACAGTTTTTTTTGCGCAATAACAGACGTGTCAACAACATATTTCTTATTTTGTTGTATGGCCTTTTCTTTTTGTTTTATCATTTTCAATTAAATTTTTGATAATCTATCAAGCTATCAAAGTGAATCTACCTCTTTTATTTCTCGTTGATCATTAATGTGCTCATTTCCTTCTGGTTTAAAAACAAACTTGGCCTTTAATATTTTTCCATCAAGAACTTTTGGCAGCCAATATTTGTCATCATCCCACATCTTATTATAAGGAATTTTATCTAGATCAAACCACTCAAAAGCCATCTCTTCTGTCTCTTTTGGTTGTCCTTCCCATTTTTCAACAAGAAAAGCATGCATCGTCTGATCAAATTCTGGTTTATGCGGAAAAAAGAAATCCATCTCTGCGACTTTCTTCAGATTTTCAAGACTTGATCTTAATTCAGATTCCTCTTGAAATTCTCTTAATGCTGCATCTTCAATTGTTTCTTCAGGAAAAACCTTTCCTCCAAAACCATTGTACTTTCCAACCCCAAAACCCCTTTTCTTCATCCCAAGAAGAATTTTTTTCCTTTGTTTGTCGATAACAATGCACAATGTAGCTTGCCTTTCTGGTCTTTTTTCTCCCATTTTGAAGATTATGTATATGCGGGGGGCAGGAATCGAACCTGCGCAGGCACTAAGCCAATAGGTCCTTAGCCTATCCCGTTTGACCGCTCCGGCACTCCCGCGTTAATGATAAAATACTAAACACTTTTTAATTATTTCTTTTTTAACAAATCAATAAAATCAAAGATCATAAAAATATTAGAATGATTTAATAAATACCTGACTATCAAATTATGCAATCTTCAGATTCTTCAAAATTAGAACTTTTTAGAACTTCTTTTTAGGCGCTTGCTTGTGAAGGAGAGATATAGATGATTGTATCCCCTCTTATGAAGGTCATCCCAATATTCCTCTTAACTTCTCCGTTGTCAAGCTCTTTGGTGTTTGATAACACAATATTGATGTGTATATCAAAAGCAATTAAAGTCCCTACAAGTTGTTGATTGTTTTTGAGTTGCACTAGAATTTCTTTTCCTTTTGATTGATTAAGCAAATCTAGTGGTCTTTCAATTCCGTTTACCATTTTTATTATTTATTCAACAACAGAAATCACTTTTTAAACATTTCTATGTTTTCTTTCTTAGAAAACTATTTAAACCATCTCGCTTCTCTTTTTTCATGAAGATAGGAAAGAAGACTACTGGTGGAAGATACAAGAAAACTTATAAGAAGAAACTCTATGAGAGGACAGGAGCGCCAAAACAAGTTGTTCTAGGAACAGAAAAGAAAAAGACAATCAGAACTCGTGGAGGGCATTATAAAACATTTTTATTGAGTACAGATAAAATGAATCTTTTTCTTAAAAAAGATAAAAAAAGTCAAGTTGTAAAAATCAAAAATGTTCTAGAAGTTCCAAGCAACCCATTCTTAGCTAGAAAAAACGTTCTTGTTAAAAATGCAGTTGTAGAAACAGATGCTGGAAAAGCAAGAATAACAAACAGGCCAGGCCAAGAAGCGTGCGTTCAAGGTATTTTAGTTTAATTACAACAGTGTTCATATTCTAACTTCTCTCGAGGATATTCTAAAGATTTAAAAATCTTTACACAGAAAGATTTATAAATCGCCAAATAATTAAGTTTATAAATCTTATCCTTGGAAAATGGTTAATAAATTCGTCAAAAAATGTCCAGAATGCGGTTCTACTAACCTTATTTACGACGAACAAAGAGGAGAAATTATCTGTGGAGATTGTGGACTAGTCGTAGAAGAAAAGATGATTGATTTAGGACAAGAATGGCAGCAATTTAGAGAAGGAGAAAAAAAGACAAGGGGTGGAGCGCCATTAAGCATGCAGAAATTTGACCAAGGATTGACAACAAATGTTGGAGAGATATCTGATATTTATCAATTAGGTTCTGAGAAAAAGATTAGAAAATTTTTTAGATTAAAAAAATGGCAAGAGCGAGTCTCAACAAGTATCGAAAGAAATCTAAGACTTGCTATGGCCGAATTAAGAAGAGTTGCTTCTTTTTTGAATCTTCCAAATTTTGTTAAAGAAGAAGCTTCAAGAGTTTACAACCTTGTGTTGCAAAGAGGTCTTGTAAGAGGAAGATCAATGGAGTCGGTTGTATCTGCTTGTATTTATGCAGCATGCAGGACATACGGTATTCCAAGAACACTCGATGAAATTTCTGCTGCATCTGAAGTTGAAAGGAAAGATATCGGAAGAACATACAGATTCGTAACAAGGAAGCTGAATCTTAAGATTACACCAAGTGATCCAAAAAATTACATTGCAAGATTCGCATCAATACTTCATCTTTCTCCAAAAACACAAAACGACGCCTTGAGAATTTTAAAAAAAGCAGAAAGTTCAGAGTTGACAAGTGGAAGAGGGCCGGCAGGAATCGCTGCAGCAGCATTATATGTGGCTGCTCTTCTTAACGATGAGAGAAAAACACAAAGAGAAGTTGCAGATGTTGCAGGGATTACAGAGGTTACAATAAGAAACAGGTATAAAGAACTTCTAGATAAGCTAGGAATAGAAGAAAAGCTCAAGATTAAAGAATTTGAACAGAAAACAGCGAAAGAAAAAGAGAAGAAGAGTAAAGAAAAGTAATTCTTTTTCTCTTATTATTCAATATACCCTTTAATTTACAATAAAGATTATATACTTCTTTTTTGTCTAATACAAATGTCAAGATCAGTAGAAGATATGGAACTCCGTGAAGACCCAATGAAATCAGCAGATTTGCAAGCTTTTTTAACTATTTTAGGAGCACCCAATAAATTATTTCTCGATATTTTTAATGCATATGCGTATACTTCTGATTTAGAAAAAAGAGTTAGAGACATTCTTTCTGGTTTTGTAGGGACTGTAAGGCTTCCAACAATTAGTTATGAACTTGTTACAAAACCAGAATTAGAAGTAGCAGGTAAATACATTGAACAGAATTATCTAGATTCTCTTTTAATGACATATAAAGAAGCAGAACAGGCACGTAAAGATTTAAAAAAAAGAAAAATTCTTGGAGAACAAGGAACACTATATTTAAAAGAAATTCACTGGAGTGAGGTTGGAGGTTCATCAGCCTCAATTGAATTAACTTTAAACCCCCAGCAAATAAAAATTTCCTATCTCCAAGCAAAGGATGGACACGAACCAGAAATTTTAGGCAAATTAAGAAAAGAAGCTTCAATAAGAGGCGTTGGTTATTATGAAGAAGCTAGAACACATAGGGTTCGAGGATAAAACTCTTCTTTCGTTTTAGACCTCAATTTTCATAAAATCCTTTGCTAATTCAGAATTCTTAAATGTTTTTCTTGCTTCATCTAGAACTAATTTTTCTTTTCCAGAATATCTTTGGCTGATATGGAGAAGGATTAATCTCTTTGCTCCTGCTTTTTTAGCAGCAGTTGCAATTTCTTTTGCAGTAAGATGTTTTCTTTCTTCTGCGAGATCTTTTCTTTCATCAAGGAAACATGCTTCTCCTACAACAATATCTGCATTTTTTGAAGCTTCAACACAATTTTTATTGAAAGCAGTGTCAAGGATAAAAGTTATCTTCTTCCCAGGGATGGGGGAAGTAAATTTCTTTGCGCTGATTATTTTATTCTTAAACTTCATGTCTTTTCCTTCTTGAATTTCTTTAAGCCAAGGTCCTTGTTCAACCCCCTCTTTCTTCAACTTTGCCATGTTAACCCTAAATTTTGGTTTTTGAACAAAAGAATAAGCAAGACAAGGGGATACATGATCCATTCTATAAGCTTCCAAAAAGAAATCTTTGTTTTCAAAAAAGTTTCCTTCGTCAATCTCATGAACATCTACCTTTATTTTTTCTCTGAAGATAAACATGGAGAGGATAGCTTCAAGATATTTTTTTGTTCCTCTCGGTCCGTAGATATCTAATGCCTTGCTGTAATTCCCAAGAGCAAGTGTTTGTAATAAACCAGGTAATCCTAAGATATGATCCCCATGCCAGTGAGTTATAAGAATCTTAGTTAACTTTTGAGCATTCAAACCAGCAATTTTAAATTGTCTTTGTGTGCCTTCTCCACAATCAATAAGGATATTCTCAGAGCCATAGCTAAGCAAAATTGATACCTGATTCCTATCTTTAGTTGGAACTGCGTGGCTTGTCCCCAAAAAGGTTAACTCTACCATTCTTATGACAACACAAAAGCCCTTTTATTGTTTTCTATTCTGCTAGAAAAAGAAAACGCTCAAAAATCATTCTGATTTTCGTCATCTTAGAAGTTACTATTGCTTTAGACAACTTTTGCTAACTTTTAAATATAATACTTATTCTATATAAATGAGAAAAATGGCCAAAGGAACAAGAACAACGAAGAAAGCAGAAGATTCAGATAAAACCTCATTTAGTCTTGAAGTCGGATCAAAAATAAGAGAAGTTAAGTTAGAAAAAAAACTTGAAACAAAAGATAAATCAAACCAGATTATCAAAGCAAAACTTGTTGGTGATAAGGTTGTTAGTTCAGACAAAAATGCTCGAGATCTTCAAGGCAAAAGCAGATTCGGAGAGATTATAGAAGGAAAAATTTCTTATCCTCTGACTGAAGCATTATACTTGCTCGAAAAAGGGAGATTAACAATCACCAATAAAGGAAAAAAATTGAGTTTTGACAAATTTTTAGAAATTGTTAGAGAATCAGACCCAAATTTCTATACAAAATTCTGTGTTTTTAGAGATATGAGAAATCGAGGGTACATTGTCAAGACTGCACTGAAGTTTGGAGCAGATTTCAGAGTTTATGATCGAGGCATCAAACCGGGAGAAGATCATGCAAAATGGGTTTTATTTCCAGTTCATGAGTCTTCAATACTAACTTGGCACGATTTTGCAGCAAAAAACAGAGTTGCTCACTCAACAAAGAAGAAACTTCTTATAGGAATTGTTGATGAAGAGGGCGATGTTACATATTATATATGTGAATGGACTAGGCCTTGATACTAGATAAAAATGTATCTTTTTTAAGCATAAATCTTTTATACTCTTCTTTCTTGTTTCTTTTATGGGTTTGAATATTATAGAAAAAAAGCCATTGGTGATTACTCTTTTGAGAGATAAAGGTCCATCATTACCTAGTCAGATCTCTGGAGAAATTGGATTGTCCTTATTATTCACATCAGCCCTACTTTCAGAGATGGTTTCAGACAAGATGGTCCTGTACAGCTACTTAAAAGTCGGCGGTTCTCCATTATACTTCCTTCCAGGTCAAGAAGAAAAGCTGGAGAATTTTTCAAATCACCTTCATGGAAAGGAAAAAGAAGCGTTACAATTATTAAAAGAAAGGCAAGTTTTGTGTGAAGACGAACTTGAGCCGGTCCAGCGAGTTTGTTTAGGAAACATGAAAGATTTTGCAATTCCCGTTAAATTCAATTATAAAAACCAACCAAAATTATTCTGGAGATATTATATGTTCCCAGAACAAGGGTCTTTCACAAAGATGGAAGAGTATTTTGCAAAACTTCCCAAACCTCCAAAGGTCGAGACAGATAAAAAAATTGAGGAATTCGAAAAACCAGATGAGATTAGAGATACAATTAATAAGCTTAAAGAAGAAAATGCAATCAAACCTCTGCATCCAGTTGGCATGGATGAAAAAGAGAAGTTGGCAGAAGCAAATAAAGAAGTTAAAATAGAAGTAAGAATAGAAGAACAAAAACTTCTCCACCCAGAAGTTCTAAAGAAAACAGTCAAGAAACGTGTTCCAACAAAGAAAAAACAAGACTTCACTTCTCGTGTTTTAGATTATGTAAAAGAGAAAGACATGTTAATACTAAAGAATTTTGATGAAGACAATAAGATTTGTGTTGCAGAACTAGAATCAGCAGTTGGTGCAATGAAGTTTCTCATCTTTGGATTAAACAAAAAGTCTTTGAACGAATCAGACCTAAGTCTTGCTTTCAGTGAAGGGCAGCATGAAAGACTTCCTGTTCTTTTAATAACAAACGGCAAGTTAACGAAGAAAGCAGAAGAATATCAAAAGAAGTTAGGAAATTATATTATCATCAACAAAATTTAAAAAATGAGACTGCCGAAGCACAACGTTGTCTTGCCAAAACTAATTAAGATATAAATAGAATATCCTTTTTGAAGATACGCACTTCAATTTAGTGTTTTAGTGCTTTTGTTTAAAAGATATATCAGAAATTAATCTTTTCTTATTTGTGCGTTGATGACTACATTCTGCTGTTTGCTCCACTCTTTATCTGAATGTGTTTTTACATATTCTGCCCAAAATTTTACAAAATTAAGCCTGTCCTCTTGATTATCTTTGCCTGGTTTCATAAAAACTCTTTTCTCTTCTTTTTTATTATCTTCTATATTCTTACTCATTTTTTCTCTTTTCAATAATTTCCTTTAATTTGTCTATTTTTTTATAATCTATTTTATCTTTAAATATTCTTTCAACATGCAATGCATCTTCCATGTCTTTTCCAGAGCATAAAAAATATCTTTTGAATGCGATTTGTCTTTCAAGAGAGGAAATTTTTAAATTTCCTTCTTTTAATTTTACCACGATAAAATCATCAAAAACATCTTCATCTTCTCTTTTAACAATTTTAACTTCAAAATTTGGAATAGAAGTATTTTCTAAAGCAAATCTAACAGCTAAACCTTCACGTAGATAGGAAAAGAGTTCTTCTGGTTTTTCTGCATTTATACACCAAAGTCCATTATTTTTTAATTCTTCATAAAAACGAAAGAATTTTTCTTTATCCACTTTTCTAATAAAAACATCTACATCCTCTGTAGCCCTTGTCCTTCCTAATAAAATAGCCACATATCCCGAAATAAGCACATAGTCAATATGCCTCTCTAAAATTCTAATAAACTTTAAAACAAGCTTATCTAGATTGCTCAATTCTCTGTCGCAGATTATCTCTCTTTTTTCAGTATTATATATCATTTAATATCCAACCATGTCCAATTTTTAACACTTTCGATATAACAAAAAAAGAAGAAATCATAAAAAATGTTTGGCATTTTTGCGATTCGACAAATTTCCTAGTGCCGAAAAAGTTCTCTTTTTCTAGCATAACAAAGTTTTTTAAATTGGTCGGTTTTAAGAACAGTAAGCATCTTAACCGCATTAAGATGTTTAGAGATGTAGTCCCGTAGTATAGCGGTCAAATTCTCTAAACAAAACTGTTTGAGAAGACTAAGTATGTTGGCCTTTGGAGCCAGCGACCCAGGTTCGAATCCTGGCGGGACTATCTCTTACTTTTTCTTTAGAAATAATTAAAAAGTTGAAAATTAACTATCTTTTATGAGATTTGAAAACAGTATCTCCGAATGAAGTTTAATACTATAAAGTTACTCCGAAAAGTTTAAATACTTAACCTATCTATTAGATAGGTATGAAAAGAGTGAAGATTATAACAAAAACAACACTTATTCTGAAAGGAATAAGATGCTTTC
>JAPLYB010000027.1 GCA_026395795.1 Candidatus Pacearchaeota archaeon
GACATAGAACTGAAGAGGGAGCAAAGCAATATGCGATTATTCAAACTCATAGAAAAACATGGGAACATCAAGGCAAATATGCATATAACGAGTTATTGAATTTCTTGAAAAATTAGTTCTCGAGGAGCTTTATAGTTTCATAAAAACAAAATGACAAAACAAAAAAATCATGTTAAGGCCGAAGCGTCGGCTGAATCAAACACTAAATTACAAGGAGGTAAAACAAATGAATGAACAAAAAAGAAAAGAAACCTTTGGAGATTTGGAAGTTGAATTCGTTAGAAGTTATGGAGGGTACCAACGTGGAGAAATGTTTGGTCTTACTCGTGTTGTAGAAACTAATGAGTTTCGGACCAATGGTGATTTTAAATACATCGGGCTGGTAGATAAAAGAACAAATAAAGGGTTTCCTATATGCTCGGTTAAAGTCCGGGGAACTTCAAGAACAGATGACGACAATGAACATGACTATACTAGAGTAATTTCTCTTCAAGAAAAAGATGGTCAAGTTTCACTTACCTTAAGCTCAGGTTATTTAGAAGATACATACTGTTTGAACTTGGCTACAGGAGAAACAAGGTTAGCTGGATCTCTGAACTTATACGAATTGGAACAAAGAAAAAAAGCAAATGAAATAAGGCAAAAATTTAGAGGGAAACCTTTAGATAATGTTGTTTTGGAAAATCTTGGAAAATCTTTTGTAGAAGAACTTAAAAAAGTCGATACATGTGAACCACACATTGTCAGAACTTTAACAGGTGAGAATCTTGGTTTAGTTTTGATTGGAACTTATACAAAAGGGTATGACGCTTCAATGAATAGATTGAGATTATACCAAGTTGAAAATTCAGAATCTTTTCAAGAGGTCATGAACCAAGAGTTGCCCATAAATCATAATAGGCCAAAAGGAGCTTATAGCACCTTTTTGGTAGACGATCTTAAATTAGAAGGTCGTAGGGCAAGGATTGTTGGAAAAGTTATGCAGTATCGCGAGGATACTAGTATGGCTGCTAGATTAGGTTACTCTACAACAATTAAACATCAGATTGGTAGACTTGATCAAGAAGTTGAACTAAAAAGTAACCCCCAATAAGAAAAGGATTCCATAATAAATGATTTTATGGCGCGCCCCGTTGGGCGCGCTTACTTTTTTTTATTTTTTAAAATGAAACACATAATAATTCATTCAGACGAACAAGATAATATTGAAGAAGGCCTCTTCCTAGTCAATCCTGCATGGATTCATCTAGACGAACAAGAAATAAATGATAAGCTGGAGAAAGGAGAAAAGCTCTTCAAAGTTAAGGTTGAAGAGATTTAAACAAAAGATTTAAATAGTATCAGTTGATAATATTATCAATTGATAAATGAATGATTAAAGGGAATAAAAATGCAAGAACAAGAAACAGGAGAAATTAAGATGGAATTTAATGTTGGAGAAATAATCGTAAGAAGTCCTAGACTAGAAACTGTTCTTATGGTTGAAAAGTTTATTAAAGATAATTCTGGAGAATACAAAAAAACAGAATTATTCCAAAAAATTCCAAAGAAAATGATGTGGGGAACTTTTAACATAATTTTGAAATATCTTTATGATAATAATAAAATTTTAATGGATAAAGAAGGCTATATTGTTTACATCTGGAATCCAGAATTAGCCAAGAGATTTATAAATCGCAAAAGGTATTGATTTCTAGACTAAAGAGGTTTAAATGTTAGGCAAACCAGCAAAAGAAGTAGTTTTTGCAGATGAAAAACTAGAAAAGGCATTTGATTCTTTATCTGAAGAAGATTGGCTTAAAAAAGCAATCAAAAGAGCGATTTCTGATTTGAAAGAAAATTCTGCCTGCGGTAAACACCTAAAGCAAGAGTTAATTCCTAAGGAGTATGTTAAGAAATATCAAATTGACAATCTTTGGTGGTATCCTCTGCCAAATGGTTGGAGATTAGTGTATTCTACAATCGGTCAGTCAGAAGTTGATATTCTTGCGGTTATAATTGATTATCTTGATCACAAGAATTATGAAAGAAAATTCAGTAATTGAATTTTCTTTAAGTTTTTCTTAGAAAATCCGTCTCTTAAAATTGGACAAAAAGTCTATACGCCCGCACCGAGCAATAGCAGAAGATGAAGTTTATAATTGTCTCTAAACTCTAAAAAATTTCTAAGAAAAGGTTTATCTCTTTTTCTTCTTCTTGTTCTTACCCTTCTTAAGCTTCATTAATTTAGCAACTTTGAATCTTTTACTCTTGTTGCTAGGTTTTCTTCCTTTGTACTTTCCTTTACTCTTCTTTTTTGCCATGTTAAGTATAAGCTGACATCTGGACTCGGTGGAGAAAGTGCCTCAAACAACGCCAAATCAATCTTAACTCATTGACATGTTTTAAAGGTTATCTTCTTCGTGCCATAACGCAAAGCTTAACAAGTGCGAGTTTAGTAAGGTGAGTTATAGTCCAGTCACCTAATTAATAGTCGAACACTTGACAGAGGCTTATATAGTCACACCCTTTTCAGGGAAACCGAAATGTCTTTGTCAGCTGTTTATGTAATGACAAAATTATTTATAAACTCTTGTAATCACTTAATAGTTAAGACATGTTCTCAAATTCTGAACATCTCACTTGGATTGTGCCTTTCTGAAACAAAAACTTTTGGATCAAGATCCTTTCTTTCTTTTATCATGGATCTTGTTGTTTTTAGAGCAATCCCTGGTGTGTTGTTCACTTCACTCAAATGTGATAAGACAACTGTTTTAAGATTTGAACAAGCATACTCTAAGATACAGATGGATGTTTGAAAGTTTGACATGTGTCCTATGTCGGAAGAGATCCATTTCTTCAAAAAATGAGGATATGGGCCATTACTTAACATTTCAGAATCATGATTTGATTCAATAAAAAGCGAATTAGAATCAGAAACAGCTTCACAAACGTTCTTACAAGCATGTCCCATGTCTGTTATAACTGAAACAGTTCTATTCTCTCTTTTAGAAAAAATAGAGTATGAAACAGGATCAGCACAATTATGAGACTTAGGAAAAGCACGAATATCCATCCCACAGACCCTCACAGTCTCTTTATTCTTTATAAAATTAATGAGTTTTTCATCAGAACACACAAAACATTTTTCAGATGTCTCTTTCGTTAAAAAAATCGGAACACCGAAATTTCTTGCAAAAACATCAACGCCCTTTACATGATCAGAATGTTCATGTGTTACAAAAATGCTTTTTATATTCTCAGGACTTCTTTTTATTAGAGCAAGTCTTTCAACAACTTTTTTTGCACTAATCCCTAGATCAATAAGCACACCCTGTTGATTTTCATTTTCAACATAAAATGCATTTCCACTTGATCCAGATGCCAAAGCACATGCCCTCATTTTTTTCACTCCATTCAACTTAAAAGAGTATAATTTATAAATTAATGTACACTGATATAGAATGCAAAAAAAGACGTCTTTGGTTGTGCGCGAAAAAGAAAACTTTTTCGGCATGCAAAAAATAAGGAAGATTTTTTTCATAATCTTAATCATATCCATCGCAGGACTTTTATTTTCAGGCTATTTGTCAGTCTCAGAATTATTCTCAAATTCATGTCCACTTGGAGGATGCATATTTGTGCTAGGATTGCCCTCATGCGTTTACGGCCTTGTCATGTATCTTGCTATTTTTATTCTCGCATTAATTGGTATAAATTCAAAGAAACAAAGTCATGATTAAAAAGAAAAGTTCGGTCGAGGTGAAAAGAGGTGGCTAAACTCCCCGACCGACCTTTTCGACAGCGAAAAAACTTCTAATTAAAGAACATAATAAAAAATGTGTGTCATCTCACATTTTCTAACAATTCCTCCCTTTGATTTTATTTTATTCTTTGCGAATGGCCCATAACCTCTAACTTTTTGGTGATTATAATATAGTTATGCTCCGTTTTAACCAGTATAACTATGTTCGTTGTCTTTTAACGCAGCTCTGGCTGATCTTAAATAATTTGTTTCAATATCATTATATCTTTTGACATCATTAACACTAACGGAAGGTCCAAACTTCTTGAAAGCAGCATCAAAGTGCTTTTTCTTTACTTCTTTGGCTTCAATATCATCTCTTAAAGCCAACATTCCAGATTCTCTGCAAATCGATTCAATATCTGCTCCGGTAAAACCGTCTGTTTTTTCAGATAGAGATGCTAAAGATATATCTTTAGCAAGAGGCATATTTTTAGTATGAACTTTGAATATTGCAAGTCTTTCTTCTTTGTTTGGAGGCAAAACCTTAACCAATCGATCAAATCGCCCAGGTCTTAAAATAGCTGGATCAAGCATATCTGGTCTATTTGTAGCACCAATAACCACAATTTCATTTAATGATTCAATACCATCCATCTCAGCAAGCAACTGGTTCAAAACTCTTTCAGTAACTCCTGAGCTTAAATCTCTTCCTCTTCTTCCAGCCAATGAGTCAATTTCATCAAAAAAGATGATGCAAGGTGCAACCTGTCTTGCTCTTTCAAATATTTTTCTCACACCTTCTTCTGATTTACCAACCCACATAGATAATAATGATGGCCCTTTAATCTGGATAAAATTTGCTTCTGATTCAGTTGCAACTGCTTTAGCTAATAATGTTTTTCCAGTTCCAGGAGGTCCATAAATTAAAATTCCTTTTGGTGGAGAGATGCCTATTCTTTTAAATGAGGCAGGATATTTAATTGGCCATTCAACAGCCTCTTTTAACTCCTGTTTCACAGTATCAAGTCCGCCTATATCTGTCCATTTGACATTAGGACTTTCAACAAGAACTTCTCTCATAGCAGAAGGTTTTACATTCTTTAAAGCATCTTTAAAATCCTTGCTGGTAACTATTAACTTTGCAAGCAACTCTTGTGATAATGGTTCATCTTCTTTAAGCTTTAAATCAGGCAGTATTCTCCTTAATGCAGCCATTGCAGCTTCTTTACACAAAGCAGATAAGTCTGCTCCAACAAATCCATGTGATACTGCAGATAATTCTTCCAATTTAACATCTTTTGTTATGGGCATGTTCCTAGTATGAATCTTTAAAACAGACAGCCTTCCAGCTTTATCAGGAACAGAAATTGAAATCTCACGATCAAATCTTCCAGGTCTTCTTAATGCTTCATCAATTGAATTTGGTCTGTTTGTTGCCCCTATAACAACTATTCTCCCTCTATTTTTTAGACCATCCATCATTGTTAATAACTGTGAAACAACCCTTCTCTCAACTTCTCCAAAACTTTCTTCTCTTTTTGGAGCAATTGCATCAATCTCATCAATAAAAATAATACTTGGGGCGTTTTTTTCAGCTTGTTCGAAAATGTCCCTTACTTTTTTCTCACTTTCTCCATAAAACTTGCTCATTATTTCAGGTCCGTTCAATAAAATGAAGTTTGCTTCTGTTTCGCTGGCAACTGCTTTAGCCAATAATGTTTTTCCAGTTCCAGGAGGCCCGTATAATAAAACTCCTTTAGGTGGTTCAACTCCAAGTCTAGCAAAAACTTCAGGATGCTTTAAAGGCAGTTCAACCATCTCCCTAATTTTCTTAATTTCTTCGTCTAATCCGCCAATATCTTCATAAGTTACATCTAGAACTTTTTCTTCAACAATATCAACTGCATTTGGATTTAATACTACCTCTGTTGATTCTGTTATCACAACTGGCTGTTTAGGGTTTGTTGAAGCAACGATAAATTTTACTTGAGTAGCTCCCCCGAAATTTCCCAGATTCATGCCCATATTTCCAAAAACCTCGCCAAAAATGCTTCCAAGATCTCCTGCATCAAACTCTTCAGACAAATCATGTCTTCTTTGTGTTCCTCCTAAAACAACAAGATCTCCAACAACCATTGCTCTTCCAAAAAGACCTCTTCTAAAAACCTCTGGATCTGCTCTTACAGTTATTCCTTTTTGAGCAGGCGCAATCACAACTTTTTTTGCTTCTTTTATTTCAGTTTTTATAACTGTGATTGTTTCTCCAATTCCTGTTTTAGCATTTCTTCTTATAATTCCGTCGATTCTTATAATTCCTTCTCCAACATCAGCAGGATATGCCCTGTCAATTATTGCAACGCTTTCTCTTCCCCCTTTTAGTATGACTACATCTCCTGGCCTAACGCCTATTTGTTTCATTGTTGCAGTATCAACTCTGGCAATCCCTTTGTAAGCATCTTCTTGCAATGCTTCCATTACCTTCAACTTCACGAATTTTGTATTTCCATCAATTACCATGTTTTAATTTCCTTTTTTATTTTTTATTAATTATTTTATTTTTTAATTATAATCTTTATCGTTTGATCTTTTCATCTAAAGTTTAATCATCTGAATCTTCTTCTTTTAATCTTAATTTCTTCTTGATGTGTATGCCATTATCTTCATCTTCTGCATTGTTTGCATCATTTTCTTCTTCAGCTTCATTGTTTCTCTCAGTCATGTCCCTGCTTACCTCTTGAGGAGACGTGAATCTTAATGAGATTTTTCCAAATTCCTCAAAAAACACTTTGACCATTTCATTTTGCATTCTGATGAACTTTTGATGCATCCCTTCTTGTTCCTGCATGAAATCTACAATCTCTCTTGGAATGCTTACAGTATAGCTGTTTCCAACCATTCTTAGTTTGACTGCAAAAGGTCTTTGTTTTAATTGAGTAAATCTTTTATATTCTTCAATATCTCCTGGGTGATAAATCCTTTTTTTACATCTATCACATTGAAAAGCTCGAATTTGAAATCCATTTTTGATTATGATTACCTTGTTCATCTTTTTTCCGCATCCACTGCAAACAATTATCTCATCAAATAGGTCTGTCATGTTTATTTTTTTCCCTTATTTTTTATTTTTTTAATTATAACTTTGTTTAAATTCTGGTTTAAATAGTTTAGTATTTCTTATATCAAAATCTGCCATGAAGTCACTCGGATAAAGTCCGATGGGCATCTTTATTGGCACTCTTTCTTGTTGTGGTCTATAAATTTGTTTGTTAATTTCTCTTCTGCATGTTGCAGGATCATACATAGTGCTTGCTTTTTCAGGAATGTATCCTTTTAGATCGACTGGTTTCAGTCCCATCTGTTCTGGTGAAACACTTGTTCTCATCATCCCAATTCCTCCATATCCTGTTGCTGAATTTGAAGTGCGTGTAGCGTACATTTTTTGTGTCTCCCAACGATGTATCCTTCGTGTATACACACATAATATACACCCCTTTATAAATGTTTCGTTTTTAAAATTTTATAATTTATCGTCGATTGATGTATAAAAGTCGACGGGGAAATCTTTCTCCCTAAACTTATTTAAACTAATAAAGTATTATATGTTCATGAGAATAAGATATAGCTTTTCGAGTAGAAGAACAGGAAGAATTGAAGGAAGAAATAATCACAAGAAGTCCTTTCCAGATATTGTGAAAGAGGTCATAAAAAATGCAGACATACTTCTTGAAGTGCTCGATGCGAGATTCATAGAAGACACAAGAAATCTTGAAGTTGAAGCAATGATAAGTAGCCAGGATAAAAAACTAGTGTATGTTCTGAATAAGGCAGATCTTATTGAAACAAACCAAGCACGAGAATACATGGAAGAAAACAGACTCTATCCCTATGTATTTGTTTCCTGTAAAGAGAGGCAAGGTGGAAAACAATTAAGAGAGAGAATAAAAATAGAGGCGGCTAAAGTTAGAAAATCAAAAGAAGAAAAAATAAAAAAACTAAGAGAAGAAAAAGCAAAAGACGATAAAGAACCAAATATTCTTGATGCTATTCCTCAAATTGGTGTTGTTGGTTATCCAAATACTGGAAAAAGTTCAATCATAAATCTTCTTATAGGAAAAGCTTCTGCAAGAACGGCCCCAACAGCAGGTTGCACTCGAGGAATCCAGAAGATAAAGCTTACAGAGGACATATTTATTATAGACACGCCAGGAGCTCTACCTAGTAAAGAAAATGTCATAGAAAAGACAGACATGACAAAACAAGTAAAAATCGGAGCAAGAGATTTCGACAGAGTAAAGAATCCAGAGAATATTGTGGCTGACTTGATGGTCAAGTATCCTCATGTAATCGAGAAATATTATCATCTTGATATCGAAACAAAAGGTGATCCAGAACTTTTAATCGAAGGTCTTGGAAGAAAGAAGAGTTTTTTGAAGAAAGGAAACCAAGTTGACTTAGACAGAACATGCAGATTAATCTTACGAAACTGGCAAGAAGGAAAAATAAAAGTCAATTGAATTTTCTTATATAACAAAATAATTAAAAAGTTAGTAATTAAGAAGAAAGGGGTATAACTTATTGTAAGTATGATATAAAAGATTAATTCTTTATTCAACCCATTCACAATGTTTAAAATTAGGACTTACAATTTCATAAATCTTATCGTTAAAAATTTGTGGAGATATTCTAACTTCTGGTTCCGCGTCAGGATAAGCAAAAAGGTAGTTAAGAACTTCTTCATTTAGAACGCATTCAAAAGTTCCATCCTCTTGTGTAAATACTTCTTTACATATAGGTTCGTCCTTTAAAAAAACAAAATAGACCCCTATACTAAAATTCTGTGTATGAAAGATCTCTTTAATCGTATCATTAAATCCCTTATATTCAATATGCAATATTACTTCTGTTGCTTGCTTTGGCAACAATTTATTATTAAATTCAGTAGCGGCATAGTATTTGCTATAATTTGTATCTAAATTTAATCTTTTAAATACGGGATTTATTGTAAAATTAATATATCCTTTTATATTCCCTTCTTGAGAAATTACTTGTTTTGAATAAGTTATTTCTTCGCATAGTGGATAAAAATTATTAGGAGAATAATAACGATAATCGATGTTTTCTCCTTTTTGAGTTCCAATTCTTAAACAACTTTCAAGAGTATCAAAGCCAAAATAAGTCTCTATTCTAGTTCCATCAGTCCAATAATTAAGTTCTTGTTCTTTAGGGTTATCTGATGAAAACCAATATTTTGGAATAAGCTGTTTTGCCTTATCTTCGCATCCGAAATTTGTTGGTTTCATTTGAGAAGTGAGACTTGAAACTTTATTTCCAGTCTCCAAAATAAAACCATTCACTTGATATCTAATAAATGGATTAAAAACATAAGAAAAAATAGTCATTGCCAAAACCAAGATAATAACACTTAGAAATATGTATTTGAAGGCATTCATCTTGATTAATATAAACAAACAAATTTAAATCTTTCCATTTGTATTTTTATAAAAGTATCATCCCCTACTTTCTACTAAGTTAATATAAAATTGATATTAGCTTAATAATAAAATTAAGTCTAATTAACTTAGCAATAAAAAGTTAAGATAACCTTTTTAAACTTAAATCAATTCTTCTTTTCATGGTAAAAAGAGGCATTAACTATCCAGTATATTCTGAAGATATGAACAACAAAAATAATTTTAAAAAAGAAAAGAAAGTCAGTCCAGCAGGAATTGTTATAACTTGCATTGTAATTGTTTTTGTAGTTTCTTTATTTATTACACTCCTTTCATCAAATTTTAAAAAAACAGGATCAAATACTGCAATAATAAAGATAAATGGAGAACTTTTCACAGGATCAGGTAATACAGGGGTAACAGGAACTTACTCAGATGAAATCATTTCTTTCGTCAACGATGCAATAAAAAATAAGAATGTTAAAGCAATTTTATTTGAGATTGATTCTCCTGGCGGTTCAGCAGTTGCCTCAAAAGAAATTGCAGATGCAGTAAAACTAGCAAGACAAAACGGCATTTTAACAGTAGCTTATATCAGAGAAACAGGAGCATCTGGTGCTTACTGGGTTGCAAGTTCATGTGATTATATTGTTGCAAGCCCCATGTCAATCGTGGGGAGCATCGGTGTGATAGGATCGTACTTAGAATATTCTGGTTTGCTTGAAAGATTCAATGTCACATATGAAAGGCTTGTTGGGGGGCAATACAAAGACATTGGCTCGCCGTACAAAGAACTTACACCAGCTGAAAGAGAGATACTTCAAAATATAATAAATAAAATTTATGATAACTTTGTTAATGAGGTTAGTGTAAATAGGAACATCTCTCTAAGCCAAACTTACAATCTTGCTAATGGTTTATTTTATCTTGGAGAAGATGCCAAACAATTGGGATTAGTAGACTCAGTTGGCACAAAAGAAGATGCGTTTGCTTATATTGAAAACAAAGAGAATATGACAGTGAAGACATACAGCTATTCTTCTAGTAACAGTTTATTAGGATTATACGGAATGCAAAGCAGAATAGCTTTCTGGATTGGAAAAGGAATAGGATCAAGTTTAGTTGAAAAAGGATTCTCAGTAGACAATCAACTTAATATAAAAGCACAATAATCTTTCTATGATTAATAACTAGAGGTATATCATCAATAATTTTTAGGTTATTTTGTCAACAATCTTGTAGCATCCATAATAATCCGATAATATTCTTAAAAAGAAACAACACCTCCTTCTATTTATCTTCTTTTTTTTCTAGTCAAGGCTAATCTTATTAATTTTTTTACCTTAGAAACCTTTGATTTTTTACTTGCTTTCCTTGATTTTCTCTTAGATGTCTTTTTTACTTTAACTTTCTTAACCTTTCTTTTTACACTCTTTTTTTTCGTTTTAATCTTTTTCTTTGCCATAAATCCACCTTTTTTTCTTTTCTCTCAGTGAGACATAAAATATAAGAGCCGAATTCTGGGCTCGGTGAAAAAGTTCCTTAAACAACCATGTTCGAAGTTGTCCTACACGGAGGTTTTAAAGGTGATCTTCTTCGCTCTATAGTCAAGCTTAACAAATGTCGGTTTTAGATGATGAGTTATAGCCCAGGCATCATCGTAATGCTGAACATTTGACAGAGGCTGCTATAATGGCACCCTTTTCAGAGCAACCGAAATGCCGCATCGGCCCTAAACTTATACTAAGCATCTAAGCTAATTATAAGCCATTATAACATATATGCTGAAGTATATAAATCCTTTCGAAAATAATAACTACTTTTTAGTACCAACAACACCGACGGAAATAAGATAAGCAGGCAATTCATTTATTTTTAGTTGATTTTGGTTAATATCAAAATTTAAAAATCATAGATACATTTATTCACCAGGATAAATCTCCTGTTTAGTAAAAAAATAAAAAATGGTAAAGAAAAAAGTAATAAAGAAGATGAAAAAGACGATGGTAAAGAAAGAATCGAAAATGGGGACAGAAAAAAATAAAAAACCGATAAAAAAGATCAATGCGGTAAGACAACAAAATCCTGAGATAAAAGTAAAACAAAAATTTTGTCCTAAATGTGGTTGCACAGACCTTCAATTTTTTGCAGGTGAAGCTCCAATAATGCGATGCAACAACTGCAAATACACCTCTCCCCTATTCCCAGAAAGAGAAATAGAACTAAAGAAGATAGCTTATCCAATAGATACCATCGATTTTCTTTCAATAGAGAACAAATGGCAAGAAGCTTGGGAAAAAGAGCGGGTTTTTCAAGTTAAAGAAGATAAGAAAAAAAAGAAATACTACGTTCTAGAAATGTTTCCCTATCCCTCTGCGTCTTACTTGCACATGGGTCATGTCAGAAACTATTCAATAGGAGATGTTATTGCAAGGTATCAACGAATGCAAGGATTTAATGTGCTTTATCCAATGGGGTATGACTCTTTCGGATTGCCAGCTGAAAATGCAGCAAAGAAAGAAGGGATACACCCAAAGATTTACACTGAAAGATCAATCGCTCAAATAATGTCCTACCAAAAAAAGTTAGGATTAAGTTATGATTGGAGCAGGATAATCACAACCCACACACCAGACTACTATAAATGGAATCAATGGTTTTTCTTAAAGTTTTTTGAACATGGTCTTGCCTACAAAAAACAAGCTCCTGTAAACTGGTGTCCTTCTTGTAAAACCGTTCTAGCAAATGAAGAAGTTATAGAAGGAAAATGTTGGAGATGTGACTCACAAGTCGATATAAAACAGCTCGAGCAATGGTTTTTCAAAACAACAGATTATGCAGAAGAGCTTTTGAAAGATATAGACAAGTTAGATTGGAGTGATAAAGTCAAGGCAATTCAAAAGAATTGGATTGGAAAAAGCAAAGGCATAATGATTAATTTTAAAGTCGATAACAAGGAATGGCCGGTCTTTACCACGAGGCCAGACACAATCTATGGAGTTACATTCATGGCAATCTCATTGCAGCATCCAAAACTTCTTGAGATGGTCAAAGACACAAAATATGAAAAAGATGTTCAAACATTCATAAAAAAATCTCAGGCCCATAAAGATGATGTAGAATGGCTTGAAAAAGAAGGTGTTTTCACAGGAAAATATGCAGTCAATCCAGTAACCAATGAGAAAATTCCAATTTATGCAGCAAATTTTGTTATAGCAGATTATGCAACTGGGATGGTGATGGCTGTTCCTGCTCATGATCAACGAGATTTTGAATTTGCAAAGAAGTTCAAGATTCCGATAAAAGAAGTCATACAACCAAAAAATGCGGGTTATATGGTTATTGAAAAAAGTTTACCAAAAGAAAAATTTGCCGAACTAAATAAATATGGTCAAGTTAATATTGAAAAAATAGATAAAGATTGGGGGAAATTTGCCCGAGTTATAGCCCCGGTTGAAAACGAAAATCAATTTGTTAAGTTTTTAGAGAAAAATCTTTTATCTAGATCCGAAGATGGTGGCGCATGGTATTCAGATAGCATCAACACAACAAATACAATCGTTTTTCCAAATAAACATTTTGTTATTAAAAATCAAGGGGATTATGAAGAATACCTAAAGTATGGATTAAAATTAAAAATCCCAAAAAAACAACTTGAAAAAAACATTAAGGCATTCACTGAGTCGGGCAAGATAATAAATTCAAGATCATTCGATGGATTAAATAGTGCAGAAGCAATAGAAAAAATTTCTGATTTTTTAGAAAAACAAGGGCAAGGAAAGAGAACTTTTCTTTACAAACTTCGTGATTGGCTTATTTCAAGACAGAGATACTGGGGGACGCCAATTCCAATTGTTTATTGTGAAAAATGTGGGCCTGTTCCTGTATCAGAAAAAGACCTTCCTGTTCTCCTTCCAGAAGATGTGGACTTCAAAGGAGCTGGAAATCCATTGCTCACAAGTAAAGACTTTTTAGAAACAACTTGTCCGAGATGTAAAGGCAAGGCAAAAAGAGAAACAGATACCATGGGGGGATTTATGGACAGTTCATGGTATTTTTTGAGGTATTGTGATGCTCAAAACACAGAAAAACCATTTGAAAAAGAAAAAGTAGATTATTGGATGCCTGTTAATCAATATGTCGGTGGAATAGAGCATGCAGTTGGCCATCTTATCTATGCAAGGTTCTTTACAAAAGTTCTTCGTGACTTGGGAATGTTAAGTGCGGATGAACCATTTACAAAACTCTTCAATCAGGGTGTTGTTTATAAAGACGGAAAGAAAATGAGCAAAAGTTATGGCAACACAGTAACTCAAGATGAAATCAGCAAAAAATATGGGGTTGACACAGCCCGTTTATTCTTATTGTTTGTTTCAGCTCCCCAATCTGATATGGAATGGACAACCCAAGGAATTGAAGGAATGTCCAAGTTCATTAAAAAAGTCTATTTAATGAAAGATAAAGAACAGGGAAATAATAAAACTCAGGACAGGATAGAAAGTATGCATAATAAAACAATACAAGATATCACAGAAGACATAAAACATTTTAGATTTAACCTGGCGATAATAAAAATCATGAAGTTTGCAGACTATTTAGACGAACAAGAATTTTTATCAAAAGAAGCTTACTTAGATCTTATCAAAACGCTCTCTTTGTTCTGCCCCCACATCTGCGAGGAGATATGGCATGATCCAGAAATAAATCAAAAAGGATTTGTTTCCTCTTCTTCCTGGCCAAAAGCAGATGAAAAAAAGATAAACCAAATTTTTGAAGAGCAAGAAAAAGCGATGGATGTTCTTGTGAATGATGTTAATAATATCCTAAGGATTGTTAAAGAAAAAAATATAAAAGAAAAACAAAACATCACTCCAAAGAAAATTTTTATATATGTTCTTCCCAAAGAACTTCCATTATTCCAAGATGCTGCAAGAGCAGTTGAAAAATCAACAGGCCTTGGAGTGCAGATCTTTGCAGTTAATGACAAGAGTAAATACGACCCTCAATTCAAGGCATCAAAAGCTAAACCAGGCAAGCCAGCCATTTATCTGGATTAAATGAAATTTCATCTTGATTTTTATTCGATTGTGATGATTATTTGTCTTTTAGGTATCTTTGCCTTGACGATCATGAACAAGACAGGTTTCTTCACAGGACTATGGTTTTATATCATCCTTCTTGCAGTTTTTGCAATAATGCTCCTTACTTTCATAATTTTCTTAAAAAAATCAGAAGAAGCAAAGAAGAAAGCAGAGGGACTGTGTTATCCCGTTATTATTTCCTAACGATACATTTTCTCGGGTTTTCATTTTCTCATTTTTCTTATAAAAGCTTGTGACGGTGTTTCTAGTTCATCAAACTTTAAAGATTTATGCGGCTTAACATCATTGTACCAACC
>JAPLYB010000014.1 GCA_026395795.1 Candidatus Pacearchaeota archaeon
ACAGGCTGTGTCACATTTAATTTTTGTGGGGCAATAATTAAATAAAAAAATCCAAAAGATTTTTTATTGCTTATTTTACCCCTTGCTAACCATACTTTTTTTAAATTATGAGCGATGCTTACTAGATTTAATTCTAATTTAGCCCCCTCGAGCCCTCTTATCGAGAACTCTATGAACCCTAAATTGTATTTGATGTTTCCAATAACCGGTTCAACTATGATTTTTCTTAAATCATAGATTTTCTTTCCTTCTTCAGTTTCCATCTTCTTTTTCATTCTCAAGATTTCTCTGAAAAATTCTGGAACTCTTTTCACTATTTTTCCATCTTCAGATTTATAATATCTCTGTTTTTTCTCCCCTTTATTTTTCCACATAGCATGGAACTTCAACCTAATTCCATTCAATATGATTTCATCTTTTTTGAAATCATATTTATAGTCATCTTGTTTTGTTGTTTCTTTTCTATCATCAAATTCTCTTGCTTGAGATACATTAGGTATATATCCCTCAAGAGAATTATCTTCTAAAAATTCCAAATTTTTTCCATTGTTATAATTGCAGTCCGCTGCAATTTTTGTATCTATTTTCAACCCTATATTTTCTTTAACTTCATTTATTTGAGGTTGCAACTGAAATGTATCTGCCCTATCTTGACAAACATCATTTGCAAGAATTATCTGATTTTTTGAATCAACTGTAAATTGCGTGTTGTAGTCTAATTCAAAAAATCCTTTTTTGTTCTTCATCATTCTGCATTCAGGATCTGATAAAGAGACTCTCTTCATTTGAGAGTCTTTATCAAATTCTTCCATCGCTTTTTTGCAGTTCTCTTTTAATTTTTCTTTATTCTTTACTTTTCGATAGTTTTTGACTATCCCCTTAAGGTTTTTCATTTCTATATCCGTTATATTCTCTTCTTTCTCCCCATAAATTTCTTTGTCTATCTCATCTTGGTTTATGTCTTCTTCAATCATCTTATCGATGATTGAATTCAGCTGCCCTATTTGTTCTTTTTTTACACACATTTTTTTGCTTGAATTTGCCTTTACCTTACTCCCATCTGTACAAATCAAATTCAAATCAATTAACCCATTTTCTGACGCTAAGTCAATTGTATCCTTGAACGTTTCTTTTATGAACTTCGCATTGTTCTTTCTGAATCTTGCTATTGTTCTAAAATTTGGCTGAACTTTCTCAGCCAAATACATAAAAACAACATTCTCTTTGCATGCAGTGGCTAATTTTCTAGAGGATCTTTCCTTGCATAACATCCCCTGCAAAAGAATTTTGACTAAAATTCTTGGATGATATGAAGGATGCCCTGGGCCTTCATTAATCATATCAAACTTAGAAAAATCTAGAGATTCTACAAACTCTTCAACAAAAAAGCAGATATGATTATCCGAGATCATTTGTTTAATTGACGTTGGCAAAAGCCAATCTTGGTTTTTGTATGAACTTAGATATGTCATTTTATACCTCTTTATTTTACCGACGGTAAAATAATTTATTTAATTAATATATCGACGATAAATAACTATTTATATTTTACTAATTATGGGACAGCCTGTAAAGGGTTGCCCTGATGGGCAACTTTTTGCTTCGCAAAAAGTGGGGCTTCCAAGGGAAATTTGAACTCTATTCTTCCATTATCCAAACAGTTCCATGATGCTTGTCTTGATTTTTCACATAATCATTTGCAACTTCAATTTGAATAAATCCTAAAGAAGCTGCAAATCTCCCTCTACTCCACAAATGCCCAGCAGGATATCTTAATCTTGCTTTCGGATGTTTTTCAAAAAACAGCTTCGCTGAAATTCCTTTCAAGTATTGCAATGCCATCGAAGGCGACGTTGTAAAAGGAATTTCAGCTGTTTCTTGCACATGATCTGGTTGAACATTTAATTCAATCCATTTTATTTTGTGCATAGCTCTCGCTAATGTATAATTGCGTTTCCATTTTTTCTCCAGAGCTTTCGCTGAGCGAAAGCAAAATTTTATATAAGATTAGAGCGTCAGCTAATTGCGTGTTGCAATGAGCTAAAACAAGCTCATTGTTCTCATAATCTTTCTAAGAATAAATATGCTGCGGCGCGGTGCGCAGCACTCCAGCATAAATGCTGGCAGATTTCTTTTCAATTAAAATTTATAATTAAAAAATGTTTTTCACAACCTTTTTATATTTCTTAAACCATCCAGCGAAACCTTTAAATAATGTTTAAACATTGTTTAAACATGATAAAAACAAATGAAAATGAGATGCTACAACCAGATTTTAGCGAGAATGTTGAAACAAAACAGGTAATCAAATGGGGGAATAGTGCGGGGATACTTCTGTCAAAAAAATGGATTAATAAAGAAGTAAAAGTAATTTTAATTGATAGAACAAATGAGATAAAAAAAGAAGTTTTAAACATTCTCGAACCTTATTTAAATGAGATTCAGGGGATATATCTTGTTGGTAGTTATGCTAGGGGGGAGGAGCAAAAAGGGTCTGATATTGATATAATTGTCATTTCGAACAATCTAAAAAAAGAAATTTCGTCTGGAAAATACGAAGTCTCAATTTATCCTCTAAAAACCATAAAAATAGCTATTGAAAACAACCCCTTAACAATTTTACCAAGACTTCTTGAAGCTAAAACTATCTTAAATGAATCTTTACTGAAAGAAATTACCCCCGAATTAAACAAGATATCAAAAAAAGATTTTAAGACATTCTTCGAGGATACAAAAAGGATGAATAAGATGAATAAAACAATGATTTGGCTTGATAAAGAAATGAAAGATAATTCAGATAGCACAATTTATTCGCTTATTTTAAGGCTCAGAGGAGTTTTTATTATAAAATGCCTTTTAAAAAAAGAAAAATTTTCAAATAATGCTTTTAGAAAATGGCTAAAGAGTAAAGGGGGAACGGATATTGAAGAAGCTTATAGAGTATATAGGGCGGTTAGAGACAAGAAAAAAGTTGGAAAAATTAATATCAATCTAGAAGATGTAAAAAAACTTTCAGAAATACTTGGAAAAGAGGTTAAAGAATATGACAAATCGAAGAAAAAGACTTGAAAGAGGAATTGAATCTTTGCAAGAACAGATTAATTTTCATGAACAAAAAAGACAAAAAGCAATAGAAGTTGGAGACTTTATTTTAGAAAATTATTATGGGAAAGAAATCAGAACATACAAAAGAAATAAATCAAAAAAAGAAAAACAATTAAATAAAATCCAGTAACATTTCTTAACATAACTTTTTTATACGCTAAATGCATTGCTTAGTTATGACAAATACAGATGTTGAACTTGGTTCAAAAGTAAGACTTGCTGTCAAACAACATGGGAAAGAAGAAGAATATGAAGGGGCTTATATTGAAAGCCCAGACAAGAGTTTTATTCTGATCAAGATAAAGAATGGTTATAACATCGGTTTTGACAAAAAAGATGTTCTGAAACTTGATGTGTTGGAGAAACCAAAACAAAATGAAAAGGAAGAAGAGATTGCTCAAGATAAAAAGCTGCCTGGAATTGCATTAATTGTTACTGGTGGAACAATTGCCTCGAAAGTTGATTATAAAACAGGAGCTGTGAGTCCTAATCCAGAAATTTCTGCACTCTTGAAAAATGTTCCTGGACTTGAGAAGATTGCAAGAATAAACGCAATCGAAGTGCCTTTTCTAGAATTAAGTGGAAACCTTGGACCAGAACATTGGAAGAAAATTGCTAAAAAAACTCAAGAGTTATTGAATAAGCCAGAGAATAAAGGTGTTGTAATTCTTCATGGAACAGACACATTGCATTACACTTCTGCTGCTCTTTCTTTCATGCTTAAAGATTTAGGAAAGCCAGTTGTTTTGACATACAGCCAGAGATCAGTTGATAGGGGATCAACAGATGCTTTCTTGAATTTGAAATGCGCTTTTCATGTTGCCTTGTCAAACATGGCAGAAGTAATGATTGTTGGACATGCAACAACTGATGATAATTATTGCTACGCTATTCTAGGATCAAAAGTGAGGAAGATGCATTCTTCTAGGAGAGATACGTTCAAAGCAATTAATTCAGAACCACTTGCAAAAATCTATGAAAATGGGAATATAGAAAAAATAAGTGAATGCAAAAAAAGAAATGAGAATGAAAAAACAAAGTTGGAGAATGATTTTGAAGAAAAGGTCGCGATAATCAAAGCATATCCTGGAGCAAGTCCTGAAATTTTAGAGTATTATATCAAGAAAGGATATAAGGGAATTGTTATAGAAGGGACTGGATTTGGACATGTTGCTGTTGAAGGCAAGAACTCTTGGTTGCCTGCTGTCAAAGAAGCATGCAAGAAAATGGTTGTATGTATGACAACACAATGTATTTTTGGGAGAGTTGATTCCAAGGTTTATGCTTATGGAAGATTGCTTGAAAAAGCAGGAGTTTTATATTCGAATATGACAAGCGAGGCATGCTACGTTAAAATTGGTTGTATGCTTGCTCAAGAGAAAGATCTTGAAAAAGTTAAACACTTAATGCAAGAGAGCATTGCACATGAATTTTCTGATAGGATAATAGAATAAAATGGATAATGGGGCTGCTTTTGAATTTTATAAAAAAGTTCTGAAAAGAAATAAGTATTGTACTATTTCTACATGTTCTTTAAAAGGAAAACCGGAATCTGCTGTAATGAACTATGCTGAAACCAAAGAAGGAAAGATATATTTCTATTGCTTCGATGATTTTAGAAAGTATCCAAATCTAATAGAAAATCCTAGAATTAGCATCGTTGTTTACAATCATCCAGATTATATTCAGATAGACGGTTCAATAACATGCCTAAGAGGAGATAAAGCAAAGAAAGCGAAAGAAGAGTTAACGAGTTAGAAATAAAAGAAAAAGAACTTGATTCTAGAATTGAAGAAAAAGAAAGAAAATTAAGGGAAACTGAACAAAACAAACAAATTTTATTAAGAAGACTTGGAATTGAAGAAAATTGCGTATTTAAGAAATCAGAATTAAGAGACAAGGAAATAGAAGCACTTAAAGAAGGGGGTTTTGAGCAGATTAATCAGTTTGATGTTCTTGAAAAAAGATTTATTCCGGTTTTAATTAAACCTTATGAAAAATTAAATCATTCAAGAGAGCATATTTTCTTGGTTTGGAGTGTAAAACGACTTTTAGAAAAAATTGGAGTTGATATAATCGAAGAGCATCTAACAAAAGGAGCTGACATTACATTTAAGCATGAGGGAAAATGGTTTGCAATTGAAATTGAAACAGGAAAATTGCTGAAAGCACCGAAGCAACTTAGAGAAAAAGTTAGTTATCTAAATAAACAATATCCAGAAAGATGGCTTTTCATTGTTTCCAATGAAAAATTAGTTCCAAGATATGCTGAGTTTGGATTAAGCACCCAGAGAAACCGGGTGCAAGAAAATGTAGAAAAAATGCTAAAAAACACTGAATTTTAAGCACCCGAAATTTGCGGGTGCTGAACCATGTTTATCAACGATAAAAATTCTAGAGAATGCCACTTTTGTCAGCAGTGTATATGGTATATCCTTTCTATCTTTTTGGGGCATTTGTTCTTCATAACACACAAAATTTTCTAGATACAAAACAGAAAACAAAATTTAAATTAATTTTTACCATCCCAAATATGCTCCCAGCTTCTGTCCAACATCTTTTAATCTACTTACATCTGCTCGGGCATTTACGTATGCTGTTTCAACTTGATAACATTGATCTCCCTTGAATATAAATAAAACGAGTTGATCAGAGTATTTACCAGGTCCTGCTACATTGTAAAATGCATTGCTCTGATATCCAACAAAGCTTGGATCCCCAAAAGGAAGTGTTTCATGGTAACTGAGATCGGGAAGTAAATACACATTACCTTGACCTTGACAAATTGTATCTCTCCCCCCTTTATCTGAATTGGCATTTTTTATCCACGAGTAAGTAATCCTCGCAGTACTAGCATTATCCTCCTCTTCATTTAAAGGATTACCGCCAATATACTCACAATACTGATATCCATCACTTGCTAGTTTGCCATTATCCCAAGTCAATTCAGCTGGTGGTTCTGCATTGCTTAGATTATATCCTGCTTCACTTAAATATGTTTCAAGCTGACTAAGTTTGTCATGACAAATTCCACGGCTATTGCTAGCACTAAAACGTCCAGTATTCCCATTTCCATTTGCCTGATTATTTCCTTGACTTGAATTTCCACAACCAGAAACAAATAAAATTGTGATTAAGAATAATGCAATTAATCCCAGATAAATTGTCTGTCCTCTTTTCATTTTTTGATTAAGTTTTTAGGTTTTTTGATTATAATTTATTGAATTGCTTGATCAATTTCTTTTGTTACTATCTTAAGTTCTTCAATAAGGCTTTCAGGAGAGTATTTAGCTCTTTCTTCATCTGGGCAAATTGATCTATCTTCGAAGTAAGGTTGTACGCTTACAGACCAATTATTCTTAAAAAAGTTTATTTCCAGAGAAAGAATTGAAGGATATTCTTGGGTATACTTGTTTTTATTAATCATTTCATAGCTGAGGTCTCCAAAATTATGGGTTATTGCACATTCTGAGTGAAGTTCACAGCCAGCCCCCAGTACTTCTTCGTCTACTTTGGTAGCAGTTATCCCTCCGCGAATAGTTTTATCTAGATCTATTTTATAACCATAGCATTTATCTTTCTTTAAAAGCAAATTCGTACGACAAGTTATAACATCTGCAGGCAAATTTTCATTTTCCTGCCAACTTGTAAGTAGAATTTTCTTCCCATCATCAGCATAACAACAAAGTCCTTCATCCATGCTCTCCCCATGGACTTGTGGATTGTACGCTTGTGAATAGATTTGTGTTTCTTTGCACAACTTACATCCAGATGTTGAACATAGATTACATTTAGTCGGATTGTTTGTTTGAACAATAAAACCCGAAAGGGTAATTTCTGCTAATTTGAAATTGCCACATAATTCCATTGGTTGTGGCATCAAAATTTTATTTTCATTATTCTCTTGCCCGCCAGAAAGTTGAGTTCCCTTTGTTTCATTACTTTGATTATCCCCCGGATTTGTAGTTCCACATCCATTCACAAATAAAATTGTTATTAGAAATAATGCAATTAATACTAAATACAATCCATTTCCTCTTTTCATGTTTTACTTAAGTTTATGAGTTTTTTAAATATTTCTGATATGTTGTTAAGTTAGTGGGTGCTAAACTTGTTCCTTTTGAGTAAACACAATCTATAAAAAACACTAAAAAAATTTAAAAACACCGAAAACCTTTAACAACCATGAAAAAAGGTGTTCAAAGTTTGTATGCTTTATTTATCTCACTTATTGCCTTATTCTTAATTCTTCCATTTGTCTCAGCTACTTGGCAAAATTTTGATGATGCTCAATTGATAAATTCTAGTGGAATGTATCAAGGATCAATTACCCCTTTTCAAAAAGATTATTATAAAGTTGATTTAAAACCCGGACAAATGACCTACGTGGAGTTAAGAGCCAAGGGTTGCTTAATGTATGCTACTTGGTCTGTTAATTTTTTTGATGATAGAAAAGAATTTCTTGATGGGTCAGATAGTGCGTGGTGTATGAATGATAATTCAGATGTAGATCATTTAATAAAAACCTTTTGGGCTTCCGGAGAAAAAGAAGAAAAAATATTTTATATTATCGTATACGCAAAAGATTGGAACTCTGGAGATGTTAAAGAAATGGGAAAATTTCCAGAATATTCTCTCAATGTTACCTTTGAGGATAGATACGATCTTGCTGATCAAAACAAATTGAAAACAGACGCTGGACCCGATTTTGATTCTGCGATGGATATTAAAGCAGGATTTAATCAAAGAGGATGGCTTTTAGGGAAAGACGATAATGATTTTTACAAAATTTCTTTAAAGAAAGATCAAAATTTAAGTATTGTTATGAAACCAAATGTCCATCATAGAATGGCTATTTCGATTTATGATCAAAACAGAATAAACCGGGCTGGTACAGAATCGCCAAATGATGGGGCAATTGTTAGTGCTACTTTTAATAGTACAGAAAATCAAATAGTTTACATTGAAGTAACGGATGTAACTTGGAATGGTCGTAGAAGTATGACTGTAGAAGACCAACTTGAACAAGATTATGTTTTGGATGTTTCTGTTTTGAGCAAACCAAACGGATTTTTTGGTAGGTTATGGAATATGTTTAAAAGTATATTCGGTAAAAAATGAAAAGAAGACAAACACTACATTTAATGTTTGTCACATTATTTTTATAATAAATTAACTCCCTTCACTTAACAACATCTCCTAGTGCGTCTAATTTTCTTTTCTTAATTCAGAACTCTATCCCTTACATCCCTTCTTAAGTAGTTAAGCATTTTCTCTCTCCCATTTTCTTGCACTCTTTTCTTTCGCTTTTTTCATTTCTTCAATGGTGCATCATCAAAATCTTCTCTTCTTAACTTGACTATCTTATCACAAACACTTAGAATATGATCTGACATTGAAAATTTTGGATTTCTGTCTCTGAAATAATACAAAATTACCTTAACTTTGTCTTTTTCTCTTATATCCTTTATTGCAGGGACAAAATCGCTGTCACAAGCAATTAAAATAAAATTTTTAATGCTTTCAGCCTTCCTCACTATATCTATGCTTAATAATACGTCTACTCCTTTTTGCGTATATTCATTTTCTATCATTTGGCATCTCCCCTCTCTCACCTTAATTCCAGAAACTTTAATCTTAGAAATAAATTTATCATATCCTGCTTTTCTGATTTCTTGATCTTTTGTTGGTGGTGTTCCTTGAAAAGGCGGACAATTATAATAAAAGATTTCTTTGCAAAACAAATTTTCTTTTTTAGCAAGATTTTCAGCAAATTTCTTTATATCAAATCTAAGTGGTTTTCCTTTTCCTAGAAACTTAGAAACCAAAGAAAGATAAGCTCCATCAATAAAAATAATACAATCCACCATTTTTTAAAAAAACTAGTGACCCGAAGATCACTAGCGATCATGTTATTATATACAAAACTTGAATCCTTATAAAACTATTGGTTGATTGATTTTTCGTTGATTATTTGAATATACCTTCTATAACAACAAATTACAAATATTTCATCATCTTTCATAAACCCGCAATAAATAAGAGAAACAACTCTTTCTATAATTAAAACTTACAGTGTTTGGAAAACCCTGTTAACTGAGCTACAGAGGCGCTCGACGATAAATTAACAAATTTATCTCTATTTTTTAAGAATAATGGGCTTTTAAAATTTTACTTTGGTTAAATTTACAATTCAAAAGGACCATATAAAATACCACCAAAAGAGTCTCCTGCGTCAAAAATCCAATATTGGTCTCCACAGATATACGCTTCCCTGTAATACCACCCCCCTGCCACAAACTTCCCAGCGGAATGATGAAAGTATTCTATCTTTTCTGCTTTTTTTCCACTGCTTCTACAGTAAAAACCTTCTGAATCAAAAAAACCATAATTTACGCCATTGTAACTTAATTCTGAATCTTCACTTATATTTTTAACTGTACCAATCAAAAAATTTTCCGGAATTTTTTCAGAACGTGTTTGATACAACATATTAGAAGGAATATTTTTATTAACTCTATCTATTGGTCCAGTTTGAACTTTCCACACCATGACAAGTGCAATAACCACCATGGCCAGGATAATCAAAGCCCAAATCCACTTTTTCATATTTCTTTCAGTACTTTTTGGTTTTTAATTCTTTTCTTTAGAAAGTTGTCAGTGTTTTCATCCCTTGAGCTACAGAGGCGTTTTAAATTAAAACACTTAAAGACTATTAAAATTTTATGCATTGGAAAGAAAAAGATTTTGAACAGTTAAGAAGTCAATTTATCATTAATCTTCTTCAAATTAAAGAGAATTATCTTTTGGAGATTATTCAAAAGAGCTTTGTCTTCTCTTGATTTTGATGCTTTTGTAGAATCCATATATTCATCAAGCAATCCAAATGGAATATCTAGAATTGGAATGCCTTGTGATTGTAGCAAATGAAATGTGATTAACCTTGTTGTCCTGCTGTTTCCATCTTCAAATGGATGGATATGCTGAAATTCATTATGAAAATAAGATGCAAATTGCAAGGTTTCTTTTAATGAAACTTTTTTTCTTTTAATAAATTCGTTATATTTATCAAATAACTTTTCTAACTCAGCTTTAATTTCTCTAGGGGGGGTTATTTTAAAGTTTGGATTTCCCTTAATAAATACATTTATGGTCCTAATATTGCCTGCAAGATGCGGATGATGCCTCATCGCTAGTTTATGATACCCTAATACAATCTGCAAACTAAGGGGCTTTCTTTCATTTGCATCCATAATCATCTGGGACATTGCCTCTTGATAATTTTTTATTTCATCAACATCAATACTTTTTAAGTTTGCGGAAATTAGCTTATCTTTTAGAATTTTTATTGTATCCGGCAAGGTTATGGGGTTGCCTTCAAGAGAAAGACTGTGATAGATAAACTGAATCTCAAATTCATTAATTATTTTTTGGTACTTTACTTCGTCTTTTTTTCTCAGTTTCCGATAAATCTCTAATTCCTTGCTTATTTCGGGGATATAATCTTTTATTTTTTTTGTTGTAAAATAATGTTTATATTCAAAATAAACTAATAGATTATTAAGCAAAATATTGTAAAATATTTTGGCTCTTAGTGGTTTTTCGGAAATTATCAGTATCATCCCATATTTGTATAAAATTTCAACGTACTTCTTTAAGGTTCTTGGATTAAGTTTTATATTTTTAGAATTAATTTCATCTTCTTGTAATCCTTTATAAACAAATTGTGCAAAATTTCTGTCCAAAAGAAAGTTGTAATTTATTCCATTCTTTAAGCAATAATAAATTAAGCTATAAAGCAATTCAGATTTTTTTGTTGTCTCAGTTTGAAACCCCTGTTTCTTTTTTATCAAAAGTTTTTCATTTGCAAGTTCTCTTAAATATCTATGGATTAGGTGATATTCTCTTTCATCTTTATTTAATTTTTTCACTACATCTATTGGTTTAATTGGTGCCCTATTTTTATAGACTAGTTCAAATATGTCATATTTTGTAACCATAGTTTATTATAGAATAAGGGGTTTATAAATCTTGCTATTTTGTATCAAAATGTAATTATTTTGTAATTTTTAATACAAAATGGATATCATAAAAAACCTCTGGGTTTTTGTGATGCGCGAAAAAGTTTTATTTTTCAAGCATAACCATAAGATTCTTTAACTTTAAAGAAAGATAAAAAGGGATCATCCGGCAACCTTGTGATCACCAAAGTGTATGTTATTATTCATAAACCCCCCTTCCTATAATTAAATGTATAAGGATTAGTTAAGTGTTTGAAAATCCCTGTTAACTGAGCTACAGAGGCGTATATAAATTCAGAGAGAAAGGGGCTTTTAAAATTTTGGATTCCTGTACAAAAAATTAAAAGAACTAGTGACCCGAAGATCATTAGCGATCATGTTACTATACGCACAACTTTCACAATTATAAAACTTTTGTTGGGCTTTTTGTATTGCTTTATACTTACTCAGTTATATATCAGGCACTATGTGTTGTTGCATGATTCCTAAAAAATGCAACAACTTTTTCTTCTAACACTTCTTATGTTATCTCATTAAGTTTGTTTACTGCCCAAAATTTCAGCTTAACTTCATGATACATGTTTATTTTCTTTTTCGCAGAAACATATTCGCCAAAAATGGTTTTTTGTCTAGAAAAAATGCCTTCTGAAGCAGGCCATCTCAAACCATATTCTTTCTTCTTGACCCATTCTTTGTGTGTCATGCTTTTATAAAATAAAACTTCTTTTCTTCTTCTCGGAGAACCTTTTGCTTTTGTCTGGGCATTTTTTCTTATTTTGATTGCAGTTTCTATGTTATACTGCTCGCATAAATCAAAGGTTTTTCTGCAATCATGCCAGCCGTCCAGAATAACTTTCTTTATTTTTTTATGATTGTTCCTGATCATTCCACGAACAGAAGCTCTTTCATCAAGAGTTTCTGTTCCAATTCTTATATCAATAATCTTCCCGTCTGGAGTTCCGAGGATAACAACTTTGATCCAGCCTTTCTTTGTTTTCCATTTTTCTCTCATCCATCCCCCTCTTTTTGTTGATTTCTCTCCCGAGCCATCAACACCAACAAGAAGATAATCTTTCATATCCTCTTTAAGAATCTTGAAATCAATTTCAAGAGCATTATAGCGACGGCAAATTTGGCTATAATCTATAACTGGAAAATTAAATTTATTTATTTCAGACAGCCACCTCATAAACCCTTCCAATGCTCTAAAATCAAACTTGCAATGAAGCACTGCAAGAAATTTTATCATAGATTCTGGATAAAGGTATGGCTGTCCAATCTTGCGGGCATTCATTTGCTTTAATTCTTCATTCCATTTGTTCAGAAATTCTGGATTAAAGTAAAAATAGCCTCGCATGACTAATTTTTCGGTGTATTCCTGCCAGTTTCTATTGTCTACATACTTCTTTCCCCATCTTTTTTCATTTACCATTATACGTATATTCAAATATACGTAACAATATTTATATATTGTTGTTCTTTAGTATATACATGAAAAAGATTTCGATTCTGAAGTACGATCTCAAGAAAGTACCTGTTACAAAAAAGACACTTATCCATAGGGCGCTTTATGGATACACCGACCATTCGAATAAGGGAAATTATACTTACACAAGAAAAGGTGCACTTAGCACCTTAAAATACACCAAAATCAGCAATAGTGTTCTTATGATGAGCACCAAAGATGTTGAATCTATAACCCCCTTATTCAAGAGATATAAGATTAAGGTTCACATTATTGACCTCATAAGGCCTTAATCATACAACACAGCATAAGGGGGAATATTACGAATATAAAGTTTGACATCGTAAACTTTATATACCTTCAAGACGGATAATAATTATCACATATCATAAAAAACTCAAGCAGAGTTTTTGTGATGCCGAAAAAGAAAATGTCAAAGTTTTCTTTTTCAAGCATAACTGAAAGGAAATTATTATTTAATTTCACTATCACATTCACTATCATAGCTTAACTTTATGCTTATGATTGAAAAACAAAGGTTTTTCAGCATGCTAAAAGTCGAAAACTTTTAAGCATTTTAGTTGGCTATTAAGAAGAGATGTTAGATAGAGATGGGTTAAGATAGATTTCTTTTCGGTGTTGATAAATTATAAATTAAATTTAAGAAAAACAATAAAATGGGAAAAATAAGTCCGCCATCAATCAAATATATCATAAAAGTGAAATTTGAGACAGAGGGAATAGTTGAAAAACCAGATATAATCGGGGCTATTTTTGGACAAACAGAAGGATTACTAGGAGAAGATTTAGAGTTAAGAGAATTACAAAAGAAAGGAAAAATCGGAAGAATAGAAGTAACTCTTGACAACACTGGCTCTAAGACAACAGGAATGATAGAGATTCCAACTTCAATAGACAAAGCAGAAACAACAATTATTGCAGCTGCTGTTGAAACTATTGATAGAATCGGACCTGCAAATGCTAAGTTCGAAATAGAAGATCTATCAGATGTTAGAACTAGTAAAAGAGAATACATTCTTGAAAGAGCTAAAAAGCTTATGGAAAAGATGAATCAAAGTTCTCCTGAATCCAGAGAAATGGAACAACAAGTTATGGATCACGCAAAAACAGCCAAAATTCAAGAGTATGGAAAAGAACTTTTGCCAGCTGGGCCAGAAATCGAATCTAGTTCAGAGATCATTGTTGTAGAAGGAAGAGCAGATGTCATGACTTTATTGCGTGCAGGTATAAAAAATGCAATTGCAATGAACGGGACCTCGCTTCCAAAGACAATAGTTGAGCTAGGAAAAGAAAAGAAGATTACTCTTTTCGTGGATGGAGATCGTGGAGGAGTGTTAAATGCAAAAGATGCAACAAGTAATGCAGAAATTGCATTTATTGCTCGCGCACCAGATGGTAAAGAAGTTGAAGAATTAACTGAGAAAGAAATTAACCTTTGTTTAAGAGCTAGAATGGCCGTTGATGAGTTCAAGAGGAAGTACTTTGATAGAAATGGAGACAGAGATGGAAGATCTAGTGAAAGAAGCTATAGAGAGAACAGATATGAAAGAACAGAAAAAGAAGAAACTACTCAGGAACAATTGACAGAAGAAGACAAGAAAAAACTAGGGACCAGATTCGAAGAGATCAAGGGAACAAAATCAGCAATTATTATAGCAAAGGAAAATGGAGAATTGAAAGAAGACCATGTTTCAAGCAATAGTTTGCTAAAGAACTTGCATGGCATGGGAAGAAGGAACAGAAAGATATTTGGTTTGTTAATTGATGATGTTGCAACCAACAGCATAATTCGTGCTGCAGAAGACCTTGGATGCAAAGTCATGATTGCTAACAACTTCGCTTCAACCTCCGACAGAATTGAGTTCCTCAGCTTGTAAATAACTTTTACTTTAATTTTTGTTTTTTTTGTTTTTTATATTTCTTTTTATTATCTATTTATCTATTATGAAATCTGAAGATGAAAGATTTATAAATATTCAATAATTCTTGCAAAACATGTCCGAATTATTAGAAAGAGAAAAACAGGCGTATGACAGGCTTACAGCTGTAGCTACAACAACTTTCTACAGACCAGGAAATGAAAGCGACACTCACAGGGCGATTCTTGCAATAAATACTATACGAAAGGCGAGAGACTTAGGACAACTAATTATAGTTGTTGACGGCGGGTCTCCAGAAGAGATATTAAGGCAATTTGAAAGATATGGTGCAAGAGTGATCATGCAACCGAAAGGTACAACGATGGGCTATGGGAGAAGACAAGCAATCGAAGCAGCTTACAATACTGGAAGAGAAATTATTGTGTGGACAGAACCTGAAAAGGTGCCATATATTCCAGAAATTTCAAAGACTGCTGCCCCTATACTCGTGGGTCTTGCTGATTTTGTTGTTCCAAGAAGAAGATCACTTGAATCTTACCCAACTGCGCAACAGTTTGCAGAACCACTTGGGAATTTGTGCTGGGAACAAATAACTGGCAAAAAGCTTGATGTGTGGTTTGGACCAAAAACCTGGAGAAGAGACTTCTCATTATCTTTTAGATTATGATGGAAAGCGTGAAGGAAATGGAGATTTGTGGGATTCTACGTTCATTCCATTTATGAATGCGATATTTGATGGAAAGAGAGCAATGAGTGTTGATATGAATTACACCCATCCTGCAGTGCAAAGGGAAGTAGAAGAAAATGATTTTGATTTTTCCAAAAAAAGACTAGACCAATTAGATAATCTAGTGGGAGCGTTCATAAGAAACAGGGAAAGGATTCTTGGAAAATCTCGTGCCTTATAATTTTCTTCTAATTATTGGATTGAAAAATAGATTAAAATTATCTAAATCAAAAAAACCAGAAACTACTTCTTTGCAACAATATCGATGCAGATTCCTGCAGCAACTGTTTGTCCAGCGTCTCTAATAGCAAATCTTGCCATGTGCGGGTTGACAGATTGTTTTTCAATGACAACTGGTTTCATTGGTTTTAGCCTGACAATTGCAACGTCTCCATTCTTTAAAAAGTCTGGATTTTCTTGTGAAACTTGTCCTGTCTTAGGATCAAGCTTTTTGTCCAATGATATAAATTGTACTGGAACTTGAGCTGTGTGAACGTGTAAAACTGGAGTGTATCCTCTCGCAATAACAGTGGGATGGTTGATTACAGCAATTTGTGCTGTAAACTCTTCTGCAATTGTTGGAGGGTTGTCAATGCATGCGATAACATCTCCTCTTGCTATGTCTTGCTTTCCTACTCCTCTAATGTTTATCCCTACATTGTCTCCTGCTATCCCTTCTTTAAGTGCTTCATGATGCATCTCAACTGTCTTTACTTCACCAATAACTCCTTTTCCGGTTTTTGCAGGCAAGATTATAACTTTTTGATTTGGCCTGATTATTCCTGTTTCAATCTTTCCAACTGGAACTGTTCCTACCCCTGTAATAGTGTAAACATCTTGAATAGGCATTCTTAAAGGTAAATCAGTTGGTTTCTTTGGCATATCAAAAATATCAAATTGTTCAAGTAATGTCGGACCATTGTACCACTTTAAGTTGTCTGATTTTTTTGTAATGTTGTCTCCAACATAGGCACTTGCTGGTATGAAATTCATTTTATCTGGCTTGTAACCAACAGCTTTAAGCAATACTTTCAAGTCTTCTACAACTTTGTTGTATTTTGCTTGATCATATTTTACTGTGTCCATTTGATTGATAAGAACTGCAATTTGTTCAACACCCATTGTTCTACATAACCATAAGTGTTCTTTTGTTTGAGCCATGACACCGTGCTGGCATGCAACAACTAGAATAGCTGCATCTGCCTGACTTGTACCCGTAATCATGTTCTTAATGAAATCTCTGTGTCCTGGAGCATCAATGATTGTAACTGCATATTTCTTTGTGATTATTTTCTTGTAAGAAAGATCGATTGTAACTCCTCTTTCTCTCTCTTCTTTAAATCGATCCATAATAAATGCAAATTCAAATCCTTTCTTTCCTAGCTTTTCAGCTATGTCTTTCATCTTTGCTAATTCTTGCTCTGAAAAGACACCGCCTTCATAAAGTAATCTTCCTACGGCTGTACTCTTTCCATGGTCAACATGACCGATGAATACAATATTGATATTAGGTTTTTCGCCTGCCATAACTTAGTTTTGTAAAAGTATATTTATAAATCTTTCGATTTTCTTTGCCGAAGGCAAAGAAAGATTTATAAATTTATTGCTGAGTTCCTCAACGGAAAGATGATTAGAAAAAGGGTATTTTTAAGCTATTAACTTATTTTTCTTCCCATTCGACAGTAGAACAACACGAGAGATTTCTTTTTCACCAATTAATTTGTAGTTTGGCAAAAATTTCAAAAGTTCTTGAGCAAATTTGTTTACCTCTTCATGCAAGGGCATATTCTCCCTTTTCAATCTTTTTTGAGAAAAACCAACATGCATGTATGATTTTATCTCGATAAAATCCGGAGTTGCGAGTGTTATAAGTTTTGAATAATTTTCTGGTTCGAGCATGTTCAGTCCTTTTATTAAAGTTAAACGCAAAACTGTTCGTGTTGTCTTTGATTTTAATTTTAATAGTTTTAATGCTTTGAGATATCTTTTCCAGCAGTCCTTGTAACAAGAGTTTGAGATCTTCTTGAATAATGGTTCATTGGGAGCGATCATAGAGACATATAATTGAGTTGGATTGATCTTTTTCAGCATTTCTGGATTTTCTCCATTGGAAACAACAAAACTTGTAATATTTCTTTGCTTTAATTCATCAAGCAATTCTGGTAATTTTTTGTATATTGTTGGCTCGCCTGATAAAGAAATTGCAAATTGGTTGGGGGTTTGCGCTTCTTGAAATTTCTTTTTGTCAGCATCTTTTGATCCACCAAACCCGGCAAGTAATTTTTTCTGGGCTTTCATGCATTCGTCAATGATCTCTTTTGGATTATCAATTTTGGGAATGTTTATCCCTTGATTATGTTCAATCGCCCTCCAACAAAAAACACATTTATGCTGACAAAATTCAATAGCGGGAGTCATCTGACAGCATCTGTGACTTTTAATTCCATAGAATTTTTCCTTATAACAAATATCTTTTCCTCGAATGCTTTGTTTTGTATAATTGCATATCTGAACAGCAGAATGTTTATTCTTTCCGACGAGAGCATAATGCTGCTTTTTCAAAAGTAATTCTAATTGTGCAGGAATCATAAAATAAAGGAGAAATTAGAATTTAAAAAAGTAGCTCTAATAATTTTGTAGCTAGTCCCATGTAAGACATGTCCCTCTACGATTTTGTGGGTCTGCTATTCCTGGTTCGATATAGGTTTTCAAAAGATAATCTGTTGTTCCTTCTAATGGCTCTTGTCCGCCCATCTCTTGCAAAATTTGCCTGGTCCTTTCCTCGTATCTTCCCAAATGTCTTTCATAATCTCTTAAAAGATCGCCTATTTTCTCAAAAGGAAGAGTTGCTCCTCGAGTTTGATGAAGTTGCTGAAGAAAGCCATAAATATGAACTAGGTCGCCTGCTAAAAAACCAGCTGTCTGAAAGCCGCATAAATCTTCTGCAACTTTTCCACCCAAGCTAATTTCTATGTTCTCTTCTAAGGTTTCGGTTCTAGAAATAGCCCTGTTTTTAGGATTTAAGGGGGTGTCAATATAAAATCGCTCATCTTTTATATCAAAAACAAGTTTCAATGGCGTGTATCCAAGATATTTTGCGACAGCCCAATGGCCCACTTCGTGGAGAAGTAAATTCCTTCTTCCTTCAGAAGTGTTATGATCTATGTTTATTTCTCTATTACCATTGGTTACTATTATTTTTGACATTTTGTTTCTCTACAATCTTTTTAAAATTAAGATTTGTAATAAACCGGGGCATTTTCCCTTTTTAAATCTTACGTCATGTTACCTTTTAAAAGTAACAACATAAAACTTGTTTTGTCTAATTTTTCATCTAGAAAACAAATTGATATACAATTCCTGCAACGAAAATTATCGCTAAAATGATTATCAGCGACCAATTTAATGGGATAGAATATTCTGGTTTCCTTTCTCCTTCTTTTTTAGCTTTTCTTAGCATCAAAAGGATAAGGATGCCTGCCAACCCCCCAGCAACACTCCCGATTAGGCTTATAATCTTTATAAAATCAAGGAGATTAAAGATGATTATTAAAAGTGAAAGAACAAGAACCGGGGCCATTGCCAACAAAAATGCTTTGTCGTGTTTTATTTTGAAATCAAACATGAATACTTCTTTAAGTGCTATTCCTAAAGCAAAAAATGCAGTAAACATTGTAAAAATAGCAAGAGCTGAAGGAAGTTTGCCTAAAGCAGTTGTAGCGATTTCTGGCGTTGCCTGGCCTGCAAAACCATAAACTGCAATGGTGAATAGAATATAAAGGATAATCGGGATTACGCTGCCGATTATTATTGCTTTTTTTAACATTCTTTCATTTTTTGCAAGTTCTTCTCTCATCTCCGGCAAAGCAGAGAGTGCAAGGAATGCAAAGAGTATAACCCCATAAGGCATAAACCAGTTTATTGGATTGCTAGACATGAAAGAGAAATTATGCCAATTGATTTTTGGAAGAAAGAAGAAAAATATCAAAAGGATAATCGCTGAAACAATTCCTAAACCAATGGGCTCGCACCTTTCAAGAGTTTTAAGACCAAAATAGACCAGTACAGCCATTATAATAAAAAAAATCAAGCCAAACAAAAGAGTAAACTGTGTTGAACCCAAAAAAACAAAACTTAAAACTTCTCCTTCTCCTAGGACATAGGCTGTTAATGCTCCATAAAGAAATATCAGACTTGAAATAACCATTAATATTTTTCCTTTCTTTCCAAGATATTTTTCAGCATATCCTGGAAGTTGATGTCTACCTTTTGTTCTGAGGATTATCTCCCCCAGATAAAGGTTAACAAAAAGAATAAGCGCACCAAGGATCAATATATTCAGCATGCCCGCCCAAAAGCCAGATTTCGCGATAACATAAGGGATTCCAAGGATCCCTGCACCAATAATTGTTCCTGTTAACGTGGCTATTGCTGAGAGATATAATCTTTTACCCTCCGCATGAAAATTCTTTGAATTTTCGGCGTGCCAAAAACATCCTGTTTTTGAGCATTTTGTCATGAAAGAAATAGGGAAATTCTGTTTTTAAGTTTTTCTAGAAAATTTAGACTTCTTTAAGTTCAAAGGTATAATTTTTTCTGGGGATGTTGCTAAATGCATATGTCAAATTTTTAACACATAAACAGGTTGTACAAGGAGAACATTCTTCAACATCATAAAATAAACTTACCTTATTTTCATTAATTTGATAATATCCTTCTTTTATAACATCTGCACAATTTCTTTCTACCAAAACAGTGATTTGGAGTTTATTGTTATTTATCCAATCTGTTTTATTAATTCCTAGAGATGAACGATTATATTGTCCCATCTCTAGATTGCAAGAAGAAGAACTAAACTCAAACCCATATTTATCTTTTTGACATCCATTAATAAAAATTGTTGCCGTAAGCAATAAAATAAAAAATAAAATCAAATTCCCTTTCATAAAGAATTATGCTTGGCCATGTTTAAGAATCTATGGGCTGCTGGGATTCGCTTGAAAATGATGACATTTTCGGCGTGCCAAAAACATTGTGTTTTTGAGCATGAACCCAGTTCAAATCCTAAAGACTTTCATGGGGCTGCTGGGATTTGAACCCAGATCACGAAGTCCCGGACCTCGAATAATAACCAAGTTATACTACAACCCCGATAGATTTGTTTTAGAATTTTCAGTATAAATAGATTTCTTGGTTAGTACTAACCAAGTTACGCTAAAAAACATAGAAATGTTTTTGGCGTGCCAAAAATCTTATGATTTTTGAGCATACTACAACCCCATAACTTTTTTAGAATTTCAGATTTAAAGAACTAATGATTGAGATTTAACAGCATAACTTTCAGCAGCAAAAGCATGTTTCCAGACATGCGCTGTTGCAGCAGCATGTCCTGCTGAGCGGGCAGCAGCCATTGCTGATTGGTCTTTGGCCTTTCGTGCAGCCTTGTGAGAATCTAAAGCAAATTTTCGAGCTTCGGCTATAGTAATTCTTCCAAATGCCCAATCTCTTGCAGCTTTTATCGCTTTTCTTGGTCTTTTATCATTTGGATATTTTTTTTCAAAACCATGAAAAACTTTCGAGTTTTTGTGGCGCCGAAAAAGTGCTCTTTTTCGAGCGTATTTAAGTGCCTGCTCAGCACAGTTCGCTGCCCATAATGCAATTTGTTTATGCTTATCTGATTTATGTTTTATATTCATTATATAGAATAGAATTTAACAATTATAAATTTTTTGAGAAGTGAGCGTGAGCGCGCCGCGGCGCGCGAACGCACGTGAGCACTGCACGAGAGTCCATGTTTAAACAAAAAGATATTGTTAATCTAAAAGGTGATGAGATTGGTTTTATCGTAGATTTTTTTAATTTTTATGTGATTTCTATTTTTTGTGCCAGAACAACGTATCTTCCGAAGACAAAATCCAATTTTTCAGTAATTTACCACCCGTTAACTTTACAGAATCAAAAAGAGATACTGTATAGTTAACGTCAGATAGATTTATATAGTTTCATCTCCTGTTTTTATAACAGGAGGTGAGATGTATGAAATGTCCTTTTTGTAAAAGCTCGAAATTGCTAAAACAAGGATATCGTTTTAATTCTACTGGTA
>JAPLYB010000044.1 GCA_026395795.1 Candidatus Pacearchaeota archaeon
GGTTGGTACAATGATGTTAAGCCGCATAAATCTTTAAAGTTTGATGAACTAGAAACACCGTCACAAGCTTTTATAAGAAAAATGAGAAAATGAAAACCCGAGAAAATGTATCGTTAGGAAATAATAACGGGATAACACAGAATTATTGATTAAATGATTAAAAAAGAGAAACAATCCTTTTATTACAACAATCCTTTTAATCTTATTTTTCTAATTTATCAAAATGGAAGCCAACTTGCCCTTTGACTCAGGAAGATTGCTTGAAAAATATCACCCCGATTTTGCATTTGCATATGGTTCGGGGGTCTTTCTAGAACAAGCTCCTAAAGGATCAACACAGATGGATTTTGTTTTTGGAGTTCAAAATCCAGTCGAATGGCATAAAAAAAATCTCTCGCAGAACCGTAAAGATTATTCTCTAGTTGCGCGAACCCTCGGTCCAGCAACTGTTGCCTCAGTTCAAAGAACAGGTGCAGGAATATATTATCATTCTTTTGTTCCATTTCAAGACAAAGAGATAAAATATGGCGTGATATCAATAGATGCCATTATTGACGATTTATTAAATTGGACACATTTGTATGTTGCAGGAAGACTGCAAAAACCTGTTCACATCCTTAAACATCACCCAGCAATTGAAGAAGCTATGAAAAAGAACTTAGAAAAAGCTATGCTAGTTTCTCTGGTTCTTCTTCCAGAAGAATTTACAGAAAGACAATTGTTCCAAACAATAATTTCTCTTTCATATCTTGGAGATTCAAGAATGCAATTTGGTGTAGACCCTGGAAAAGTTGATAGAATTGTAGAATGCCAATTTGCTAGGCTTCAGGGGATGTATCATCCATTGCTTGATTCAAGGGAATTACTTCATGTATTACTCAAAAAGGGGGAGAAATATCAGAAGAATAACCTTGGAACACAAGAGTATGTTTATAATTTTTTTCCAAGAGAGCTTTCCTCTAGAGTTGAAAAATGCAATATTAGTTCAAAAGATTTTGGAGTGCATGTCAAACAAGCCCTAGTCGAAATTGTTAAATCTTCTAGCACAGCTCAAACTTTAAAGGGTTTATTTAGCACAGGCATCTCAAGATCAATAAGATATGTCCAAGAAAAATTGGAAAGAGCAAGAATAAAAGACTAGAGAATGGTTTTTTCGAATTTTTCTTTATAACCTTTTCCAATTCACAACAATTATGATTATAATCGCAAGCAAAGCTCCAAGAGCAAACCACATCCATGGCTGGAAAAAACTAGGTGACTCTTGAATTTCTAATCCAACAATTATCGCATCAGTACTGTTTGATTCACTTGCTGATGAACTATTAAATTCCGCAGTCTTTAAAGAATCTTCAAAACCATTATAAGAGCTAGGAGAACTAATCTGTTGATTAACTTGAAAAGCAATAACTAAAGTCAATAAAGCTAAAACAAGAATAGCTGGGATAAACCCTCTTAATTTAGAGTAAACATTTGAATTTGAAGTCTTTTTAGGCTGAATAACAATAACTTTGTTCACAACCCTGTACGTTGGAATCTTTTTGCCTTTAACACTCCAAAAATGCTTGCTTTTTTCAATTATTCCCGCCCCGACCAATTTCTTCAAATTATAATCTAAAGCATTTAGCTTAATTTTAAGTTTTTTAGAAATTTCTGAGGCCGTTAATTCTTGTTCAGCTAACAAATTAATAATCTTTTTACAATTTGGATTAGAAATCGCTTCTCCTAGCTTTCTTGATTTTTCATCTTCCAAATCAAACATAAGATATTTATTATTCATTTTAAATTAATAATTCAGCAGGTTTTCTTTTGTGAAAAATTAAAACAGATTTGTAACCAACTTTTTTTGCAATTTTTATTCCTTCATCAAGATATTCGTCAATTGGATTCTGATTTTTTCCATGAAAGTCGTTTCCAATGATAACTTTAATGTCCCTTTTTCTAGCTTCTTTTAAAATCCATTCAGAGGGATATTGCTCCTTAACAAGTCTTCTAAATCCAGAAGTATTGACCTCGATACACAAGCCCTTTTTCTTAATCTCATCTAAAATATTTAAAACAACCTTTTTATACCATCTTTGTTTCTCAATTTCCTTCCAATTATCTGGATAATAAAGTTTTATTAAATCAAAATGTCCTACACAGTCGCAGAGATTCAGCTCTACGATCTTCTTGATTTGATCATAATAAGCGATCACTCCGTTTTTGATGCTTCCAAATAGCTGGATAAATCCCTTCCAATTTTCAGGGGCCCATGGAACTTCAACGAAGATATCATTTTTAGGGATAAAATGCACGCTGCAAATAATAAGATCATATTTTCTCTTTAACATTTCTTTCTTATTAAAAGCAACAAAACCATCAAGATATTCAAATTCTATCCCAAAAGAAATATCAACCCTATCCTTAAATTCTTTTTTTAATTTCATAATTTCAGAATAATATTTTAAACTATTACAGGTCCTTGGTGAATAATCTTGTGTTAATCCAAATTTCGAGAAGTCTTTAGGAAATGGATGATGGTCTGTAAAACAAAGGTATTTTATTCCTGCTTTGACAGATTGCTCAACAATCTGTCTGGGAGAAAGAGTTCCATCTGAACCAGTTGTATGCACGTGGTAATTTACTTTTGTCATATTTCAGTTTTATGCTTTTAATTTACAGGGTTCTATAGATTATAAAACTTATTAAAATAAAAATAAAAAATTAAATTAAATTATTTTGAACACAACGCTTACTTGTGCACTGATGTCTTGCTGTCCTGGATTGATGTTTGTTTGAACTGCTGATTTCGCTTCTGCATATCCACTAGAAGACATAACATCATTTCTGTACACTGGCCAAGGATAGTAATCAAAGTTTGAGTCTTGTATCGATACAACTGCTCCGATTTTCTTTCCTAGTCCTGCAGCAATACTTTCTGCTTTAATCCTTGCATCTTGAGTTGCTTCTTTCAAAGCCTGTGCCTTATACTCATTTTGCTTTGCCTGACTTAACTCAAAGTTTATGTAAGAAACTAAAGCCCCATTGTCAACACCAGCATCAATAACATCTCCTGCTTGATTCATATTGTTCGCCAAAAGCTGGACTCTTATTGAGTGAGTTGCTCTGTATCCAATTATTCTTCCGTTTCCAGCAGTACTCCAGTCATAATCTGGATAGATGTTGAAATTCTCAGTTGTTATGTTGCTTCTATCAATTCCCTTCTTAAGCAATTCAGTTATAACTGCATCAACGATTTCTGCGTTCTTATCTTTAGCTTCTTTTGCATCAGAACCATTTGTTTCAACGTTAAGATAAACACTCACCAAATCAGGAGTTGCTTTTACTTGTGCAATTCCATTCGCATTCACAGTTATTCCAGGTCTTAGACTCAAGAATAAAATCAATGCTACAGCAGCTAAAACAATCACTGCCCCAACAATTATCCATGTTATAGTAACTGCGTTGTTAGATGCGTTGTCTGATTTTTGCTCTTGCATGTTTATATTCGCTTGAAAAACAGGGTTTTTCGGCGTACCAAAAAACTTCTGTTTTTTGTGCATTACCTCCTAAAATAATAAAAAGAAGTTCTTTATAAAGCCAGCGATCACTTCAAATTGATTTGAAGCTATGTCGCCAAATCTAAAACTCTTTGATAATCATCAGGCATTATAGAATACTCTTGAAACCAAAAACCTAATTTAGTAAATAATCCTCTTTCTTTACTTTGTCTAACAATTTTTGCAGCTTTTTCTCTATATTCTTTTATTTCTCTTTCTGTCGGTAAACAAATATCCAAACCGGGTGTATATGGGATCCACCTTATTTCTTTGCCAAACTTCACTATGTTATATATTGTTCCTATAAACGCGAACCCTGGAGAGAGCTGTACATCACGATAATTTGGGCTGCCAACTCTTGCCCAATCATAAAGAACACGCAACCTCATTACGTCCTTTCTTCCTACATTAAAATTATGTTTTATTTTTTGAAGTAAACCCATTTTTAATCATATCCGCCCATGCCGCCTGCGGGCGGCATACTTCCGCCGCTCTTTGAAGATGCAATAACATCATCTATTCTTAGAATCATGATAGCAACTTCACTTGCTGATCTTAAAGCTTGAATCTTAATCTCAAGAGGCTCGATAATTCCTTTGCCAAAAGTGTCATTGATTTCTCCACCACTGCTTGCATTTGAAGAAACATCTAATCCAAATGTAAATTTGTTTTCTTCATGTCTTGCCTTTAATTCAGTAAGAATTTCAATTGGGTCTAAACCAGCATTTTCTGCAAGAGTTCTTGGAATAACTTCAAGTGCATCTGCAAACGCATTAACAGCAAGTTGTTCTCTTCCTCTTATTCCCTGTCCAAATCTTCTTAATCTCTTTTGCAGCTCAATCTCAAATGCACCTCCACCAGCTACAACAAGCCCTTTCTCAAGAGCAACACAAACATCTCCAATCCCGTCTTTTATTGCTCTTTCAATTTCATCAATAACATGTTCTGTTGATCCGCGAATAAGGATAGTCAATGCTTTAGGGTTTTTACATCCAGTTATATACAATAATCCTTCACTAGAATCAAAACCTTGCTCCTTGACCTCTTTAACAAGTGCTGCAAATCCTAGCTCCTTGACACTTAACTCACTTAATTTGCTTACAATTCTTGCTCCAGTTGCTTTTGCAAGTTTTTCCATATCACTTGACTTAACTCTTCTAACAGCTAAAATCCCTTCTGTTGCAAGGTAATACTGAGCAATATCATCAATTCCTTTTTGGCATAAAACAACATTTGCTCCAGAGTTCTTTATCTTAGCAACCATGTCTCTTAGCAATCTGTCTTCTTGATCAAGAAATGCTTGTAATTGATCAGGAGCAGTTATGCTCACTTTAGTGTCTGTCTCTGGATTTTTTAATTCAACGGCAGCACCAAGCAAAGCAATTTTTGCATTTTTAACTTGAGAAGGCATGTCAGAATGGACTTTTTCCTTGTCAATGACTATTCCCGAGATTAATTCTGTATTCTCAATTCCTTCTCCTTTTCTCTTCTCAAGCTTAATATTATCCTTATCAACTTTAATTCCCTCTTCTGTCTTTTCCATAACTTGCAAGATAGCATTAACAACAACATCACTTAATTTCTCCTTAGCTTGTTCAGCCCCTTTTCCAACCATCGCAGTCATGCTCACTTGTTTTAACAAATTAATTTGTTCTGGAGAAATTTTAATCGCGAGATCTTTTGAGATTTCTTGGGCTTTTTCAGCAGCAATTCTGTACCCTCGAGCAATAACAGTTGGATGAATCTTTTCATCAAGAAGTCTTTCAGCATTCTCAAGCAGCCTTCCAGCCAAAATGACAGCTGTTGTTGTGCCATCTCCGACTTCTGCTTCTTGTGTTTTAGCAATCTCTACCATCATTTTTGCAGCAGGATGTTCTATCTCCATTTCATCTAGAATAGTCACACCATCGTTTGTAACAGTAATATCTCCAACAGAATTCACAAGCATCTTATCCATTCCTTTTGGTCCAAGAGTTGTTTTAACTGTTTCAGCTACAAGTCTGGCAGCTAAAATGTTGTTTCTCTGAGCATCTCTTCCTATCATTCTTTGGATATTCTCCGGCAGTATATAAACTGGCTGTTTATCATTTGTCATTTTTAATCTAAAAAACTAGTTCTTTGTCCCCCTTAGTATGATATAGTCTTTATCCTAATTTAAAAAGATTTCTATGTTTTCTGGCACGTATCCCATCTTACAACCTTACAGCATCTCTCTACTCTATAAACTTCGTTATAATCCCCCTTTGCCTTACCTCTGGATGGAATAACGTTCCGTAAATTTCCTTTTCTTTATGCTTAATTGCCTGCACAGTTTGAACAATCCCCGTATTTGAAAGAGATGAAGCAAAAACATCAAAATTTTTCCTTAAATTCTTATCATCTTTGACAATCATATTATGCAAATCATAAACATCAATTTCTTTTTCATCTCCCTCTCCAGCTCCTAAAAACCCCTTATCAAACTTAATTCTAGTCAACCCAATTTCTTTTCCTTTAACAACCTCACATCCAAAAGCAAGCGCAATCAACTGCATTCCTGCACATATTCCCAACACCGGTTTATCTGTTTTTTTAAGAAAATTAAACTTATTTTTACCTTCAAGATAATCAAAATCCTTCAAAGAAGTTCCACAAATAATAATCTTGTCTGCTTTTTCAATTACCTTTGGCTTAATTTTCAGATAGTGTTCAACAATGCATTTCTTCTTGCCTGATTTTACAATATTCAAAACAGGTTTAATAAATTCTAATTCATGCAATTCTTCTTTACAGATATTTATTATTAAAATCATTTTCCTCCTTCAACAGCAAGTTTAATTTTATCAATCATTAAAATTTTTGATTCTCCTTCTCCACTCACATGGCTCTCTTCAATAACAATCTTCTTTTTGAAAAAGGGGGCATTTAGAACAAAAGATTCTGCTTCCCCCCCTTCTCCTGCAGGGTTTACACCATATTTCTCATTCAATAACTTAATATCTTCAATGAATTTCTGATCAATCTTTCTTCCGAGAAGTTTATCCATGCCTAAAGCAAAAACACCTACAATTATCACTTCAAACTTATTTTTGATTAGTTCTTCTAAAAGCTCAAACTGGTCTTTCTGCCATAAAGGGTTAAAACACTCTAAATCAAGTTTATCACAGATTCTCTGTACTCTTGAAGCCTGATAAGCAGAAGCCAAAGCTCCAGTTACAACTCCCTCAATACCATGCTTTTTTTTCGCTGCAAGGATAGCTTTTTCAAGATCATCAAGCTCTTTTTCCTTCTCTCCTAAAGTTTGATGCATGATTATAGGCAGACCAATTGCTTCTGCTTGTCTTTGGGCAAGCAAGATATTCGGGGTGTGAAACATAAAACTCTCTGGATTCTGAGAAACTAGGGTGATAAGACAACGCACATCAGTATTTTCAAGAGCATATTTTAAAGCAAGGCAAGAATCTTTTCCACCTGAAAAGAGAATAGCAGTTTTCATATCATTGCATATCTTTCATATTTATTAAATCTTCTTCACTCTACTCAAAAACTTTCAGTTTTTAGCATCCCGAAAAACCTCTGTTTTTCTAGGATTTTCTGAAAAGTTCAGTGACACAAAGTATATAAATTTCGTCGTTTTATTGTTTTTATGAAGACCGGAATAAAAGTTGGTGATATAATGACAAGAGGGGTGGTAACTGTTCCTCTAGAAACAAAAGTATACGGATGTTTAAGAGTTATGAGTAAAAAAGATGTAGGTTCTTTAGTGATAGTTCGAGGGAAGAAAGCAATTGGAATAATAACCCAAAGAGACATTCTTGATTTTCTTGTAAAAAATAAGAAAGTAATTGATAGAAAAGTTGGTGATATCATGAGAAAAAGGTTGGTCACAGTCTCCCCAAGTATTGATATAGAGGAAGCAATGACTATAATGAAAAATAAAGATGTAAGAAAACTTCCCGTGTTGATAAAAGGCCAGATGGTGGGGATAATAACCAAGAAAGATATCCTAAAGATCAAACCAGAATTATTTGATATTCTAACTCAAAAAATGCGTATTTTTGAAGAAAAAGAGAAATGGAAAAGAATTGAAGCAACTGGTACAGACCGCTGGGTTAAGGAAGGACCTTGTCAAGAATGCGGTGCGTCGGATATTCTTTATCAGGTTAGAAATAGGTATCTTTGCGCAATTTGTAAGCATAACGAAGGAGATTATAAAAAAGAAAAACAAAGAGAAAAGAGGGGAAAACCCAAGATTACAAGGATAACAAGAAGAAGCATTCTCAATTTCTTAAGAAGACGATAAAATTAAATTCTAAATAAAAAAAGCGGACCCGACAGTGCTTGAAAATCAGGAGATTTTCAGCATCCCAAAAATGTTTCTACATTTTTTAGGAGATTTGAAAAATCCTGTCGAAAAGTTCTATACGGACCCGACAGGATTTGAACCTGCGACACCCTGATTAAGAGTCAGGTGCTCTACCAACCTGAGCTACGAGTCCAGATGAAAACTTTCGTTTTCAGCTGCGCAGAAAACAACTATTTGTTTTCTAGCACATAGTTAATTCATAGAATAATAATTTATAAAACTTTAGAATGAAGAAAGATGACCTACTCTCTTTCTCTCCAAGTCATTTTGCACTTCTTACATCTAAAAAAGACAGTTTCTCCTTCATCTCCGGCCCTCATCTGAGTTGACCAGGTTTCAGCTTCGTCATGCCCGCATTTAGGGCAATTAGCATTTACAACAGGCCAAACATTGCCGTCCTTCTCTTTCATGACTCCTATTATTGCTTCTGGAGCAATATTCTCGGAAGCAGTAAGTTTTATGCTGCTGTCTCCAACAAAACCGCATTTAGGACAAACAAATCGTTTGACTTTTTGTACAAGAATTGTTCCACACTTATTACAAAATTGCATCCATACACATAAAAAGGAAGTTTAAAAAGGTTATGCTTATTACAGTATCTGTATTATCCCGAAACTATTTCATAAGGCTGTTCTAGTTAGCCCTATGAAATTGAACAAATCTAAGATAACGGAGACACTTAGAAAGCTAGCTGATGGAAAAACAGTTTATCAAGCAAGAAAGGTTGCTGGCATAAGCG